>JAKAFK010000098.1 GCA_021817985.1 Pseudomonadota bacterium | reverse complement strand
TAGTAGAGCGCGCTCGCGCCTGCGGCGACGTTGTTGTTACCAGTGGTGTTGGAGTAGAGCGCGCTCGCGCCTGCGGCGACATTGTTGATACCTGTGGTGTTGGAGTAGAGCGCGTTCGTGCCCGCGGCGACATTGTTGATACCGGTGGTGTTGGATGCACCGGCCCCGAGCCCCAGAAATGAATTCCGCGCGGCGCTGGACGTGCGGGTTTCAAACCGCAGCGTTCCTGTGCTGTCTCTGAGCAGCAATGTGGCCGAGCTGGTCCCGATGATCGCCCGGACGGACAGGGCGACTGTCCCATCGAAATCAATCGTAGGGAGGCCAGAGAGCCCACTGCTGGCCGTGGCTTGGGGACCGAATGCTCCGCTGACCGTGATTCCACCGCCTGATGTCTGCCCGCCTACCTGGATCTCGACGCTGCCGAGCGTTCTGCCGGTGATCGTCCAGGACACCTGATAGGCCGTCCCGACGGTCACGAGTGTAGCGGCGGACAACACCGACGTATTCCCGGCAGTATGAGTCCAACCGATGCTCTGACTCCCGGTCCAGCCAGCACTGGTCCACCCGCTGGCACCAAGCGTTTCCGCTCCCAGGGGCGCGCTGTCGGTCGATGTGTTGCCGAGGGAAACAAAGTCCGCCGCCCGGTCGGCGAGCGAGCGCGCCGTCGTGCTCCCGGAGGCGGTGACGCTTGCGGAAGACACGTCCCCGGCAGCCGAGTTGTTCTTGAAGGTGTCCGCCGCAGCCCCGAAAGCTAGCGTGACGCCGACGAGGAGCGACGCGAGGTGACGTGCTTGCATGACCTGCCTCACTTTCCATCGAATCTTCTTCACCCGAATCGTTGAAGTCCACATCGAGTTACTTCGTCTCATCCTTCGCCTCACTTTCCATCGAATCTTCTTCACCCGAATCGTTGAAGTCCACATCGAGTTACTTCGTCTCATCCTTCGCCTCACGGCAGCCCGCCTCCACGACTCCGGGAGGGGCAGCGCAGCGACGAGGAGGAAGAGCAGGCGGGGCATGGCTAGTAGTTGTTCGCGACGCGCTTGTTGACGCCGTTCCCTGTGGCACCGTAACACATCACGCTGACGGGCCGCCCCACCAACGCATCAATGGCGCAGCCCAAAACAAGACTTGCACTCGCACTTCCCGGACTTCTGAACATCTCCGACAGCGCGGGGCGAGGTGCGAACGCCGTCAGGAAGATCGTGAACGCCGCTAGGATGGCGCCCAGCATGAGCCCAATGCTGCGGAGGAGGCGGCGCATGCCTAGCGAACCTCCGTCACGACCGTCGCGGCGCCCGTCACCTGATCTGCCGTGGCGGCGAGACAGCGAACGATGATGTTAGGGCCAGCGTCCACCGCCCAGACGCCACCCGACGCGGCGATCTGTCGGCTCTTCAAGAGCACGGCGGTCGGGGGCGCTGAAGCTGGGCCAACAGCACAGTAAATCGCGTTTGGACCGAGGTTCTGGATCTCGATGGCCCGCCGGTCACTCAACGGCGCCGCTGGCATCGCCGTCTGTGTCGCATTCAGGACAAGCACTTCGCTCGTCACTCCAGTACCATTGGCGCGCCCGTTTACGTCAGTCGCAAGAACCAACGAGGGAATAAGTACAGTTGCAAGAGCTAGTCTCTTCATTGTCATCTCCTTACTTGCGGCGGGAGGGGTATCGCCCCGCTAGGTGTTCCTCGAACTCGCTGAACTCCGGCTTCTCGGGGCCTTCCTCAGGCTCAGCCCAGACCTCGGGCTCCACTAGACCGCCCTTGAACATGTGCCCGCACCTGGGGCACTCGACTACGCCGCCCTTGGCATCGTGCTTGACCTTCTCAGGGAGATGCTTGCCCTTCGATGCCTCGTCGAACTCGTGCACGGTCTTGTGCGAGATGTCGCCGCGTTCCTCGGCGGCATGGAAGTAACGGCGCTGCGCGTCGGACTTGTAGGGCATGGCTATGCCCTCCCTAGGCTGCGGTTAACTGCCTCAGTGCCGGTAGCATACATGGAGTCGGTAGAAAGCGCAACGTTTCTCGGACGTTCGCCCACCTCTCCAGCAGTTTGCGGCGTGCCCATCGACTGATACAAGCGCTGCGTACCACCAATCGCTAGCGCGGACTGGCCCCAAGTCAAGTCCTGGCCAAGCAGATGCCCGATGGATTGCTGCACCGAGCGCGGCAACTTCTTGACGGCCCCAGGATCGGTGGCGATCTTCTCGGCAACGGCCAGGCGAATCTCGTTGGCAATTCGCGGACTTGTAGCATCAAGAGCTTGGACATGCTCCTCGGTCAGCTTGCCTTCCTTGGCCAAGGCAAGGACCTGGAGCGGGTCGTGCGCCACCTCGATGTGCCGATTGATGGTCCGCAGCTCTGAGGACGACGGCGCGTAGTCGGGGTCCAAGAGCCCGATTTTCGCCGGCCTCGGTAGCTTGGTGTTGATGTACGACGTGGTGTTCATCGTCTGCTTGTGGATGCGGAATCCCATCATCGGGTCCACGGTCATCACGGGCTCAAGCCGGCCCTCGATGGCCGTGGCCGTAACGTCCGGGGCTCCGGCATAGGACGAGATGGCGTTGGCATAAGCCTTGTAATTCTCGGGAGTTAGCTTGAACGGCCGCGCGACCGGGGCTGTCATGGCACCTGTAGCCGCCCCGCTAAAGAGCCGGGCCACGCCGGAGTTCAAGGCCTTGTCGAAGCTGAGCTTCACGGCGTCCGTAGCCCTCAGGACGGCGGCCACGAGAGACGGAGACCGCAGGCGGTTGAGTACACCGGCCACAGTTGCGGCTCCGGGAATGCCAGAAGCCCGCGCCGCGACGTACGCGGCTAGCTGGCCGCTGGCCAGGCTGGCGGGTGGTAGGGCACCTCGGGACGCCAAGTCATCCACGAGCCGCGTGACGTGACCACGAGCCAGCGTGTCGTTGAAGCGCGCCTCGGCCGCCTCGATGATCTTCCTGACGCTCGCGCCCTCGGCCATGCCGTTCTGCGCCATTACGTCGGCGTAAGCCTTGGAGGTGTCGAAGTAATTGCGCAGCGTCTTGGTATAGTCTCGGCCCCGGCCATCGGCCACCTGCTTCAGCCAAGCGTCAGTCTTGGCCGCCGTGGCCTGCCCCGTGGTCTTGTCCAAGAACGCGGCGTTGAACTGCTTGGTGGCATCGATATGCGCGCTCTTGGCCGCGTCGTAAGTCTTCTGCACATCGGCCAGACGGCTCCAGTAAGTCCTGTCATGCAACGTATCGCTGACGCCAGCCGCCAAACTCTTGCGCAGGGCAGCTGTGTTCCCGATCTCGTTGGCAGGGACTGGCGCCGCCCGGTCATAGACAAGCTTGGACCGCAACTGCCGCCGCACGCCTTGCAGCTCGTTAAACACGTCCTCGGGAGTCTTGTCTGGCCGGAGGATAAACTTGTTAGATTCCGGGTACTTACCAGCAAAAAGCTGATCCTGTAGTTGCCCACTAATCTTCTCCAGTCGGGTAATCTCCGGCGCGTAGTAGTCCATCATCCGCGCCCGACCAAGCTGTGCCGCGCTGTCGATGTCCATCAGGACTTTGTTCGCGGCATTCTCGGCCGCGCTGCGAGGCACCCAGAACCGCGTAGTGCCGTCCGGCAACTGGATGGAGCCGCCCACAAGGTCGTGGATGATTTTGGGCCGCCACTCAGTACTGTGCTCGATGCCGGACTCACGCATGGTCTTGGCGAGGTCGGTCAACGCCGACTGCCACTCGACGCCAGCCACCTCTCGCTCGACTGGGGTCCGCAGGAGCTTGCCCCAGTTCTCCAAGATCTGCGTGCCTTGCCCCGCATTGTCCACGCGCGACAAGACCTCCATCAGCCCGGGCAAGTTGTCCTCGGCCTGGACGATCTTCTTGGCGTTCTTGAGGACGAAGTCCGCAGCCTCGGGAGTGGCGCTGTCCAGCATCTTGGCCGCGCCCGGGATGGCGTCATCAATCGAGGCAACGACCCCACGGTTCTTGATGAGCAACTGCGCTGTGGTCCGGTCCGAGGACGAGAGCCTGCCGCCCAAGGCCTCAACCGTCCGCCCCGCGCCACCAATGAGATCCCGTGCCGCAGAGGCAAGGGCCGAGCCCCCAGCCCCGAGGACTCCACCGAACAGCATGCCTGCGCCGACCTCGCGCATGATCTGCTCGCCCGTCAGATCATCACCAAGCGCCAGCCGGTTGCCTACGTCAGCCGCCCCGTAAAGCGCGCCCTGCGTCGCTTGGTTGGCCGCAGCTGCCGCCATGCGGGCAAAGGCTCCCTGCACCGGGGCCGCCGCCTGCGCGGCCGTCAGAGGCCCGGCCATGATGCCGGCCGGGACACCAATGGCTTCGGGTGCCGCCCGCGCCAGTGCGCCTTCCACGCCCGCGCCAGCGCGTTCGATGAGCCCAGGCGCCGAGAGCCGCGCCGCAGCCGAGAGGCCTTCCGCCGCTTCCGCCCCTACCCCGGCGGCCTTGGCCCCAGCGCCCAAGGCCCCTAGCCCGGCGGTGCCGAGGATGCCGATGCCCGTGCCGATGCCGTGCAGCCACGGATTCTCCTGCAGGCGCCGCAACTGCTCGGCCTTGTTGCCGAAGACCTCGGCCTCATAGGCCGGGCCGACGACCGGTGCAACGCCGCCGAGGATGCCTTCGCCAAGGGCCTTCAGTTCCTCAAAGGACCCGGCGCCAACTTCGCCCGCAGGGCTTTGCACCTGCTGGAAGCCGGATTGAGCTAGCATCGGGGCTTGATCGGGCCCGACACGGTACACGATACCGTTGGCCGGGTTCCTAAAGAAGAAATCCGGCGTGGTGGATGGCGCTGCCGCAGAGATCTCAGCAGGCGTCTGCGGCGGCTCAGCGGGCGGCTGAACCGGCGTGGGGGTCGGCGTGGTGACGGGATCGCTCATAGATTATTGCTGCGCTCCAAGCGGCGCAGGTTCAAGGATGGGGCCGGGAGTCACAGTACCGTCGATCATCTGACGATACGTGCCGTTGGCCTGTTCCATCTGGCGGATAACGCCGCGCATGGTATGAAACCACGCCGGCGTGATCTTGACAGGGTTCTTGATGAAACTCTGCACGTCCTCGGTAACGTTCTTGTAGGGCTTCTCCACATTCAAGCCGCCGGCGATAAAGGCCAGGTTCAAGATGCCCTTAGCCGCTTCACCCTCATTGATGGCCTCGCTCACTGCCTCGGGAGCCAGAGTGCCCTTGCCCGCATACTTTCGCTCCAAGGCCTTGAAGCGCGCTACTGCGGCCTCAGAGAGCCCCAGTTGCTTGTAGGCCGCCTCGGCCGTGTTCTTCCCGCTGGCATCCCCGGCCAGGATGATCTGGCTGGTTGGCATCATGATGGGCCGGCCATCCTTGTCCACTCCGCGCTGAACTACCACAGGCTTGAGGCCCATGCCTGCGCGCTGCTCGGGCTTGATGTAGAACTGCGCAGCCGCATAGCCCTGCCGAGTAATCATGCCGTGAGGGTCGGCCAGCATCATCAAAGCGTTGCGCTGCGCCTGGAGGAAGCCGATGTTGTACCGAGCCAAGTTCTGCTGCAAGCCGTTGGCCGCGAACTGGTCCATGGTCTTGGCGTATTCTGATTGGAGAAGGCCCTGCGCTCGCTCGATATTCATCGGCGCAAGTTCTGCCCCCATGCGGTTCTTCTGCTGCTCCAGCATCGCACTGGCTGCTGCGAGTCCGGTAGCGCGTGCCATGAGAATCGCCTGCGAGTCGTTATTCAGCAGGTCCATGTTCATGCGCACGATGGACTTCTTGTTCTCCAAGTTCGCGTGCTGGGCCTCAACGTCGCGGTCGATGGCCCGCGTAATCAGTTGCACCGCGAGGTTCGGTTGTCCGGTCAAACCACTGCCGATGCCTGCGAGGATCATGCCAATGCCGCCCATGATCTTCTCACCCGTGCTCTGGTTGGCGAACAATCGGTTCGGGTCGATCTTAGCCGTGGCAATGTCCTGCATGACCTGGCCATTCTGCTTCATGAAATTCGTACGCAGATTATCTAGGTCTTGGCCAGCCTTCACGTTGAGATTGGCCTGATCCTGATTGATGCTCGCCATGGCGTTCATATACTTCTGGATGATCGGGCCCTGCGCGGCCAACGCGTCCTGCTGTTGCTGGACTCCCGCCTTGTACTGCCCGATGGCGCCGGTTACGTTGAACAAGGTGGGGTCCGGGGGAAGCCCGGGGCCCTGCTGCGCGGGGCCTTGGGGCTGCACGGCGGGCGCGTTGCCAACGTCCGCAGGCGTGACGCCCGGAGCAATCAGAGGCGCGGCGGCCGGCGCAGCCGGTGTAACTCCGCCCTGCAGCGGGCCCATGGGGCTACCGAACGCGCCCATGCCGAGCCCAGCCGCAACGACAGACGCCGTAGGGATGTGGTACGGGTTGGTCGGAGGTCCCGACAGGTCGATGACCGGGGGCCCGCCCGAGGAGATGTAGCTCACCGGGGCCGTCGCGCCCGGCGGCTGGCCCGCCATTACCGCGTCCGCAGCCGGCGTCTGTGGGGTCAACGCGGCTTCGGGCGCTGGTCCAGGGGCGCCGGCCGCAACCGCTGCAGCAGTGCCCGGCTGCGCCGGAAGCGCGAACTGCCCGGGAGCTGCGGTTGCAGGCGTAGTACCCGCGTCCGGAACAGCTCCGCCCTCAGCAAAGCGCAGCTTGAGCGCATCGAGGGTCTTCTTATTCAGCCCCTTCTTGGCGATGCGGTACGAGCCAACATGGAAGTGAGTCGCAGTCTCGCGCATTGGTTTTACCATTCCGCCATGGGCGTAAGTAAGTCCTTCTTTCAGTATCTTAGCACGAACCTCGGGGGAAATGCGAGCGGTCCAGACTTTTTCGCCACCGGTTTGTTCTGGGTGCGACCGCCGCGCCGCCATCGACTCTGTCGTAGCTGGCTGCGTTTCATTGGCAATCCAGTTCTGGTCGACCGCGTCCTTGCCTAAAATCCTCTTAAAAATCGCAGGCATACGCTGGTCGTACTGCGCAGCATAGCTCTTGCCTGTCTGCTCCCCGCTCCACCGCTGCCCAACAGTATCGCCGGTTTGCCACGACACAGTGTCCAGTCCTTGATTAATGGCGTTGATTACTGCGCGCTTCGCCATGTGCTCGTCGAACTTTTCCCCTTTGTAGATTGCATTAGGGATGCCTTGCCCGGGCCCTGTCGCCATATGTTCATCGCGCGCAAGTTCGGCATCGCGCACTTGCCTATCCAATTCTGTAACCCTGTGCGCCGCATCGAAGGCTTCTTCTGGGGTTCTTTCCCACATACGAGCGCCACGCGGAGCATCCGCAACAGCGCGCGCGGCCCGCAACCCGTTCCTTAGAGGAGCTGCCTCACCAAGCCCCGACCGGATTGCAGCCGTTCTGCTGTCGCGCGCCCCCTGCGTAGCCTCGTACAGCGCTGGACGATGCTGTAAAAAATCCGTTAAAGCTTGGGAGCGGCGATCAATAAGAGCCGCCAGCGTTTCGTTTAGCTCCTGAGCCTTTGCCATGTGCGCAGCTTGCGCCTCGGGCGTGTTAGGAATTTCGTATCCCTTTTCGCTACCCTGACGATGCAGGTCGCTCTGCCATTCAAAGATGCCGTACGTAGGAGTGCCGTCAGCAAGCGTACGCCGAGCCGCGATCATATTACCGACGAGGTTCTTGCCCGCTTCGCCGAAGTGCCCTTGAAAGCCCTCAGCCGTCGGAGAATTTACGAGGACTTCATGATACGAGTGGGGCTCGTGCGCATAGTCATTAAAATACGCCTGATAGTGCGTATTCGATACAGGCTGTTGAACCTGCTTGTACCAATCCTCTACGAACTTAACCGCTTCTTCCGGCGTGGTCACCGATGGCTCGTTTACAAATTTATCATCATAGGTCGTATTGCCGTACCGCACGCGAACGCTCCAACCATCCGGGGCCTTTGTCGCCGAAAGAACTTGCACTGGGGTGGGCGGCCTGGTGCCCTCAAGACGGGTGCTCTGCACCACATTTTCCATCGGATTAGCCCGAAGGTGCGCGAGCATCTGCTCTTTGGGCACCGAGGGATTGCTAGGCTGCACGTACTCGGCGATCTCAGGCGCCGCAGGCGACGTGAACAGGTTTTCTAGCCCGCGATGCTGCATCTCCTCCAATGTAACCCCAGGCGACTGAGCGAGGGTCTTGCGCCACTGCTGAGCCGACATCTTGGGAACCTTCACACCCTCGGCCGCCTTATCCAAGGCCGACACGAAGCCCGCAGGCCCCGGCACATCGTACGGCGCGTGCGATCCCGTCCCCATGGCAATCGCCATTGAGCGCTCTGCTGCCTCGGGCCCGAAGGGCTGCTCCATCACTGAACCAGGCTTCGTCCAGATTCCTGGCGCCGCTTCCTCGTTGTAGCGAGCTAGTTCCTCCCTGTACCCAGGGCTGCCCGGCAGCAAAGAGCGGATACCCGCCACGGCCGCAGCCCCGGGGCTTCCAGCTGTCGGAGAGACGAAGCCCGCCGCCGTGCGCAGCGCGTCTGTAATCGAAAGGCTGCCACGGTGCTCAGGCGTCGGCACTGGGGGCGCTACGGTCTCATAAGGCGCCGTGCGCGGTAAGGTAAACCCGCCATCTGCTAGTTGCTGTACTAGCTCTGGACGTAGCCCGGCCTTGGCGATAGCCGTGCCATCGCCGAACACAAAGTAACGATCATCTTGGTCTACGACCCGCCGAGCCATTACTCGTCCTTGGTCTTCTTCTCCGCGTCCTCGTACAACTCCTGACGCTTGCGAATGACGCCCTGGTCCTTCACGCCGAGTAACTTGCTGAGGTGCTGCACGAAGCGAGTTGCGGCATTGCTCGGAACGACGCTCTCGGTAGACGGAGCCGCCTCGGCAGGCGGGGCCTCCTCGGCGGTCTCGTCAACCTTACCCCCGTCGGCCATCTTCCGGCCCTTAGCCCGCGCAACCTTGTCGTACCCTCCGCCCCCGCGCCGGATTAGATGCGCGACAAAGGAGGCCGCCTCCTCAGGCGCATTGGGGGACTGCGCAATAGACCTGGGGATCACGATCTCGCCGGGCGACAGTTTAGCGTCTACCGTATCATTTTGCAAGCTAT
Organism: Pseudomonadota bacterium; assembly: GCA_021817985.1. Lineage (GTDB taxonomy): Bacteria > Pseudomonadota > Gammaproteobacteria > Burkholderiales > JAKAFK01 > JAKAFK01. Next base: position 316 of record JAKAFK010000098.1, on the reverse strand, counting down.
CTCCGGCTACCCGAGCCTGCCCGGGCACAGTCCCATCGCTCATGAAAACAGGGCTCCCGCCAGCCGCCATCTTCTGCTTGGGGCCCACGCCCAGATAGTCATAGAGCGGCAGGCTGCCGCCTGTGGCCGGGGGACGGTCCAAGGGGCGGATCTTGACTTTGGCATTCTCGCCCTCATAGCCTAGCTGGCCCGCCTCGGGTAGCGGATACTCCGGGGGCTGCCACTTGGGCTCCGGGGGTGGCTCTTTGCGCGGCACCTCCCCGCCGTCCGCAAAGCCCTCAGGGCCAAGATTCATCCCAGACTTAACCCAAGTGCC
>JAKAFK010000023.1 GCA_021817985.1 Pseudomonadota bacterium | reverse complement strand
CGATCATCCGGTGAGCCTGTACGCGGCCACCAAGAAGGCCAACGAGCTCATGGCGCACACCTACAGCCACCTCTACGGGTTGCCGACGACGGGGCTGCGCTACTTCACGGTGTACGGCCCGTGGGGACGCCCCGACATGTCGCCCTCGCTCTTTGCCGGGGCGATCCTCCGGGGGGAGGCGATCGACGTCTTCAACGAAGGGCGCATGCAGCGCGACTTCACCTACATCGACGACATCGCCGAGGGGACGGTGCGCGTGCTCGACCGGACGGCGACGCCCAATGCCGCCTTCGATGCGGCGAATCCGGACTCCTCGAGCAGCTATGCGCCCTATCGCCTCTACAACATCGGCAACCATGAGCCGGTGGCGCTGATGGCCTTCATCGAGACGATCGAACGGGCCATCGGCCGGCCCGCCCGCAAGAACATGCTGCCGATGCAGCCGGGCGATGTGGCCGCGACCTATGCGGACGTCGAGGACTTGCGCCAAGCGGTGGGCTTCGAGCCGAAGACGCCGCTGGCGCTTGGGATCGGCGCCTTCGTTCGCTGGTACGAGGAATACTACGGCAAGGCCTGACGCAAAGAGGAGCCTCGTCGGGCACCCGCCTCGCCTATGGGCTTCCGCGAGGGGAGCGTGCGCGTTCCCCTCGTCGACCTCAACCCGACCTTCCGAACACGCGCCGATCCTCCCGCAAGCACAAATGATGCCGGACTCCGCGCTCGAGTCGATTGCCACGGCAGGGGTGCCCGCACGTCCCCAAGGGTCCGGAGCGCTGATGCCGACTGTCGCCTGTTTGGCGCATCGGCCGGTCCATGGGTTATAAAGAAGTGTTGTGGGATGCCTCCTGTCAACGGGACGCATGCGATCAATTGCCTACCGGGAGATTTGCGATGAAGGCCTTGTTCTTGAGCGCTGATCACTTCGAGGATACCGAACTGCTGGTCCCTTATTATCGCCTGAAGGAAGCGGGCGTCGACGTGGATGTCGCCTCCGCCGGGGTGGGGAAGATCACTGGGAAGCACGGCTATGAGGTGGAGGCGAACAAGTCGTTCGGGGAGGTCAAGGCCGACGAGTACGATCTCCTCGTCCTCCCTGGGGGAGGGGCGCCGGCGGCCGTTCGCAAGGAGCCGGCCGCACTGGCCATCGCGCGCGCATTCTTCGCCGACAACAAGCCGGTGGCCGCCATCTGCCACGGGCCGCAGATCCTCGTTTCCGCGGACCTTCTCAAGGGGCGCCATGCCACCTGCTATGCCTCGGTTTCGAGCGAGCTGAAAGACGCGGGGGCTGTCTATGAGGATCGGGAAGTGGTGGTTGACGGCAATCTCGTCACCTCGCGCTCGCCCGCCGACCTGCCGGCGTTCCTTCGCGAGATGATGAAGCGTATCGAACGATAGTCCTATATCTTGGGAGGGGGAGGCCGCAGCGGAGGCCCCTCCACATCCGGAACCACTCGCGCTTCTGGGGGCTCCGCGTACGATATAATGGCGCCAAGGCATGGCCCCGTGCGCGCAGAATGACGCGGCACGCGGCGTCGATATGTTCGCGGAGCAGGTTAGTCGGCATGGAAATGTGCGGCCCGTCTCGCATCGGTGACAGACCATGTGAGCCCACCCCAAGATTCTTTTGTCACGTTAAAATCGCGCACAAAAACTCCTGACGCAAAGTCCTGCAAGTAAAATGCCTCATATATTTGGAACCTGGCATCTCGCATTTCGGGGACGCGAATAATATTTCCAGCTTAATGATAGGATGACGATCCATGTCTAGTATTTTGGTGACAGGGGCCGACGGATTCATCGGCTCCCATCTTACCGAAGCACTGGTGAGGCGGGGCCACGAAGTCCGCGCTTTTGTCCTTTACAATTCCTTCAATTCATGGGGATGGCTGGACAATTGCGGCAAGGATGTGAGGGGCAAGTTCGATGTCTTTGCAGGAGACGTACGCGACCCACACGGTGTCAAAACCGCGATGAGAGGTTGCGATACCGTGATGCATCTGGCGGCCCTCATCGCCATACCCTACTCCTACCATTCGCCGGACACCTATGTTGACACGAACATCAAGGGCACACTGAATGTCGTGCAGGCCGCGAGGGAACTGGAGTTGAAGAGGGTGGTGCACACTTCGACGAGCGAAGTATACGGCACTGCGAAATATGTTCCGATCGATGAAGACCATCCGCTGCAGGGGCAGTCTCCCTATTCCGCAACCAAGATCGGCGCCGACCAGATCGCCATGTCCTTTTATAATGCCTTCGGTACCCCCGTTTCGATTATTCGGCCGTTCAACACCTACGGTCCCCGCCAGTCCGCGAGGGCGGTGATCCCAACCGTCATCACGCAAATTGCCAGCGGCAGGAGAAAACTCAAGCTCGGCGCGTTGAGCCCAACGAGGGATTTCAACTTCGTTTCGGACACGGTGAGCGGCTTCATGGCTATTGCCGAATCCGAGAAAACAGTGGGTGAAGTGGTCAACATCGGCAGCAATTTCGAGGTCTCCATAGGCGAGACGGTTCGCGTGATCGCGAAGGTCATGGCGCAGGATGTCGAAATCGAAACGGACGAAATTCGCCTGCGTCCGCAGAAGAGCGAGGTGGAGCGTCTGTGGGCTGAGAATGCGAAGGCCAAGGCGCTTACCGGATGGAGCCCCGCCTATGGGGGAATGGAAGGATTCGAGAGAGGGATCGCAGAAACGGTCGCGTGGTTTTCCGATCCGGAGAACCTTAGCCGCTACAAGGCGGACATCTATAACCTCTGAAGCATGATCGATCTCGCACGCACCATAACGGAAATCCTGAAAAACGTCCTTCCTGAAGGCACGGTGGCGCTGCATGAGCCCAAATTCTCGGGTAACGAATGGACGTATGTGAAGGAATGCCTGGACACGGGGTGGGTCTCCTCGGTAGGCAAATTCGTTGACCGCTTCGAAGCGCAGCTTGCCGAATACACAGGGGCGAAGCACGCGATCGCCACGGTCAACGGCACGGCAGCACTCCATGTTTGCCTGAGGCTCGCCGGCGTCGAGCGCGACGATGAAGTCCTGATCCCCACGCTGACCTTCGTCGCCACGGCGAACGCGGTCAGCTATTGCGGAGCCGTCCCCCATTTTGTCGACAGCAGCGAGATCACGTTGGGCGTGGATCCCGATAAGCTGAAGGCGTATCTTGAAGACACGGTCGAGATCCGTGACGGCACTTGCTTCAACCGGGCGACCGGGCGGCGCATCAGGGCGCTGGTGGTCATGCATACGTTCGGGCACCCTGCCGACCTTGATCCGTTGTTGGAAATCTGCCGGCGGTTCGGAATCACCCTCGTTGAGGATGCTGCCGAGTCCCTGGGGTCATTCTATAAGGGAAGACACACCGGCACCCTCGGAAAATTGTCGGCGTTGAGCTTCAACGGCAACAAGATCGTCACGACGGGTGGCGGGGGGGCGATACTGACCAACGACGCGGAACTTGCGAGGCTCGCAAAGCATCTCACGACGACCGCGAAGATACCTCACAGGTGGTCTTTCACGCACGACAAGATTGGCTACAACTATCGTCTACCCAATATCAATGCGGCGCTCGGATGCGCCCAACTGGAGGCATTGCCGGGATTCGTGGAAAGAAAGCGCGGTCTCGCCGAAAAATACAAGGCCGCGTTCGCCGGCCTTGGGGGAATTCGGTTCTTTGCCGAACCCTCCTTCGCGAGGAGCAACTACTGGCTCAATGCGCTGATTCTTGAACCCGGAAACGAGCGATTCCGCGACGGGTTGTTGGACGCGACGAACGAAGCAGGGATCATGACGAGGCCGGCATGGACACTCATGCACCGTCTCGAAATGTACGAGGCCTGCCCGAAGATGTCAGACCTCGGCATCGCCGAAAGCATCGAGCGGCGCCTAATCAACATACCGAGCAGTGCTTCTCTGGTCGATAGTTTCAGCCCTTTTACTGGCCACACAGGATGAACCCGACAACACACGTTTTTATCATCGCCGAGGCGGGCGTGAACCATAACGGCTCGGTCGAGATGGCGATCCGGTTAATCGATGCTGCTGCGGAAGCGGGGGCCGATGCGGTGAAATTTCAGACATTCAAAGCCGCAAAGCTTGCTAGCAGACTGGCTAACAAGGCCGCCTATCAGGTGCGGAATACGGGTGAAGACGATTCCCAGTTGGCGATGCTGCGAAAACTCGAACTGGACGAGGCCGCGCACGGTGTGCTGATGAGTCACAGCGCAAGCAGAGGGATAGGTTTCCTTTCGACACCGTTCGACACTGAAAGTCTTGATCTGCTAGTCAGGCTTGATCTGCCCTGTATCAAAATTTCGTCGGGGGATATAACGAATGCTCCGTTCTTGCTCGACATCGCAAGAACAGGTAAGCCGATCATTCTGTCGACGGGAATGAGTACTCTTGCGGAAATTGAGGGAGCTCTGAGCGCACTTGCCTTTGGGTATTTGACGCCGGAAGAAGCCATGCCGTCTGTCGATGCATTTGTTGCCGCATATAATTCAAGCGCTGGGCAGGCTGCGCTGGAAAAGCATGTAACCTTGTTGCATTGCACCACCGAATACCCCGCGCCATTTGAAGATGTCAACCTCGATGCCATGAATTCGATGGCCTGCGCCTTTGGTCTGCCCGTCGGGTATTCGGATCATACGACGGGAATTTCTGTCCCAATTGCCGCTGCGGCACTCGGAGCGAAGGTGATTGAAAAGCACTTTACGCTAGACAGGAATCTCCCGGGGCCAGACCACAAGGCGAGCCTCGAACCTGATGAATTGAAAATGATGGTCGCAGGGATAAGGGAAGTGGAAGCTGCCTTGGGTTCCCCGCTCAAGAAAATAGCACCATCGGAAATTGAAAATAGACCGGCGGGGCGGAAAAGCCTAGTGGCGTCCCGTGACATCCACAAAGGGGAACTCTTTACCGCCGAAAATCTGGCGCTGAAACGCCCGGGAGATGGCATTAGCCCTATGCGGTACTGGGAGTGGCTTGGCAAGACTGCGGACCGGGATTTTCTTCAGGATGAACAGATTCAATAGTGGACAACCCATTGATAATTATAGGTGCCGGCGGGCATGCGAAGGTTCTGATCGACACTCTTCTGTTGCTTCCGGTAAAAATATTGGGTGCCACCGACGCAGCCTCGGGCAAACATGGCGGTAATGTGCTGGGCGTCCCGATCCTCGGTAACGACCAGGAGATCTTGCGGCACTCCCCGGACACCGTAAGCTTGGTGAATGGAATTGGAAGCGTGAGAGCGCCGATATTGCGCGGCGATATATATGCGAGATTCAAGGGCATGGGCTATCATTTCGCAGGTGTCGTCCACCCCTCGGCATTCATCTCGAGAACCGCTGAATTGTCGGCCGGCGTGCAGGTGATGGCGGGAGCGATAGTGCAGACGGGATGCCTCGTCGGCAGCAATACCATTATCAATACCGGTGCCTTGGTCGATCATGATTGCCAAATTGGCGAGCATGTCCATATCGCACCCGGAACCACTCTCTCCGGCGAAGTGACGATTGGCGAAGGAAGTCACATCGGCACGGGCGCAACGATAATTCAGGGCATTCGGATCGGGGCTGGCTGCCTGGTTGCGGCTGGTGCAGTCGTCATCGAGGACGTTCCCGATGGCAGGACGGTTGCTGGTGTTCCCGCCCGAACGTTGAATAAATGACGCTACTCAACGTATCCATGACGACCGTTGCTATCCACCAACCCCAATACATTCCGTGGCTGCCTTATGTGGCCAAGGCGGCTGCCTCGGATATTTTTGTCTATCTCGACAACGTACAGTATCAAAAAAACGGGGTCCAAAATCGAAATCAGATTAAGACGGCACAAGGACCCGCTTGGCTGACCGTGCCAGTGCATGCCTCGCTCGAGACGACGATTCAGCAAACGCCCATTGACAACACACAACATTGGCGACAGAAACATTTGCGCAGCATTAACATGGCCTACGCACGGGCACCGTTTAAGCAGCTTATCGATCAAGGGCTGCGAGCCTTGATCGAAACGGAATGGACCTATCTTGCCGATCTTAACATTGCATTGTCGGAATGGATTTTCAAACGGTTAGGCGTGACATGTACTCGAGTGCGTGCCTCGGAACTCTCCGTGAACGGCAGCAGGAACGATCTGGTCCTGGCTATCTGTCAAGAGGTGGGAGCTACCGTTTATCTGTCCGGCCAGGGCGCGAAAGCATATCAGGACGAAAGGCTTTTCGACAAAAATGGCATCGACTTGCACTACCAGGATTATCAATTCAAAGAATACCCTCAGTGTTTTCCAAAGACTGGCTTTGACCGCGCCCTTTCAACCGTGGATCTGATTTTGAATGCCGGAGACAAGGCAAGGGACTACCTTTGAACGCCCGGTCCAATAGCTGTCTTCCTCACTCGCGGCCGAGCGTCGGTACAGACGAGATTCAAGCCGTGGAAGCTGTCCTCAAGGGCAATTATGTCGGCTACGGCGAGATCGCGCAAAAACTTGAATCGGTGTTCTGCATACGCACGGGTAAGCGGTTTGGATTTGCGGTTGCGTCCGGATTTCACGCGCTTTCGTTGGGCATTAGGGCACTGGATCTGCCAAAATGCAGCCTGGTTTCCCTGCCGGTACTAACCTGTCCCTCCCTGATTGATGCCGTCGAGGGCGCGGGACATAGGCCCGGGCTTGGGGATATTTCACGCGAAGACTTGACGCTGGAAGCTTCGTCCCTGTCTGCGGGCACTCAAGCAATTATTGCTCCCCATGCCTATGGTGCGCCACTCGATATCGATGCGATTGAGCAACTGGGACTCCCTTGGATCGAAGACTGTGCGACCTCACCGGCAACCTATGCCAAAGCACGCCCTGCCGGGTCGTGGGGAACGCTAGCGGTGTTTTCCTTCAACAGCACGAAATATATCACTGCCGGAACCGGGGGCATGTTGTTAACGAACGACCCCGACCTCGCCGACAAGATCCATGGCCTTCTCGACTCTGACAGCTCATCGCAGGTTGGCGCGTGGCAGAACGGACGGCCATCGGGGTTTCCGGGCCGGCTCTCGGATGTCAATGCCGCGATCGCCCTCGAGCAATTCAAGAAGATGCCATCGTTTCTACAACGGCGACGTTCCATTGCAGCGATTTACTCTCAAGAGCTGTGTGACGTTCCCGGGCTATCGGTTCCCGCCAACATTGCCGGACATTCATATTATCGCTACATCGTGCGAACACGGGATTCCAGCGGAAATATTGCCGCTCTTTTGCAATCTAAGGGTATCGACGCCAGGTCGGCCGTCAATCCGTGGCTCGATGCGCTTGTGGGGCATGAGTCCGCGCGCGGAAGCCTCCGCAATGCCGGGTATTGGCGAGCTCATTTGCTGTCCTTGCCCATAAATGCATCAATGACCGACGAGGAAGCGTACTACGTTGCCGACAACCTCTCCAAACTCCTTAGGCCTTCGTGATCATGAAAGATAAAGATCTTGATAAAGACCTGCAGTCGATTCAAACCTATTGGGATACGCGCGCCGGATCCTTCGCCGACGATTGCGAAAAGGTGGACTCAAGTAAGCGGTCGCAACTTATGCGGTTTGAGGCGTTTTTGCAACTGCACCCGTTATCAGGGAAAAGTGTCCTGGACGTAGGGTGCGGGGTCGGCGATTTGTTTGCCTATTTGCAGGCAAAACACATCGACACGGATTACACGGGATTCGACATATCTCCGGTAATGGTCGCAAGATGCAACGAACGATTCCCTAATGCAACGTTTGAATCGGGCAATTTCTTAGACTGGGAACCAACGCGAAGATTTGATTACGCTGTCGCGGTGGGAATTCACAATAATGTTCGGACGGAGCATAATAAAGGCCTGTTAAAGGCGATCACCAAAAAGCAATTCGATCTGTGTTCCGTTGCCGCTCACGTCAGCATTTTGACTGATCGGTACGAGAAATTTGCACCGCACATGCAGGCATGGCGCGCCGAAGAGGTGCTGGAATTGGCGCTCGATATCACTCCTTATGTGCTATTGCGTCATGACTACCTGCCCCACGACTTCAGCGTCATCCTTTATCATGAGCCATTAATTGACACTCGCAAAGATCTGTTGGACAGTCTGAGGGCATGAAGAGATCTATATTCTTTTTGACCGGAGCGCGATCTGAATACGATATTTTGCATCCTGTCATAGAGGCTACCTCCCAGGCGGCCAATCTGGTGCCAGGAATCATCGCATCTGCCGGGCAGCTGTCTCCGTTCCACGGACTGAATGTGAGGGTCATTGAGCAAGACGGGTTTCCGGTTGTTGCGAAAATCCCGTCGCTGCTGTGCTCCGAGACATGGGAAGGACGTGCCTTATCATTTTCCAATTTGGTTGAGGGGCTCACCCGTTTTCTGGGCTCCAATCAGCCGGATTTGCTGTTTGTGGCCGGAGACAGAGAGGAAGCATTTGCTGGCGCGATCGTCGCTAATTTCCTCGGGATCCATGTGGCCCATCTTGATGGGGGCGATCGGTGCATCGCATCCGAGTTGGACGAGGTCCTGCGTCCAGCGATTTCGAAACTCGCGCACTTCCATTTCACGGCGACTGAAGGCCACCGGGATCGGCTCATTCGAATGGGCGAACCGCCCGATCAGATTTGGGTGACCGGTGGAACCGGATTGGACAGACTGAGAACCGAACCCGACGTGTCTGACGAGGAACTAAACCGAGAATTCGGCATAAATGTTCGAGAGCCGTTTTTCCTGCTCATACAGCATCCCTCGCCTTTGCTGAGCGCGGAAGATCCGGCTGCCGAGACGGCTGGGATCTTAAGAGGAATTCTATCCCTAGGACATCCTGTTTTGTGCAGTTATCCGAACTTTGATCCGGGCAATATCGCGATCCGACAAGCAATCGATGAGGCAAAGGCGCAGTATCCCAACCTGATCGTGTATCACAATCTCCCGCGCAATCAGTTCGTGGCGCTGTATCGTCGCTGTGCAGCCATCGTCGGCAACTCTTCGTCGATCGTGATCGAATCCGGATTCTTGAAGGTCCCGGGCATCCTCGTGGGACCCCGCCAAGACTTGCGAGAGGTGGGGCCCAACGTATTGCGCGTGGCAGCGTCGGAAAGCAAGGTACGCAGTGCGTGCGAGCGCGCCCTGGGGGATGAGACCTACCTTGACCAAGTCAAACAATGCCCAAGCCTCTATGGCGATGGGTACGCGGCTCCGCGCATCGCGAAAATATTGTCGGAAGTCTCTCTTGACAAAGCGGTGTTGCGAAAAACAATCACCTATTAAGGTTTCCCGGAATAAGTTGTCATGAAGATACTCGCCATCTCCCCCCATCCCGACGATGAGACCCTCGGTTGCGGCGGTACCTTGCTACGGCACAAATCGGAAGGTCACGAAATTCACTGGTTGATCATCACCGAAGCTCAGGTGCCTCAATGGACGTCCGATTATATCGAACGAAAAGCGCAAGAGGTCCAAGCGGTAGGCAAGGCTTTTGGGATGGCTAGCATAGTCAAGCTCGGTTTTCCGACTATTCGCTTGGACACCGTGCCACAAGCCGAACTGATAGACCGTATGCGCCAAGTGATTGCGGCCGTCCAACCTGACGTCGTCTACCTGGTTCACAGTGGCGACGTGCACTCGGATCACCTAGCCGTTTTTACGGCGGCGATGTCTGTACTCAAGACGTTTTACATGAAGGCTCTGGGGGTCAAGCGGGTCCTTTCCTGTGAAACCCTCTCTTCCACTGAAGCCGCTCCACCTCAGCCGCATCGCACTTTTATTCCGAACATATACGTGGATGTCAGCAACCATATCGAGCGGAAAATTGAAATCATGGCGATGTATTCGACCGAAGTTCAAGACGATCCCTTTCCTCGGGGCCCTTCCGCGATCCGCGCGTTGGCCCGGTATAGGGGAGCGAGCATCGGCGTTGATTACGCAGAAGCCTTTATGCTGATTCGGGAAGTGTCCTGAACTCCAATCAGCCTGAGCCAGGTTTTAAGAATGAGAAATTTCCGGAACATTCAGGTCGCAGTCGATACGCCCATCCGAAGAACCATCGAGATCATTGACGCGAGCGCCATGCAAATCGCGCTGGTGGTGGACGACAGCGGTCGCCTTGTCGGAACGGTGACGGATGGGGATATTCGACGGGGAATTCTGAAGGGCATCCCGCTCGACGGTGCGGTGAGGGAGGTGATGAACTGTCGCCCGACAGTGTGCCGCCCCGACGATGACAGAGAAAGCTTGCTGACGCGCATGAAAGCGAAAGGTCTTCACCACATCCCGGTGGTGGATGACCGCGGCGTTCTCTTAGGATTGGAGTTCCTCGATGAATTCCTGGCGCCTCAAGCTCGCGATAACGCAGTGATTCTGATGGCGGGCGGGTTAGGGGTCAGGCTGCGCCCGCTCACAGAAGACTGCCCCAAGCCCATGTTGAAAATCGGCGGGCGCCCCATACTGGAAACTATTTTGCTCAATTTCATGGAGTCTGGTTTCGAGACGTTCTATTTCTCAGTTAACTATAAGTCGGAAATCATCACGGATCATTTCGGCGACGGATCGAAGTGGGGCGTCACGATCGACTATCTGCACGAATCGGAAAAGCTTGGTACGGCGGGGGCTTTAAGCCTACTTCGAAATAGGCCGTCTGCGCCGCTTCTCGTCATGAACGGAGATTTGCTGACCAAAGTCAATTTTGGCCAATTGCTCGATTTTCACAAGAGCCACGATGCGAAGGCCACCATGTGCATCCGGGAATATGATTTCCAGGTTCCCTATGGCGTTGTGAGGATCGATAACCATCGCATCATCGGCATCGATGAAAAGCCGATACAAAAATTCTTTGTCAATGCCGGGATCTATGTCCTTGAGCCAGAGGCCTTGGATTTCATCCCCAAGAACACGTATTTCGATATGCCCACGCTTTTCGAAAAACTGATCGGCGCGGGCATGGGCGTTTCGGCCTTCCCCATTAGGGAATATTGGTTGGACATCGGCCACCTGGCCGATTATGACCGTGCCAAAGGGGACTATGGAGATATCTTTTCATGAAGTCGCTCGTCGTGGGTTACGGTTCCATCGGCACAAGGCATGCACGATTGCTGACGGATCTCGGCTGCCGTACCGCAGTGGTCAGCAAGCGTGAGGTCAATTTCCCCATTCGTTATGCCAGCTTGAGGGATGCGATCCAATCCGAGTCGCCAGAATATGTGGTGCTCTCCAACGAAACAAGCGGCCATTACGAGACACTGACTGAGCTGGCCGCTACGGGCTTTACTGGTACCGTCCTGGTGGAAAAACCACTTTTCGGGCATTTCCAGGAGTTCCCGCCGTATCCTTTCCAAAATGTGTTCGTCGCCTACAACTTGAGGTTCCACCCGATCATCCAGCGGCTCCGGAACGCCCTGGAGGGGCAGACGATTTTGTCAGTGCAGGGCTATGTCGGTCAATACCTTCCAGAGTGGCGGCCTTCCACGGATTACCGGACCTGCTACTCGGCGCGCGCTGAGCTCGGAGGGGGCGTGCTCCGCGACCTCAGCCATGAGCTTGACTATCTGTTATGGATCCTGGGCGGCTGGCGTCACGTCGCCGCCGTCGGTGGACATTACAGTCCTCTGGAAATCAACAGCGACGACGTATACTCTCTGATGTTGGTTACTCCTGCCTGTCCCGTCGTTTCGCTGCAAATCAATTATCTTGACCGGAAGGGGCGCAGGCTGCTGATCATTAATACCGTGGAACATACATACACTGCCGATCTCGTGGCCGGAACCCTTGAGGTCGACAAAACGCCTGAAGTGTTTTCAGTTGACCGCGATCATACGTACCGCAAGATGCACGAAGCACTGATAAGCGACGACACGAGCGTCGTTTGTTCGCTGCAAGAGGGTCTCGAAACGTTGCGGCTTATCGATGCGGCGGAAGAATCGGCGAAGCGCCGGGAATGGGTGAATAGATGAAGAGAATTTGCTCGATATGCGCGAGGGGCGGATCTAAAGGGGTCAAGGGGAAAAACGTTCGGCCTCTGCTCGGGAAGCCTCTGATTGTCTATACCATCGAACAGGCAAAAGCGTCTGAAATGTTCGATGTGGTGGCAGTGAGCAGCGATTCTGACCAGATCCTGGAAATTGCCCGGGACGCCGGAGTGGACTTCGCAATCAAACGGCCGGACGAAATGGCAACGGACGAAGCGGGAAAATTGCCTGCCATCCTGCATTGCGTATCCGAAGTGGAAAAACTCACCGGCCATACGTTCCAAGTCATGGTGGATCTGGATGCGACGTCGCCTCTGCGCATCATTGACGATATACGCCATGCGGTGAACCAGCTGGAGAAGACCGGGGCGGGAAATCTCATTACCGCGATGCCATCACGCCGATCGCCTTACTTCAACCTCGTCGAGCTCAACGAGCAGGGCGTCGTTGTGCTGTCCAAGCCGCCTAAGAAGCCGATACTTCGGAGGCAGGATGCTCCAAAGTGCTTCGACATGAATGCTTCCATTTATGTTTGGCGACGAGACACGTTTTTTTCGAGCAAAACGATTTTCAATGCGGATACTGAACTCTACGTCATGCCGGAAGAGCGATCAATCGACATCGATTCCGAGCTTGATTTTCAGTTTGTTGAATTTGTGATGCAAAGGCGGATGGAAAATGGATCGCCAATTTGATTCAGCTTGGTTCAGCCTCAAGGGAAAGACCGCGGTGGTCACGGGCGGTACCGGTCTCTTGGGAAAGCCCTTTTGCAAGGGCCTGGCTGAATTCGGCGCTAACGTCGCCGTCGTCGACCTGGACGAGCAGCTTTGCACCTCGTTTGCACAGGAACTGCAAGAGGCTTATGGCATTAAGGCGGTGGGAATCGGCTGCGATGTTGCCGTTCCGCAGATGGTATCCGCCATGGTGGAAAAGACTGTCGCGGCTCTGGGGCGAATCGACATTCTGCACAACAATGCGGCCGGTCAGTCCTCCGACCCCGATGCGTTTTTTGCTCCGTTTGAGGATTATACGCTTGCCCAATGGCGCAACATTATGTCCGTCAACATCGATGGCATGTTTTTGGTTGCACAGGCCGTCGGAAAACAAATGGTCCATCGGGGAGCAGGAGGGAGCATAATCCAGACGTCGTCGATTTATGGCGCCATGGCGCCCGACCAGAGAATTTATGAGGGTTCGTTATACAATGGTCGCCCGATCAACACCCCCGCTGTTTACTCGGTTTCAAAAGCGGGGGTAATCGGTCTGACACGCTACCTTGCCACGTATTGGGCGGACAAGGGCATTCGCGTAAACTGCATCAGTCCAGGTGGAGTGGAAAGTGGCCAGAACGCGCAATTTCAGACGAGATACTCTGCACGTATTCCGTTAGGGAGAATGGCACATCCCAACGAAATGGTGGGGACGTTGATTTATCTTGCCTCCGACGCGTCGAGCTATGTGACGGGGCAGAATTTTCTGGTGGATGGCGGCCTCAGCGCCTGGTAGCCGGCCGCCCAAAGAGTCTAGGTTTAGTGCATGCGAAAACGCGTTTATCTGTCCGACGATCAGATCTCAGGAACGTCGGACACCATCTTCATCACCGGCTCTCCACGATCAGGCACGACACTTGTAGGAAAGTACGTCGGTTCGTTCGATCGGGTCGAGTATCACTTCGAGCCGCCTTTGCTTTACATGATCACCGCCATGGTGACAGCGGGCGCCATAGACAGAGAATCCGCGACCGATATTCTTCGGGCGTATTTATACGAAGACCTTTTGGTCGAGTCTGTCCATGGAAGAAAGGTCAATCTTAGGGCGAAGGACGACAGCTGTGTCTTGAATATGATCTCGTGGGAAGAATTGAATCGCAGATGGCGTGACATCAGCAACCGGAAGGATGCAATCGATGAGATTGCAAACAAGCGGCTCCAGCTTGCGGTCAAGATGCCTGGCATAGCGGATTCCATCAGATTCCTGAAAGAGGGGTTCGCCGATTCCCGGATCATTATCGTATTGCGGGACGGCAGGCCCGTCGTGCGCTCCATTCTTAGGAAGGGGTGGTTGAACGATGAAAGCCTGTTTCGCGAATATTGGCCCTACAAGACCGGTGCTTGCGGACAGGTCAGGGTTCCCTATTTCGTGGAAGATCGCGAGCTCGACCGGTGGTATGCGATGAACGGTGCGACCCGCGCGTGTTACATGTGGCGAAAGGATGCGGAAGCGGCTTTGGACGTTATGGGGGATTCCGCCAGCAAGCCCAATACGATTGCAATTCGGTATGAGGACATCCTTCGCGACCCCTTGAAGGAAGTGACGAATTTGGCCGCAACGCTGAAGCAGGCTTTCACCGACCAAACATACTCGCTGATAAGAGATACCATAACGCCCCCTTCGATGAGCAGAGACGTTGATCAGGAGTCTTTTTTCGCCGACGTGGACCGTTCTGAGCTTGACAAATTTCTCTTTGTTAACCAGCAACTCGGATATCGGTAACAGGGGCCGCTTCAAGGGGAACCTTACGGTGGGTTAAAGGGACTTGATCAATGGATCTCACACACCTCAGGCACGTCGTCGCCGGCTGGCCGACGCCCTTCGAGTTCCGAGTGGCGTGATTTTTTTGATTCGACCTGAGTGTTTCGCTGAATCTTGGTTTCGGTAGGGGTGGCGCCACGACTAGCCATGACGCATGGCTGAGACAATTTTATGCAGAAATTGGTATTTGTATCCTCATTGCCTGTGTCTCGGATTTTCGGAGAAAAAGTTCACGCCAGGTGGTTCGCCGAAAACGGGTTCGAAGTGCAGTTTTGGGACATTTCGCCGCTCTTTTACTCCGGAGAGAGGCTAGAGCAATATTTCGGGGGCGCGGCAACTTACCGCTATGAGGGCCCGAACCACAGAATTTTCAGGGCTCGCCAGGACGTCGAACAGGCAGTGGAAGATCTTGTAACCACTGACCGCGTGCTCTATCTCTCACGGTTCTTCAAAACGACTGACGATGACTGGATTTTTGCCAAGTTGCACGACAAGAAAATTCGCTATTACTTCCAGCACTTCGATACGAACATTGAACCCTCGCGCCTTTCCATCAAAGTGAGACGCCTCATCACGGAGCATAAACAACGATTCCTGAATAGATACCTCAAACCACATGCGGTGATTGGTTCAGGGCGCATGGGGCGGCGGCAGGCATGTGCGATATTCCGATCCGCGAAATTTATAAGCATTCCGTCGGTCAAGGTTCTGTGGGAAACCACAGGACCCGTTATTGAGGGTGGCTATTCTGTTTTTGTGGACGAAAATATCGATTATGCACCGGATGCGAAGCTTCTCGGTCATAGTGTTTGCATTGATCCTGATGCGTACTACGCCCGCCTCAACCATTTTCTCGACCAGATCGAGAAATGGAGCGGCCTTCCGGTCGTCGTCGCGGCGTCCGGAAAATACCAATACCCCCGCGATAGATTTTCCGGAAGGCAATTGGTTTATGGGAAGACGCTGTCGCTGATTCAGCGCGCCGAGCTTGTGGTTGGCCATGTATCGCTTGCCCTGGACCAATGCCTAGTATCTGAAAAGCCCGTCTTGATTCTGGATGACCCGGCCTTTTCTCCGTACAAGCGTTCTGGTTTTGCCTCTTCGCTATTGAATTTTGTAACCAAACCCGTCATGGTCACGTCAGTTACCCGCAGCATTTTCGACCGCGCACTCCAGCCGGAAACCGCCACGATGAGGCGCATTGTTTTGGATTATCTGAGAGAAGAAGAAGTAGATTCGGGCTTTGTCGATATCATGAAGTCCGAATTCCAGCGGGCCTAGAACAGTGAAACAGCTTCTGGGCCGAATCGGCACTTCAAAGATCATCGGAATGGTGGTCCTTGTCCTCATTGTCAACTTTCTGGAAGTGATCGGGCTTTCGCTTTTCGTTCCCATCATCGATCTCTTCCAGGGCAAAGGAACGATGACACGCGGGATCACGCGGATACTGTCTGCTTTCATTGCGCAGATCGGGCTGCCGCCAGTTCTAGCGACGTTCCTGATACTTCTTTGCTTGCTCTTCCTTTTCAAGAGCAGCCTCGCCATATGGTTGCGCTATCTGAGCGTAAGGGTCGCCGCCGACCTACAGGATCGTCTCCGCAATCAGTTTTTCCGAAGCTTACTCCTGTCGACGACTAAGTTCGTCGGCGGCCAGCGCCAGGGCACTTTGCTGAGCGTATTGAACGAACATACCGTGCGAACCGGGCAGTCGCTGTTCATCCTTATTCAGATCGTAGCTCAGATCGTGACGGCCATCGCCTACACAATTTTTGTCTTCTGGATCTCCTGGAAGTTGACGGCCGTAGCGCTTTTTCTGGGACTTCTCGCCGGTCCGGCGATAAGGCACGTCGGGCGGGTTGCGCACAGACATGGCAAGGACTATACGCAGGCGCTAGAAACTGTGCAGCACACGGCCGTTGAGGGGTTGAACGCCAAAAAACTTGTGAACGCGATGAACTGGGCGCCGCCGTTATTAGGGATGTTCGCAAGGAACAGTAGGGACGTGCGGGACCACTGGCAGTGGATGGCCTTCTGGTCGAACAGCCTGGGGATCCTGGTGCAGCCTATCTCCGTCATCATCCTCAGCCTCATCATATGGCTTGCCGTCCGCTTTGGCCTTTCCGCATCGCTGCTCGGTGCGTTCGCGCTAGCATTCACTAGGCTCCTTCCGGTCGTCCAGGGAACGGCGAGCATGATGGCCGATTTCCAGGCAAGCAGTCCCAGCATCAACCGCGTGCTTTCCATGCTTGAAGAAGCGGAGGGCTCAAAGGAGCCCAGTGGCACCAGGATGTTCGATTCTCTCCGGAACTCGATCAAGATTGAAGATCTGTTTTACCGATACGGAGACAGGGAGCCCATCTTCGAGGGATTGGACCTGGAAATCGAAAAAGGAAAAACAACAGCACTTGTTGGGCCTTCCGGAGCAGGGAAGACGACCCTCGTCGATCTCATCTTGGGCCTCCTTCGTCCGGAAGGGGGCCGCGTGCTCATTGATCAGATGGATCTGTCTGACCTGGATCTGAAGCTGTTCCGCGCACATATCGCATATGTACCTCAGGAACCGGTGCTTTTTCACGACTCCATTCGGAACAACCTGACCATTGGCCTTGAGCACGGAGTCGATGACGAAGATCTGAAACTCGTCTGCGAAAAAGCCGGTGCATGGGAATTTGTCTCTCGCCGGATCGGAGGACTTGACTCAGTCATAGGCGACAAAGGGACCCATCTTTCTGGAGGACAACGACAACGGCTCGCGCTGGCTAGAGCATTGCTGAGAAAACCGGAGATCTTGATCCTCGACGAGGCAACAAGCGCATTGGACAACGAAAGCGAGCACGTCATCACGAAAACGCTCGGCGAACTTCAGACCAGCGGCCAGTTCACCATCATCGTCATCGCCCATCGCTACGCCACAATTCAAAATGCCGATCAGATCTACGAAATCGCCGGAGGCAAGGCCACGCCCTTGGGGAACTGGGACTCGGCTCAGAGCTATCTAGTTCGCGAGGCTGGTTCTCTAGCTATAACATAGTCGGACATATCCCCCATTCGTACGTCATCCCTCATGTATCCACGCAAAATCGCTCATGTCGGTTTCGGAAAGACAGCGACGACTACGCTCCAGCGGGCCATTTTTCCAAAGATAGCGGAAAAGTGCGGGATGGAGTATGTCGATGTTGACGATCCGCGCATCCGGCTTTATTCGAGCTGTCTCAGCCTGGGTAAGGAAATTCCGTATGGACTGGATGCATCCGAAAGCTACCTCGTCAGCGCCGAGGACCTCCACAGTACAGACCCATTTTTCTGGGAAGATCGCGCAGAAAAAAATCAGCGGTTCTTTGGGTCTGACTGTCATGTCCTGCTCACGATCAGGGAGCCCAAGAGCTATCTGACTTCTCTATATGTCCAGTTATGCATTCATCAGGGCAACGTGCAGGCGCCGGAGGATCTCTTTCTGGAAAATGCGCTTTATTCGCCTCATCTCGCCAGTGCCAAATTTGCCATAGATTATTTCAGCTACAACCGCATCATTGCCCTTTACAAGGCCCACTTTGATGCGTTGACTGTGGCCAAATTCGAATCCTTGGGAAAAATGGATTTTCTAAAAGAGCTTTTCCCCGTTTCTGAGCAAGAGCGCGAGGAATATAAGGGCATTTTCCTAGCAGAAAAAGCAAATCGCGCCTATAGCAAAACAGCGGTTACTGCAACGCTTACTTTTCAGAGGGTATTGAATTCAGTTGGACTCTCGCTGAATCCGTCTACCGTCCGGGGGGATCTTCTGCGCTTACATCAATTGAGGCATCCGGACACAGGTCGGCGAGGCGGCGACATTTCACGTCAACAGGGACTGCTAGGCGCAATGGGGATGAAGGTGACTGGCATTTTCAGATGGGCTTCACTGATGAGGCGGCTCGATATGTATTACCCTTACCGGAGATTCGAACTTGATTTCGATAGGTTGCCACAAATAGACGTTGCGTGGCTGGCAGAAGAGTACGATCGGCTACCGGACCTGGCCATTTACAGAAAACACGAAAATCGGTAACACTGGATGAGCTATTTTCTGGAATTGCCCGCCAAAATGATTGCAGTCCTTCGCCGAAGACGGCGTCTGCGCGCATTGGCCGCCCTTGGGAATTGCACCGTGCCTGACCTGCCATCGTTCAACGCAAACATCGCGTTCGATGACGACGTCGATCCATCCCAATGCGAAATTCGCGTTGGCGAAGGTTCGCTGATTGATGGTTCTCTTTGTTTCGAGCGCTCCGGTGCCCGCTTACAAATCGGACACAATTCGGCCATCAACGGCGGAACCACGTGCATGATCTCCGACGAGGTCGTTATCGGCGACAACGTCTGGATCTCCTATGACTGCTTACTTCTCGACAACGACGGCCATTCCATGGATGCCGACATTCGCAGGAATGATTTGCAGAATTACATGGCAGGAAGGCCAAAGAACTGGTCCGTGGTGAAACACCGTTCGATAACAATAGAGAATGACGCATGGATAGGCGCGCGGGCGATCATTTTGAAGGGTGTGAAGATAGGGAAAGCGTCGATAATTGCGGCCGGCTCGGTGGTCTCCAAGGATGTCCCCCCA
The DNA here is from genome assembly GCA_021817985.1 of Pseudomonadota bacterium. GTDB lineage: Bacteria > Pseudomonadota > Gammaproteobacteria > Burkholderiales > JAKAFK01 > JAKAFK01. Next base: position 25,549 of record JAKAFK010000023.1, on the reverse strand, counting down.
AATTGCATCGTGGGCGGAAATCCCGCAAGCTTCATCCGGCAGCTGCCGGTTATAAAGGATTTCTGATTACCGCACTGTTCGGATCATGTGCTCGGAAACAAGAAACCCGTATGACGAGCCTGTCTCATCGAGCGACTCGCAAGTGCGCGCAGATCAAAACGGTTCGGTCGACGAAACGTGATGCGCCTACGACGACAAAACTGTCGACGCGACGTACTCGGCGCCGCCTAGCCTACCAGGGGAAGCCCCCGGCTCTGCCAGGGTGGCAGTAGAAGTTCGACATTTTCTGGAGTAGCTATTCCGGGTGTTGCGGCGTTCGATATGTCCGCAGCGGTTGTATCGGTGGGCTTTTGACTTTGGATTGCGATAAGCCCCCTTTGAGGGGGCCGCAATCCCGAAAGCCCCCGGCTTTGCCGGGGGATGGTTACTTGGCAAGTGTCTCGGATAGAGCGAACCGGTGCAGTAGTGATTGCGACGTCGCGGCTAGAGCGCCTACAGGTCATTTACGGACAGCCGACCCGCCTAGGGCGGCCGGGGCGTCATGAGGCAACATGGAGTCATGAAATGCAAGACCATTTCCCCCCAAAATACATTGACGAAATCGCCCAGATCGACGTCAACGCGAACTATTTTTCTCCGGTATGGGCAGAACTGATTGCCAGAACAGGCGAATTCCAGAACATGCTGGACATAGGCTGTGGCAATGGCATTTTTTCGGCGGAAGCCAAATCGAGAACAGGATGTGCTCTTCATGGGGTGGACGGCAGCGATTATGCTCTGCAGCAAGCAAAGGCGATCGGCTTTGAATCTCTTGCACTGATCGAGGACTTCAACACGAGCCTGCTGCCATTCGAGACTGGACGGTTCGATTTCTGTCTGTGCAAGGATCTTCTGGAGCACCTCATGCATCCAGAATTTGTCATGAGCGAAGCGTTCAGGGTGTTGCAAAAAGGCGGATTTCTGCTGGCACATGTACCTAACCACTTTACCCTTCACGGACGGCTCCGGTTCCTGCTGCAGAATGAAATTGATACCTATGGCTATTTCCCTGATGCCAAGCGCTGGGAGCAACCGCATATCAGATTTTTTCGGTACGAAGATTTGGTTGAGCTAGGGGAAGCGACAGGTTTTCAGACTATCGCGAACCTTAGCCATCATTTTCCCGCCATACCTCTCCTGCGATTCTTGCCTTTTTCGTCGGAAATTAAGGCAAAGCTCATTGATCTGTGGCCATCGCAATTTTCGGAAGGGCTGACCATCCTTTTCAAAAAGCCGGATGCATGACCATGCGCCTGCTTTTCGTCACACAAGAATTGGGCAAGATTCCAAGCGGCGTCGTGACCGTTCTGGCGCAACTGTGCCAGCGTTGGCCTGGGGGAGATCGCATTACCGTGCTGATGAATCCCTCTCATTGGGCGGGAGAGTACCTTCATCATGAATTCGCCGACAGGGCGGACCTGACCCTTCGGCGAGTGCCGGCACTGTTGATGAACGATGGGTTGAACACGGCACTGATGGGGTTGCCCCGCCGGTCCAGGCTGGCTTTGCGCATTATGCTGATCCCCTTCACTGCGCTGCAATCCGTTGTGCTGCTGCTTTGGCTGGCAGCATGGATGAAAGCCAACAACATTCGCGGGATCCTGAGCCACAACGGCGGGTGGCCCGGGGGGATGCTGAACCGTTGGACGCTCTATGCGGGCGCGCTGGCGAACGTTCCGAATCGGGTCCTGGTGATTCACAACACCCCGCTCGTGCCCGGGTCGCGCCTCAGGAAACTCATGAATACCATGAGCAGCTGCCTTGTCGGCAGGGCGGCCACCCGAATCGTGACGGTTTCCAACGCATGTCGGGAAAGCCTGGAGACGCAAAATCCTTTCGGGAAACCGCTTGACGTCGTATACAACGGCATCGCTTCCGCTGCTCCGGTCGGCGTTGTGCGGTCCTCGCCCTGGGAAAAGGAATACCCTACGATCGGCTTCGTCGGCGAACTGCATCCGCGTAAGGGGGTGCATGTCCTCATGGAAGCATTCCGGCGCGTCGACATGCCCTGCGAGCTGGTGTTGATCGGCAATGGTGACGAAGCCTATACGGACGAGCTCAGGGAATCGGCTGCCGGTTCCCGACACCCCGTGCATTTCCTCGGTTTCAGGGACGATGTGCCGACCCTTTACCGGTGGATCGATGTGCTGGTGCTCCCTTCGCTCAACTTCGAGAGCTTCGGCATGGTCATCGTTGAAGCCATGCGTGCGGGCATTCCGGTGATTTGTTCGGACTTCGGCGGGATGAAGGAAGTCGTCGCCGATGGGGAGACGGGCCTTATCGTTCGAGCAGGTGACGCGCAGTCCCTCGCCTCCGCATTGACCGGGTTGTTGGAAGATGCCGATCTGCGTGTCCGAATGGGACAGGCAGGCAAAGCTCGCATGGAAACGCTATTCGAGTCGTCCGTGATGACGGGCCACTACACCCGTTTCTTTCATGATCAGTAAGCTGCGCGGCCTTTGGAGGGCCCTGGCTCAATGGAGACAAGTGCCGAGATTTGGCTTCCTCCAAGGCCACACCTATCTTTCTGAAGCCGAGGTGGGCAGAATCGGGGAACTCGTCGGACAGGACGATCCCGAGACTATCAAAAGCTACGAGCAAAGATTCGCGAGGTTGATCGGCGAAGGGCGTGCAGTCAGTTTCGCCGCAGGCAGGATGGGATTTTACGCGCTGATGAAGCTCCTTGATCTCGGGGCAGGAGACGAGGTCATTCTCCAGGGCGCCACCTGCTCCGTGATGGCGAACGCGGTTCTCAGGATCGGCGCCACGCCGGTCTATGCCGACATTGACCCGGAAACGTTCGGTTCCTCGGTCGATGCAATCCGCAGGGTGCTGTCCAGAAAAACCCGGGTGATCGTGGCTCAGCATTCGTTCGGCATTCCATGCCGCATTACGCCCATTGCGGCGCTAGCCCGCGAAAAAGGCATCTTCCTGGTCGAGGACTGCGCCCTGACTCTGGGCTCGTCAGTCAATGGGGTCGTTTGCGGCAATTTCGGCGATGCCGCCCTGTTTTCGACCGATCACAGCAAGCCTTTGAATACGATGACGGGAGGGCTCGTTTACACCCGCGACGCGGCCCTTTACGAACGCCTCGAAGCGATGCGCGCCATCTGCGGCGCACTGCCCGCAATGAAGCAGCAGGCGCTTTGGCAACAGCTTATTCTTGAACGAAAATACTGCAGGCCCGATCAATACGGTAAAATGAGGCTGGTCAGCCGGTTCCGATCGTTCGCCGGCATCGCCGGAAGGCCGTTCATCGACGAAGACTTCGGCTCGGGCGTTTCCGCCAGCTATCCCTATCCGGCGCGCATGCCTTCCTTCCTTGCGGAGATTGGCCACCGGGAAATCGATCGATGGGAAAAAACGAAAGACGCGCGGAAGGCGCTATTGCAGAACTTGCTGGATCTGTTCGAGCGGCACGGCGAAAAAATGCCCATGGTCTACCGGGACCGCACCCGCGAGATTATTCCGTTGCGGCTTGCCTGGGCCTCGGAGCATGCCGCGGCGATTCGCAACAGGCTGGAGCCGATTCTAGACCTGCCGTGGACCTGGTTCATGCAGCCCATCGTCGCCAGCAGCGAACCCCTCGAAAATTTCGGCTATCGGCAGGGGCAATGCCCGATTTCGGAAAAGACGGGGCCAAACATGATCAACATTCCCTGTAATATAGCGCCAGAATGGGCAGAGCGACTCGTCACCTCACTCACCGAATGCATGGACGCGCGTTGAATAGCATTTTCAGGAGCTGTTTCGCCGGGAAGACGGCTCTGGTGACCGGACACACCGGCTTCAAGGGCTCATGGCTTAGCCTTTGGCTCGCGAGCCTGGGCGCGAAGGTCGTCGGCGTTTCCGCCGACGTTCCGTCCGATCCTTCCCATTTCGTGGCGGCGAGGCTCGCGGGCCGGATCGATGACCGAAGACTCGACATCCGGGATGCGGCGGCGCTGAAGATCCTGGTGGGGCAAATCCAGCCCGACTTCGTCTTTCACCTGGCGGCTCAGCCGCTGGTCAGGCGTTCTTATGCGGACCCGGTCGAAACCTGGCAAACCAACACGATGGGCACGATCCACGTGCTGGAGGCGTTGCGCGGACTCGACAGGCCCTGTACTGCGGTGTTCGTGACGAGCGACAAGTGCTACGACAATACCGAATGGGTTTGGGGCTACCGGGAAACGGACAAGTTGGGCGGGCCGGACCCTTACAGCGCGTCGAAAGGCGCGGCGGAGATCGCGATACGCTCCTATGTGCGCTCCTATTTTCCCAAGGACGGCAAAATTCGCGTCGGCGTGGGCCGGGCCGGCAACGTGATCGGCGGGGGGGACTGGGCCGAGAACCGGATCGTGCCCGACTGCGTGCGAGCCTGGGCGGCCGGACATAGCGTGCCTTTGCGCAACCCCGCGGCAACCCGGCCGTGGCAGCATGTGCTCGAGCCCTTGAGCGGCTACCTCGATCTCGCGATGGCATTGAACGACGACCCGGAACTTCACGGCGAACCCTTCAATTTCGGCCCCCCCGCGCGACAAAACTACACCGTCGGCGAACTGGTTGCCGAGATGGCTCGCCACTGGGATCAAGTGCGCTGGGAAGACGTCTCGGCGCAGCATGGGGGACCCTACGAATCCGGGTTGCTGAAATTGAATTGCGACAAGGCCTTGCATCATCTGCGCTGGCATGCGGTTTGGGACTTCGAAGCCACTGTGCGCGAGACGGCGCTCTGGTATCGCCGCTACTACGAACAACCGGACCGTTCGATCGCCGATTTCTCATTGCAGCAGATCGAAGCCTATGTCCGATCCGCCCAGGAGCAAGGGCTGGCATGGGCAAAGTGAGCGTCGACGACATCGTGCTGACCCCATTGAGGCGCGTGCCCGTGGCGGGAGGCGACGTGCTGCATGCCATCAAGCGCAGCGATCCGGGGTTCTCCGATTTTGGCGAAGCCTATTTTTCGATGATCGAGCTGGGCTTCGTCAAGGCATGGAAGCGTCACACAAGAATGACGCTCAATCTTGTCGTCCCCATCGGACGCGTCCGCTTCGTTTTCGTGGACGACGAGCATCGTTTCCGCGAACTCGAAACCGGCGAAGACCACTACTGCAGGATGACGGTCCCCCCCGGCCTTTGGTTCGGGTTTCAGGGCCTTGCCGCGCCTTTGAGCCTGCTGCTGAATGTGGCGGACATAGAGCACGACCCCTCGGAGGTCGAGCGCAAGGACAGGGACGACATCCGCTTCGACTGGGGGAGTAGGACTTGAAGGTCGTCATTCTTGCCGGCGGCTATGGCACCCGGCTGTCCGAATACACGGAAACGATACCCAAGCCCATGGTCACCGTGGGCGGGCGGCCTATCCTCTGGCACATCATGCGCACGTATGCGCATTTCGGGCACAAGGATTTCTACGTGGCCTTAGGCTACAAGGCCGAAGTCATCAAGGAATACTTCCTGCACTACCGTTCGCTGAATGCCGATTTCACGGTGGATCTGGCGACGGGGGCGATCCAGCCGCACCAAACGGACGATACCGACTGGCGGGTCACCCTGGTGCATACGGGACTCGAGTCGATGACGGGCGGCAGAGTGAAACGGCTCCAGCGCTTTGTCGGCAACGAAACCTTTCTGCTGACATACGGCGACGGCTTGGCCGACGTGGATCTCGATGCGCTGGTCGCCTTCCACCGCAGCCACGGCAAGATGGTGACAGTCTCGGCCGTGCATCCGGGTGCCCGCTTCGGCGAACTGGAGATGAGCGGCGAGAGAGTCGCGTCCTTCCGTGAAAAGCCGCAGACGGCGCAAGGCTGGATCAACGGTGGCTATTTTGTGATCGAGCCGGAATTTTTCGAGTTGATCGAGGGCGATGAAACCGTGCTCGAGCGTGAGCCGATGGAACGTGTCGCGGGAATGGGTGAACTGATGGCCTACCGGCACGAGGGCTTCTGGCAGTGCATGGATACCAAGCGGGACAGGGATTTGCTCGAGTCGTTGTGGCAGCAAGGAGATGCCCCGTGGCAGAAGTGACCGGGCCCAGGCTCATCCGGCTGTCGAAATCCTGTATCGGCGACGCAGAAAAGCGGGCGGTGATGGCAGTGCTTGACCGCGAGCATCTCGGCATGGGAGCGGCCGTGCAGCAATTCGAAGAGGCGTTGGGCGCCTACTTCGGCCGGCCGGCGGTGTGCGTCGTGAACGGAACCGCTGCGCTGCAGCTCGCCCTGCAGGCCGCCGGAATCGGCGAAGAAGACGAGGTGCTTGTCCCCTCGCTCACCTATGTGGCTTCATTCCAGGCCATTTCGGCGACTGGCGCCATTCCGGTGGCGTGCGACATTGACGCCGGTTCGTGCACGCTGAACCCTTCCGATCTCGGGCAGCGGATGTCCGTTCGCACGAAGGCGATCATGCCGGTCCATTACGCTGGCGGCGTTGGGCGTCTCGATGAGATCTACGCATTTGCCGGTCGGCACGGCCTTCGCGTGATAGAGGATGCGGCGCACGCCTTCGGAACAGTCCACCAGGGATCCCCCGTTGGGGCGAAGGGGGACATCGCCTGCTTCAGCTTTGATGGCATCAAGAACATCACGTCCGGCGAAGGCGGCTGCATCGTGACCTCGGATCAGGAGGTCTTGCGCCGCGTCCGCGACGCGCGTCTCCTCGGCGTCGAAAACGACACCTTGGCCCGATTCAGTGGCGCCAGGAGCTGGGACTTCGATGTCACCGCCCAGGGCTGGCGTTATCACATGAGCAACCTCATGGCCGCCATTGGGCATGCCCAGCTTTCGAGGCGGGCCGAATTGGCGGGCCGCCGACAGCAACTCGCGGCCGCTTACGTTCGCCGTCTTTCGAACAGCCCGCGCATCCGCCCCATTCTCTCGGATTTCGGTGCCGTCGTCCCGCATATCTTTCCGGTCCGCATCGATGGACTGGCCGACAGGAACGGGCTGCGTTCCCGGATGAAGGACCAAGGCGTCGAAACGGGGGTGCATTACCGCCCGAACCATACGCTCAGCCTGTACGCCAGGCATGCTCGCGCGCCACTTCCCGTGACCGAATCGGTCTATCCGGAATTGCTGACCTTGCCCCTTCATCCCGATTTGGCGGACGACGACATTGGTCACGTGGTCTCGATTCTGGGGCAAGCCCTGTCATGAACGACGCGCTCGTCAGTGTCATCATGAACGGCCGCAACGTGGCAGATTATGTCGCCAGCGCGATCGAGTCGGTCCTTTCCCAGACCTACCGGAACTGGGAAATCGTCTTCTGGGATAACCAGTCCGAAGACGGCACGGCGGATATCGTGCACAGCTTCGGCGAACCCAGGATACGGTATTTTCTGGCCGAAACCTTCACGCCCCTTGGGCAAGCCCGTAATCTCGCCATAGAGCAATCGAAAGGCGCGTTCATCGCGTTCCTCGATTGCGACGACCTCTGGTTTCCCGACAAGCTCGCATCCCAGATTCCGTTTTTCGACGACGCGAAGGTCGGCTTGGTCTTTTCGGACACGATCTTCTTCAACGAGCTCGGACATGAGCGCGTCGTCTACAATGGGGCCTTGCCCTGCGAAGGCGAATGTTTCAGAACCTTGCTGGGCAGATATTTCCTTTCGATGGAAACCGTGGTCGTGCGCAGGGAGGCGATCGAGAAACAGTCGCCCTGGTTCGATCCGCGCTTCAATATGATCGAAGAGGCCGACCTCTTTCGTCGCATTTCCCATGACTGGAAAGTGGCGGGCGTGCCGCGTCCGCTGGCCAAATGGCGCGTGCACGCGTCGAGCTGGACGTTCAAGTATCCCCACCTCCTGCGGCAGGAAACGAAGATGATGCTGAACGATTATCGGGAGAGGTATGCAAATTTCGATCGCGAATTTGGCGACGAAATTGCTCAGCTGCTCGATTCGATTGACCTCGAGGAAGCGAAGAATGCCTGGATCCGCGGAAGGAAGGGACCGCTTGTCAGGCATTTCGCCAAAGGCGGCGTTTCGGGACTGATCAAGGCGGGGCTGGTCGCATGCTGGCCCACTTCCTTGGCGACGCTCGCGCTGCGCCTTCGAGGCGAGGTGCTGCCGGCGACGCTCGGAAAGCATGGATAATCGGCTGAAAAGGCTCGCGGAGGCCCTCTATTCCGGATGTCCGCCGATCGAGAATCGCCTCCCTCCGCTTCCGGAAGGGGCATTTCGCTTCTTCAGTTACGGTCGCCAAGCGCTTTTTGCCGCACTTTCTCTCTCGGGCGTCGGAAAGAACGACACGGTCCTTCTGCCCGAATACATTTGTCGGGATACCCTTTCGGCCATCCATGCGCTTGGTGCGAAGGTTAGCTATTATCCTGTCGGCGAGGCGCTGGAGTGTTCCGTTGCCGAGGAGGCGTTGCCGCAGGCGAAGGCGATCGTCGCCGTCAATTACTTCGGGTTTCCTCAGGATCTTTCCGTCTTCCAGGCGTATTGCGAGAGGACCGGCGCCGTTCTGGTCGAGGACAATGCGCACGGGTTCCTGAGCCGTGATCAGGAAGGGAGGCTTCTGGGCACCCGAGGGGACATCGGGCTCTTCAGTTTCAGGAAATCGGTCCCCCTGATCAATGGGAGCGGGATGCTGATCAACAATCCCGAGAAATTGGGCGAGATCCCGTGCCAGATCCCCTTCGTCGACTATCCCGTTCCCTCGATGTTCAAGCTGAAGAAATTGCTCAGGCGGCTGCCCCGATTCGGCATGACCGGGCTGCTCTATGGCCTTGTCCGGTTTGACAGAAAAATCAGGGTCGTGCGCACCGGAGCGGAATTCGTGAAATCGGGGGCGGAGGCGGAGCGCGTGCTCCCGGGGTCGCCCGAGCCGGATTCAAGGTTCCTGCGTGCGCTCGAATCGCTGGATGATCGCTGCGAGGCAGCGAGAAGAAGGACGCTTTTCTTGGCGATCAAGGACGCTGTGGAGCAAATGGGAGGAACGCCGCTCTTCCCCGACCTCCCTGAGCACGTTGTTCCGTACGGCTTCCCGTTTAGGGCCGCCGGGGATACGGTGCCCGCAATCAGGAAGACGCTTGAGCGCTGCTACATCGACTTTCATCCGTGGCCTGAATTGCCGACCGAAATAGACGGCAATGCAAGCGAAGCTTACAAATCGGTCCACTTGGTCAACTTTCTTTGGTAATGTCTCTCGCTCCGTGCAGCTATACTACTTCGCCGGGGTGGAATCGACGGCGCATTCGGGAAAAAGAAAGACGCCAGCAATGCCCTCCTTTCGAATTTTCTGGGAAGAGAATTTCCCCTCCGTCTGCCATAGTCCGGCAAGTTGCTAGTGCCTCAGCCTGAAGATTTTCATGGAAAAGAACAGCGAATTCACTTATGAAATTAATCCGGCAGGACTGGTGCAGGACCGGTGGGACGACCGGTTGACGGGCGCGGATGACGCGACGATTTTCCAGTCCTGGCAGTGGGGGGAGTACAAGCGGAATCATGGATGGCAGCCTTTGCGGTGCACGGTGTACGACACCTCCGGACGGACGGTCATGATGGCTCAAGTGTTGCTGAAGAGCCTGCCGTTTGGCATTCGCGCGGGGTGGGCGGCCGGTGGCCCGGTGCTGAAATTCAAAGGGTGGTCCCCCAAGCAGGCAGGCAAGGCCCTCAATACCCTTCGTGCGGGGCTGCTGGAAAGCCAACGGAGGCTGTGGCTGCGCGTGCACAGTCACAGCCCAAACGAACCAGAGCTGGCGTATCTCTTCAGCGGCCAATTCCATCGCCCGTTCTTCAAGGTGAATAGCGGCTTTTCCCAGTTCATCGACCTGACCCAGAGCGTGGAGGCGTTCGAGAAGGGGATGACGGCCAAGCACCGCTATTATGTGCGTCAGGCGCAAGGCCAGGGGCTGACCTGGAAGCTGGGCGGCGATGATGAACTTCGGCGTGATTTCGCCATGCTGCACGAGGAGATGACGCGCGAAAAGGGCATGGAGTCGATTCGGGTCGGCCTCGACGAAACGCGCAAGATATTTTCCGCACTGGGGAGTCAGGCACTGATCCTGAACGGCTATCATGCTGGCGTGCCGGTGACGTCGTGTCTCGTGCAGCGCTTCGGCAACCGGGGGTTTTATGCTTCGGCGGCGACGGGAGCCAAGGGGCGGGAGCTGAGTGCAGCCTACGCGATGGTGCATGAATTGTTCCGAGTGCTGAAGGAGCGGGGCATGACGCGGCTGGATTTCGCAGGACTGGATCCCAAGACGTCTGCGGCATCCGGCGTGAACCATTTCAAGCGTGGGTTCGGCGCCCAGTTGGTGGAATATCTCGGGGAGTGGGAATGCGCATCGTCGGAGAAACTGCGCTGGGCCATCAATTTCGCGCTTTGGAAGCGGGGCGGCCGGCTGTGAACTGGCGCAGGGCCATCGCCCGCGGCGTCTCCGAGATGCATGCGCTCGTCCGCCATGCAAGCACGGCGGCACCGGGATTCCGCGTCCTTATGTATCATGCGGTAGGGTCCCGGATCAGTGAGGATCACCTCGGCATCTATACCATCGCCCCGACCTTGTTCAGGGCGCATGTGGCGGCCCTTGTGGCTTATCCTGGGATGCGATTGACGGGGCTGCGGGAAGGTTTGGTCGGCGAGGGGCTGCGAATCGCGATCACGTTCGACGATGGCTACAAGGATAATCTGCATGTGGCCGCCCCCCTCTTGCTGGACCATGGTATTCCTTTCACGGTCTTCATCTCGACCGAGTTCGTTCGCAATCGCGACGCGAATTACCTCTCTCCCGAAGAAGTGCGCGAGCTGGGCGCCTTGCCCGGCGTGACCCTGGGGGCTCATGGGGCGACCCATGTGCCATTGACCCAGTGCGGCGATGAAGCGCTGCGCCATGAACTCGTAGCCAGCCGGGGTTACCTGGAGGACCTGCTGGGCAAGCCGGTGACCGTCATGTCGTACCCGCATGGCGCGGTGAACCGACGCGTGCGTGACGCCGTGGCGTCTTCCGGGTATACGCTGGCAGCGTGTAGCCGTTTCGATATCAATGCGCCCGGGCGCGATCCCTTGCTGTTGTGCCGGACCGACATCCTGGGGATCGACTCGGTACGGGTGTTTCGGCAAAAGCTCCATGGCGATTGGGATTGGTACAGGAGAAAGAACCACGATCCAGAGCTTGGGATCTCCACGCCCAAGATTACCGGTATGACATGATGAGGCAGCGCGCGCCGATCAGTGTTATTATTCCCTGCTATCGTTGCGGGGATACGGTTGCCCGTGCGGTGCGTTCGGTGGTCGAGCAGACCTTGCCGCCGGAAGAGGTTATCCTGGTTGAAGATTGTAGTGCGGACGGCGGCAAGACGCTGGCCGCCTTGCATGACCTGCGGCACCGCTATCCGACGCATGACATCAAGGTGCTCGAGCTGGCACAAAACGGCGGCCCGGCCGTCGCTCGCAATGCGGGGTGGAATGAGGCGGGTCAGCCGTATGTCGCCTTTCTCGACGCAGACGACAGCTGGCATCCGGCGAAGGTGGCCATTCAATATCGATGGATGGCCGAGCACCCGGAGGCGATGATCAGCGGCCACTTGATCGATGTCGTTTCATCGGAACATGGCGCTGACGGTGTGGATGCGGCGACGCCGGTGAGCCGACCGAGCCGCCTGGCGTGGCTGTGGTCATGCCAGTTTTCCACGATTTCGGTCATGGTGCGCCGGGACCTGAAGCACCGCTTTGAACCGGACAAGCGGCATGCCGAGGATTATCTGCTCTGGCTGCAAATCGTGCTCTCCGGCCATGCGGCCTGGAGAATCGAAGCCGTGCTCGCCCACTGCTACAAGCCATTGTACGGCGTGGGCGGCTTGAGCGGAGTGCTGTGGCTGGCCGAGCAGGGCGAATTGGACACCTATAGAAGGATATCTCGGGCCAAGTTGATTCCGCAGGCGCTCTACTTTCCCCTCGCGCTCCTTTCCCTGCTGAAGTACGTGCGGCGACTCTTGTGGAGCGGCCTGCGAAGAGTGGCCTCGCGTTGAGCTGAGAATGAAAATTGCTCGAGTGGCGACGGTGCCTTTTTTCTTGTACAACCACCTGCGTGGGCAGATCGCGGCGACAGTCGGCGCCGGCCACGAGGTGGTGCTGGTCTCGAGTGGCGGGCGGGAGGTGCCTTGGCTGAAGGAAATGCCCGGCATCCGGTTTGTGCAGATCGAGATTCCCCGGAAAATATCGCCCAGGCAGGACCTCAAGGCGTTGTGGCAGCTGTATTGGCTGTTCAGGCGCGAGCGTTTCGATATCGTGCATTCCGGTACCCCGAAGGCGGGCATGCTTTGTGCGATAGCGGGCTATCTGGCACGGGTTCCCGTGCGGCTGCATACCTTTACCGGACAGGCCTGGGTTGAACTGCACGGGATCGTGCGCGCGCTGGCGAAGGCGGGCGACAGGCTGACTGCGCGCTTGGACACGCGGTGTTATGCGGATGCCTTGTCTCAGCGAGAATTCATCGTCGAGCAGGCGGTCGCGGCGAAGGAGAAAATCAACGTCGTCGGCGCAGGTTCCCTGGCCGGGGTGGACCTGGCGAGATTTTCGCCTGGCGGTCGGGAGCGCATGAACGAGGCCCTCCTGCGCGAATTGAATATCCCGGCAGGGCATAAGATCGTTACCTTCATCGGCAGGATTACCCGGGACAAGGGGATATACGAGCTCATCGAGTCGTTCCGGGCACTGGTGGGCAAAGGGGTGCCCTGCTCCCTGCTGCTGGTTGGCCCTGAAGAGAGTGCTCCTGGTGAACGGATCAGCCACGCCCTGGCTGGGTTGCCCAATGTGCATGTGTTTGGATACCAGCCGGATCCGGAGCGCTGGCTGGCCATCACCGACGTGTTCTGCTTGCCGAGCTATCGGGAGGGATTCGGCAATGTGGTCGTGGAAGCGGCCGCAATGGGTGTGCCGACCGTCGGTACCGATATTGTCGGCCTGAGGGATACGATCGTGGCTGGGGAAACAGGGCTTCTCGTCCCGCCCAAAGACGTCCATGCACTCACGGTGGCGTTGACTGACCTGCTGGGAGACGACGAAAAGCGAAGGCGTATGGGCCAGAACGCGCGGATCCGGGCAGTCGACCTGTTCGATTCACGCAAGGTGAATGCAGGCGTTCTGGACGAATACCAGACGCTGTGGAGCCTTCCGTAAGCGCGTGCCTTCGGAGGGGTTGGCATGGATCTAACGAAGAATTCCAATTATGCCTAGACATCTATTCCGCGCCCGGACCATCTGGCTGTTTGCCTTCTGCTATACGGCGGCAGTGTCTTTGATTTTCCAGAGGGCCGTTCTGCCTTTGTTGCCGGCTTTGAATGCGGGACATGGCCTGCTCAAGAACGATGCCTATTTCTATCATCAGTCGGCGGTCAGGGTCGCGGAAAATATCCGTCTCCATGGGTGGTCGGCGTGGGCACCCTGGTCACGTCTGACCGAAACGACAGGCAATGTCGGGGTCCTGTCGGCGCTTTATGCGCTGTTTTCGCCCCACCCGGCGCTCGTCATACCCGTCAACGCCTTCCTGCATGCGACGAGTGCCGCCCTGCTGTTCATGATCGGGCGGGAGCTCTGGCCGGGCCGAACCGGAAATTTGTCGGGACTGCTGGTCGCTGCCCTGTTTGTGTTTTTCCCTTCGGCGCTGAGCTGGTATAGCCAGCCGCTCAAGGACACCTATGCTATTGCAGGCATCTTGATGATTGGGTATGCGCATACACTGACGTTGCGCGAGGTCGGCGAACGCAAGGATCTGCTGCGGGCGTTCGTTTGGATGGCGCTGGGCGTTTTTCTGATTACGTTTGTCAAGCCATATTACTTGAAGCTCTTATTGGTCAGTATCGCGTTGGTGCTGCTCTTGCTGGCGGCGCAAGGGATCTGGATGAAGCGTTGGCAACCGCTCCGGGTCTGGTCGTTTTATATGCTGGCCGGCGTGTTCATGGCGTTGGTGGCAACCGCGGTCAAACCCTATGTGCCCGCAGCCGAGAATGGAAAAGTCTATGCGGCAAGCACTATTGGCAAAAAGATCAGCACTGCCACAAATAAATCCTGGGAGTGGAAGGCTGTGCCCTGGTTGCCGCGTTCCGTTGATCGTAACCTGGAGCTTGCTGCCAGGACACGTGCGGGTTTGATCAGCTACAACCAGAAAGTGGGCGCTGGATCGTTGATCGATGCCGGTGCCGCGCCCCAGTCCGCTGGCCAATTGCTCGAGTATTTGCCGCGAGCGCTTCAAGTCGGATTGTTTGCGCCGTTCCCGGACACCTGGATGCGAAAGGCAGGTGTGACGTGGCTGCTCGCGGTGGCAGAAACCATGTGTTGGTATCTTCTCGTGCCGGGGATCTTCTTGGCCTTCTACCGCTGTCGTTCACCCCGACTGACCGTGACCGCATTGTTCGCAGTATTTTTCATCGTCGTGTTCAGCTTCGTGACGCCGAACATTGGCTCGCTGTACCGTTATCGCTATGCGTACGAGTTTTTGTTGATGAGTATTGCGGCAGGCGGATGGATCGAGTGGTTCCTGGGCCATCGTAGCCGAGACGGCGGCTTGGCAACGAGCCATTTCGGTTACGCGCGCGAGGGAGATTTGGTAGAACCGGCGCCGGCCAAAATCGGCACAGGGAAACCCTAACGCCGCGGCGGAATTGCCGGCGAGCGTATTCTCCGGGGATCTCGTCGGGAAGATCGACAACCGGCACCGCGAGATGCATCAGACGCAACAATCGACCTATGGTGAGCCACCAGCGCGATTAGCATCCCTTCGCGGGGGTGACTTGGCTTACCCAAAAGAAAACGCTAGAAGATCTACAATGGGATTTATGTCTTATTTGGCGGGCCAGCCATGAGGGTGGAGGATAGCTCGAAGAAGAGGCTGCTCGGTGCGGCGCTGTCCGTTTCCTTCCTGAGCCTCCTCGGGTACCTCGGCTTCCTGTTGCGCGACCTTTTTATGGTCCGCACATTCGGTGCCGGGAATCAGATGGACACGTTCTACCTCGGCGCCATGGTTCCCATGTTTTTTGTCTCGGTTCTTTCCATGCCGGTCGGAACAGCCCTCATTCCCATTTACTCGGAGCTTCGCATGGCGGAGCCGTCGGCCTCGCCCAAACTGATGGGCGCCCTCGTCGTCATCCAGGTGGTGTTCATGGGGCTGCTTGCGGCCTTATTGCATCTGGGTGCGCCCATCGTGTTCTCCGTACTGGGATTGCATTATCCGGCCGGAGAGTTGACGGCGATACTCGGGGTCATGGATATCTACTTGGTGATCATGCTCGTTGGTGGCGTCGTCATCGTGGCCAACGCAGTGCTTAATGCGGAAGGATGGCTGGTTCTTCCCGCATTGGCGCAGCTTGCAGTCCCAATCGTGGTGATGCTGATGCTCGTTGCGTTCGGCGCATCTCACGGCATCTATGCCGCGGTGTACGGGATGTTGCTGGGGCAGGTCCTCAATCTGATGTTGGTGTCGATCGCGCTTCATGGCCGCAATCTCCTGTTGCCGATGCTGAAGCCCAGTTTCAAGCTCGTGCGGAGCGTTTTCCCCATCCGGCAGTATGGTGTTTTGGTCGTGGCGGCACTGTCAACGGCATTATTCGCGCCCCTGGCAAACACGATCGCAGGCCAAGTCCACTCGGCAGGCAGCGTTGCCATAATCGGAATGGGGATAAAGGTCATCATGTTCTTCACCGGGACGATAGGCATCGGATTGACGACCGTCTTGTTACCCTATTTCTCGAATCTGGCCGCTAAATCGTACCATTTGAAGGCGCAGGCGGATCTTTCGTTCTTTCTGCTGCTGGCCACGCTTATTACCGTCCCCCTGGCCTTGGTCCTGCGGCTGCTGGCGGCCACGATAACCTATCACATGGTCGCGCACAGTGCCATGACGAACCAGGATGTCAGAGAGTTGATCAGGACGATCCAGTACGGTGTCGCACAGTTGCCGTTCTTCGCATGCAGCCTGGTGGCGGTGAAGTATATTACCGCCTACCAGCGGGCGGGCATCATCCTGGTCTCGTCCCTGGTCGGTCTGGTCCTTACGGTTTGGTTTAGCCGGTTGTTCATCGGCCAGATGGGGGTAAGCGGCATATCCTTGGCCATGACGATTGCGCTGATGTTCTCTACGGCGGTGCTCGTGGCCTATATCAATCGCCTCAAGCAGCTGCCCGTGAAGGAGAGCCTGTACATCTTTGCGAATTGGATCCTGTTTGCATTGATGTTCGGAACCATCTATTACCACTTGGCGGCAACAGCCATCGGTTTCGGCGTGATCTATCTCCTGTTCGCGTTTGGCAGCTGGAGAGCCCTCATCGCGGGCTGGAGTATGGAAAGTAAGCGGGGCATGGTGGATCACCCTGTGGCTTGATGGCATTCCCTGCCGATGCGTCGCGGGGGCTCGCAGGCCTGCGTGGCGTTGCCGCAGGGGGACCGTTGCAGGCGGACCTACCGGGAACGCGGGCGACTCCGGGCCGCATGCCGCCGGCAAGTCTCGACGACGTGTGGGCTTTGGTTTTTTTTTCATGAAACGACTGTTTGACGTTGGCTTGGCTTCGTTGGCCGGGCTGATATTGCTGGCGCCTATTCTGGTGGTCGGATTGCTGGTCCGGTTGACTTCTGCCGGACCTGCCCTGTATTGGTCTGACCGGGTCGGCCGCGGCAACAGGATTTTCAAGATGCCGAAGTTCAGGACCATGCGCCTCGGGACGCCGGCCGTGGCGACCCACCTGCTGACCGGACCTGCGGCATTCTTGACGCCGATCGGGGGGTTTTTACGCAAGTCCAGTCTGGACGAGCTGCCTCAACTCTGGAGCATTCTCGTCGGCGACATGAGCTTCGTCGGTCCCCGTCCGGCCTTGTTCAACCAGGACGACCTGATCGCGCTTCGTACGCAATACGGGGTCGATGCGTTGGTGCCCGGGTTGACCGGCTGGGCCCAGGTGAATGGGCGGGACGAGCTGCCGATTCCGGAGAAGGTGGCCCTCGACGTCGAATACATGCAGCGGCGTTCGTTCGGCTTCGATTTGCGAATTTTGTGGCAGACCCTGGTCAAGGTTCTGAGACGGGAGGGCGTATCGCATTGACGCTACGAACCGTTCCAAATATCGAGCGGTAGGCCGTTTTGTCCCGTAAGGGTATAGTTCCGGGCTTGCACAATCGCACTGACTGAGAAAGAAGGCAAGTAATGCGCCGACGCCTGAGCATGAATTTGATCGAGATGACCCGCCGTCGCAAGCAAATGCTGATGCTTGCGGTGGATACGGTCCTGCTGCTGTTTGCCGCTTGGGCCGCTTATTCCTTGCGCTTTGGCGTCCCTTATGATCCAAGCCTCAGCCAGGTCTTGATCATGCTGATGGCTCCGGTCCTGGCGGTGCCGGTATTCGTCAAAATGGGCCTTTACCGCTCGGTCATTCGATTCATGGGCGAGCACGCCTTGTGGTCGGTGGTGAAGGCGGTCTCCCTGGCCGCGTTGCTATGGGCCGTGTCGGCCTTCATGACGCAGATGACGGGGGGCGCGGGGGTACCCCGCTCCGTGCCGCTGCTGTACTGGCTGCTCGCCCTGGTTCTCATTGGCGGTGTGCGCTTCGTGGCGCGTTGGATGCTTTGGCTGCCGGTGCGGGAACAATTCCAAGGGCGGCAAGTGCTGATCTATGGCGCGGGCGGCGCAGGCAGGCAGCTGGCGGCATCGCTGAGCCAGGGACGGGATTATTTCCCGGCGGGCTTTCTCGATGACAATGCCGCGTTGCAGGGCACGGATGTGGCTGGCTTGCGCGTCTATCCCCCTGTTCAGCTGCCGGACCTGATGGCCAATTTCGATATTCACGACGTGATCGTGACCTTGCCTTCGGCATCCCAGGCGCGCCGTAAGGAAGTTGTCTCCTTCCTCGATCAACATGGCGCCAAAGTCCGCATCCTTCCGACGATCTCCGACATCGCGAGCGGCAAGCATCTGGTGAACCTGTTGCGCGAGGTGGACATTGGCGATTTGCTCGGCCGCGACGCCGTCGCCGCGGATCGCAATTTGCTTGGGCGAAATGTTATCGGGAAGAGCGTGCTGGTCACGGGGGCCGGTGGATCCATCGGATCGGAGCTGTGTCGCCAGATCATTGCGCTGAAGCCTGCGAAATTGGTGCTCCTGGAGCAGAGCGAACCGGCTTTGTATCAGATCGATCGAGCCCTTTGGGATATGAAGGAAAGCCCGGTGATCCCCTGTCTGGGTTCGGTCACGGACAGCCGCTTGGTGGCCCATGTGTTGCGCGAACAGGGTATCCAGACCGTCTACCATGCGGCGGCGCACAAGCATGTGCCGCTGGTCGAGGCCAACGTCCTGGAAGGCGCGCGCAACAACGTCTTCGGTACCCGGGTCCTGGCTCAGGAGTCCCTCGCGGCGGGGGTGGAAACCTTTGTGCTGATTTCGACCGACAAGGCGGTTCGACCGACCAATGTGATGGGGGCGACCAAGCGCTGGGCGGAGTTGGCCGTACACGAGGCGGCGCTTCAGGCCACCGAGAATGGCCGCAGCCAGAGATTCTGCGCCGTGCGCTTCGGCAACGTGCTGGGGTCCTCCGGATCGGTCATCCCATTGTTCAGGGACCAGATCGCCCAGGGCGGGCCAGTCACGGTGACTCATGCCGAGGTCACCCGTTATTTCATGTCGATTCACGAGGCGGTGGAACTCGTGATCCAGGCCGGGAGCATGGCGGAAGGTGGCGAGGTGTTCTTGCTGGATATGGGCGAACCGGTGAAGATCATGGACCTTGCCCGCAACATGATCGAACTGGCCGGACGCACGGTTCGAGACGACGATAACCCCTCTGGCGACATCGACATCATCGTGACGGGACTACGACCCGGTGAAAAGCTCTACGAGGAACTGTTGATCGAAGCGAGCAACGGGCAGGCGACGCAGCATCCGCGGATCATGAAGGCCAGCGAAGCTTCTCACCTGGATTGCATCTCCGATCTGCTCAGGCAGCTGGAAGGGCATTTGGCCCAGCGGGACATTCAATCCGCGCGCACGCTGTTGATGGACGTGGCGACGGGTGCGGGCGACGCCCACGCGTCGAATGTTTCTGACGCCTTGCCCGCGTATCAGTGCAGGTCCTGCTGAGGGGGGTGCCGAAGTCGGGCGTCGTTCCCGTCGGAAACGGGCGCAGAAGAAGCCTTTGAACGTGCCAAGGCTTCAAGCGTCGCCCCTAGGGTCGCATGCGTCCGCCCCCGCATGCCTCACCCTTTCTCTCAGGCGCGCAAGGGCATCCACCGCCTCTTCGACACGGATGTCCGATACCTCCCGCGTCTCCGGCTGCAAGAGTTCATGAGGCACCCCCCAGGGATACCAGCGGGTGCTGTCCGATTGGCCGAAAAAGCAGAGGATCGGTTTCCCCAGCGCGGCACCCAGGTGCATGGCGCCACCATCGCTGCAAATCATCATGTCTGCCTGCGCGAGGCCGGCAATCAGCGCGCTCAAGCGTCCGGTGGGGTAGCCGACTATCGGCACGTCGCGCAAAGCCTCCAGAATGTCCCGTGCCTTGGCGTCGTCTCCCGGATGCTGGGGGGTGGACGCCTCACCCGGCGACCAGAAGAGACAGAATGCACACCGGTAGCGCTCATGGAGCGATCGCACGAGCGCGATGAAATGCTGCGTGGGCCACCGCTGGCTGGGTTTTCGCGCGCTCACGTGGACCGCGATTAGCGACGTTCCCGGTGTTCTCACGGCGGCGAGGGCCCGCTGGGCCTTGTCGGTTTCGTCGCCGGACGGGACGACGCGCATCGGCGGGGGAGGGCCCTCGATCCCGAGCGGCTGCAAAAGCCGGAAGATGTCCTCGGCTTCGTGCATGGGGCGCGGCTGGACGTATGGGATGCCGATGTCGATGTGTCGGGCGGCGGGCTCTCCGGCTTCCGTGAATCCCACGATATGCTTAGGCTTTGCCCATCGAGCCAGGCGCAGTGCCTTGGGAAGAAAGTGCGGGCCTGCGAGAATGGCGAAATCGAAGCGCTTGCGGCGAAGCGCCGCAAAGAGCTTCAGCCGCTCCCAATAGATGCCGACGAGGGACTCTCCCGCAGCGCGATGCTTGGCCTTCGTATAGGCGTAGACCGCATCGACATCCGGGTTGTTCTCCAGGACCGCCACGTTGTAGCTATTGACCAAGGCGCAGATCTCGGCCGTCGGATGGCGTTCCTTGAGCGCACGAAAGATCGGCGTGGTGCAGACGAGATCGCCGATGTTGTCGCGGCGGATCACCAGGATTTTCAGTTGGGCGGGCTTGCCGCTAGCCTTGGCCGCTTGCTTCACGAGGCTTTCCTAGGTCTCTGGTGGCCGACTTCATCCCTACCAGGGCGCCCACGATGAGCAAGTAGAGATAAAGCCCATCGTTGGTAAAGAAATCGTCCGTCATGTTCTTGAGGAACACCCCCGCGCTCATGGTGATGCCCGCAACCAAGTAGCCCCACGCCTTCCTATTCTCACGGAGCAGGACCTTGGACGGCCAGATGGCGCGAACCGCTCCGAACCAAAGCAACAGGAACGCCACCATGCCCGGGATGCCCATCTGGACCCCCTTGTTGAGCACCATGTTGTGCGCATGAAAAAACTGCGTGTTCGCCGCGACGAAGGCAGGGTTCCGCAGCGTGAAGGCCTCGATTCCAAAGCCTCCGCCGCTCCAGGGCGCCGACTCGATGTTCCGGATGGCAAGCGGCCAAATGACCCGGATCCGGGGATCCGCACCGAGAGGCAGATGCCGAATCTCCTGGATGCGAAAAAACAGCGCAACGAGTACCAGGGCGATCAGGACGCTGGCAGCCACGGTCTTCTTGCCGATGCAGCGCGTCGGGCGAACGGCGCAAGACAGGGTCGCCGCAACCCCCCCCTCGACCGCCAGCGCAATAATGCCAATGCGGTTCGTGGTGAGGAAAAGCGCGACGAGACCGCCCGCCAGTACCCCCATGAAAGCCATCCGCCTCGTCCGCGCCCCCGAAGGGAGTTGCCGCCGATAGGCCCAGATGAAGGGAAGCGTCGTGATGAGGTAGGTGCTGAAGGTGCCGATGCCGTCGTTGAAGGCATCATAGTGGTCCAGCGCATGGGGGCCCCAAAAGGGCGCGCTGACGAACGCCGGATACAGCGCCGAGCCGATGAGAAAGGTCGCGCCGGCGGTGATGACCAGGACCGCTTTCGAGAAGTCGGCGACGCTGTTCACCCAGGCGGCCGAGACGAGCAACGCGAGCATGGCGTAGAGGATCTGGTCCTTGATCTGGCCGGCCGAATAGGCCGGATTGATGGCGTAGGTCAGCGATATCAGGGCGACCGCCCCATAGACCATCCAGGCCCAGGCAAATGGCACGCGCAGTCTAATGCCCTCCCGCCGTGTCCCTGCCCAGAGCGTCAACAGGACGAGCGGGAAAAAGACCAAATTGCGCGCGGCGATCGTATGCTCGATAGGAAGGAGCCATGCGTAGACGGCGAAGAGCACGAATGAGGCATGCCGCGCGACATCACCGATCGCTGGTGCCTCGACGCCCCAGCGCGATGCGCGCCATAACTTAACCATGCGTGATGTCTTCCACAATCTCGATTAACGCCTCGCGCGCACTTTCCACATGAATGCCTGCGGGTTTGCCCGTGCCCGTCGCCCGATGCGCCGCGCGGTCGCGGCCCCGGCACGGAGCGTGATTATACCTTGCACAAGGGCGGACGGCGTGGATCAGGCTTGAGCCGCAACGCGGGCTGGCCCGGCTGCCGCTCGCCCAGCCCTGACCTCACGCATGGCCTCGCATCCCCAGCGCCTTTTCGACCTGCTCGAAGACGCATTGCACGGTAATGTCCCCCATGGGCCGCGGTTCCCCGTCGATGTCATCGCGATGCGGATGATCGATGCTGAAATCGAGCGGATGGTCCTTCGGTCCATACACCGAAGCCGGATGGCGGGGGTGATACAGGCCGATGATCGGGATGTCGAAGCTGCTCATGAGGTGCGTCGGACCGGTGTCCACGCCGACGTAGAGGTCGGTGAGCGACATGAGCGCGGCCGTTTGGCGCAGCGTCAGCTCGCCGCCCAGGTGCGCTGCGTGGGGGCTCAACTGCGCCGCCAGGCGCAGGGTACGCGGCCTTTCCTGTGGACCGCCGTAAATGAGGAAGCCGGCGTCGGGCCACCGCGCCAGGATGCGGCGGGCGAGTTCCACGAAGGACTCTTCCGGCCAGTCGCGATAGCTCTTGGTCGGGAAGCTCGCGATCTGCAGGCCGATGAGCGGGCGCTTGTCCGCGAAGCCCAGCGATAGCAGCCGCGCCTCGGCCGCGGCGGTCTCCTCCGGCCGGCAGCGATAGCGGATGCGCCCGTCGTTGCCGGCCAGGCCCAGCGCCGCCGGCAGGCGCAGGAACTGCTCCGTGAAGTGCACCGTCGGATAGGCGTTGGGCTCGACGCACACGAACAATCGCCTGTTGATGTCGGGGTTCTTCTGCCGGAAGGCGACCACGCGCCGGGCGACGCGCAGGGCGTACCAGAGGAGCGGTTCGTCGTAATGGTAGACCAGGGCGAGGTCATAGGGCTTTCGCCCGAACCGGCCGCGGAAGGGCACGGACCATTTGGAGGCGCTGCGCACCGCGCTGACCCCGGCCGCGCCTTCCATGACTTCGATCCGTCGTCGCCCGCCGACGACGGTGATCTCGGCGTCCGGCCACTGCGTGTGCAGGCGGTGGATGGCCGGGGTGGCGGCCAACGTATCGCCGATGCGGGACACGTTGATGACGAGGATCTTGGCCGGGTGGAGGGCCTTCGCGATGGGTTCTGGATGTGGCACGGGGCTACTATATCAAATACTTGTTCTCGACAAGACCATCTCTTAGGGGCGCCTGAGGGCTTCCGCGAGGGCGAGGTAGCGGCCGATGGCATAGTCGCGATGGAATTTCGCAAGAATTTCGTCGGTGATCGGCGGGTAGCTGTCCAGCGCGGCGCGGATGTTGCGGGCCAGCGCCGCGACATTCCCCACCGGCGACAGGAAGCGCGCGAACTCGCCGGTGAGGATCTCGCCCGGTCCGGTCGGGCAGTCGGTGCTGACGACCGGCGTGCCCAGGATGAGCGACTCGATCAGGACGGTCGGCAGGCCCTCGCTTCTCGAGGACATGGCGAACAAGGCGGCATGCTTGACCCACGGGTAGGGATTCTTCTGGAAACCAGCAAAAAGAACGCGCCCCTCCACGCCGAGGTCTTTGACCAGGGACTTGAGATGCTGCAGGTACGCTTCCTCTTTTTCGTCCGTCGTGCCGCCAAGGAGCACGAGCCCATGGGGGACATCCGCTTCGCGCCAGGCCCGGATCAGGAGCTCCTGATCCTTGCGGACGCCAATTCTGGCCGAGTAGACGATGTAGGGCGCCTCGGGCACTCGGGCGGGCTCCGAGGCCAGGGTCCGGAGCTTCTCGAAGTCGAAGGGGTTGTAGATGACGGTCAGGGACGCCGGGACGATGCCCATCTCATGGAGGAGTTCCTGCCGCATCGCTTCCGTGATGGCCACGATGTGCCGGCCACCGTAGATGCGGCGGAATTTCTGCCGCCAGCGGTATCGCCGGACGATGCGCTTGAGTCCCGTGGCGCGGCCGATCTTGGCGCCCAGGAAATGCATCATCGAGTTGCGGTAGCGGATGAAGACGTGCGGCAGGCGCGCCATGCCGGAGATCCGGTCCATGTCTTCCGCATTGGAGATGAAGAAGTCGAACGGCTTGCCGTCCGACTCGATGTCGGCGACGAGTCGGCGGATCCTTTTCGCCAGCAGCCATTTGTTCAGCGGACGGGATCGGGCCAGTGCGCCGGTTTCGGAGAGCGCGTGGATGCGATGGCCGTTCGTCTCATGCGCCACCTCGTTGCGGACGATGAAGACATGGACATCGTGGCCCAGGGCGCGAAAGGCGTCCGCGAAATTGAGCGCGATGCGCTCGGCCCCCCCGCCCACCAGGGAATCCAAGAGGAGGCCAATGCGCTTGGGCATGTGTTCCCGCGCGCTCATTTACCGCGCAGCGCCGTGTAGAGGCGCCCCCAGCGCGCATGCGAGTAGATCCACATGCGCCGTGCGAACCAGGCGTCGCGGCGGTCCTTGATCACGATGCGCCCGACGTTCTCGGGCGGCGTGGCCCCGGTATTGACGTGCTTGTCGGTGGTGTAGAGGGCCCGGAAGCCCAACTCGCGCGCGATGGTCTGGTAGCGGGCATCGAAATAGCCTTGCGGCCAGCACAGATGCCCGCTGGAGTGGCCCAGGCGGGCGCGCAAGGCTTCCCGGGAGGTGGACAGATCCTCGGCGAGCGCTGCGTCGCGCGCCGGCTCGGAGGCCACGGTCTTGTCCCAGCGCGTATGGGTGTGGGTATGGGAGTGCACTTCGACGACGCCCTGCATTGCTTCGATTTCCGACCACCGGAGCATGACGCGGTCGGCTTGGGCCCCGGCGATCGCCTCCATGCACGCCCGGTGGTTGGGGCAATCGGGCCATCCGGCGTCGAGCCGCTCGTGGCGGGCGGGGCCCTCGCCCAGCCAGCCCGTCACGGCAAAGATGGTTGCGCGCAACCCCAGCGCCTTCAAAATCGGGAACGCGAACACGTAGTTGTCCAGATAGCCGTCGTCGAAGGTGATGAGCACGCTCTTGCGCGGGGCGGCGTAGTTTCCTTCCAGAAAACCCAGGAACTGGTCGGCGGTGAGGGTGGTGTAGCCCGCGCGGGCCAGATAGGCCATCTGGCTTTGGAAGGATTCGGGGGAGACGGTGACCAGGCCAGGGGCGGGGCTCACATGATGATACATGAGCACCGGAACGGCTTGGGCTGCGCGCATCACGAGGCGCTCCGGGCCTTGGCGGCGAGCAGCGTGCGAAAAAGCGAGTCGGTCTTCGCGAGCATCGCTTCGAGGCTGAATTCCGAAAGCACCTTGGACTGTCCTTGTTCAGCCATGGCGTTGCTCCAGGCGGGGTTCTCCGCGGTCCGCTTGAGGGCGGCCGCGATGGCTGGCGCGTTCTCGGGGGGCACCAGCAGGCCGGTGCGCTCGTGCATGATAAGCTCGGGGACGCCGCCCACCGCGGTGGCGACCACCGGCACGCCGAGGCCCATGGCCTGGGTCAGCGCCTGCGGCACCCCTTCCGAGCGGGAGGTCAGCAGGCACACGTCGGCGGCCTGCATGAGGTCGGCCACATCATCGCGGTGGCCGAGGAAATGCACCCGTTGGGCGATGCCGAGCGCCTCGGCGCAACGTTCCGTTTCCTGCCGCAGCGGGCCGTTGCCGGCGAGGACCAGCCGGGCGTTGGGCAGCGAGTGCGCCAGGTCGGCAAAGGCTTCGAGGGCGAGCGCGTGCCGCTTCACGCGGCGCAGCACGGCGGCCATCAGGATGACGAAATCCGAAGGCGCGAGCCCGAGTTCGCCGCGCACCGCCTCGCGCGGGCGCACGGGTCTGAACGCGCTGAAATCGATGCCGGTGGGAATGCTCGTGACGTGTTGCGCCGGAAACCCGTTTTCCTCGACGAGGCGCCGCTTCATGGCATCTCCGCAGGTGATGACGCCGTCGGGCAGGTAATGCGCGAAGTGGACCGGGCCGCGCTTGAGCGGCAGGTTGAGGTGG
>JAKAFK010000097.1 GCA_021817985.1 Pseudomonadota bacterium | reverse complement strand
CCGATCTCTGGAGTCGGAGAATCCCGACAAGGACATTTCCCTGTACATCAATTCCCCTGGGGGGCTGGTTTCGGCGGGGATGGCGATCTATGACACCATGCAGTTCATCAAGCCCGACGTGAGCACGCTGTGCATCGGGCAAGCGGCCAGTATGGGAGCGTTTCTCCTGGCGGCCGGCGCGAAGGGCAAGCGCTATTGCCTGCCGAACTCGCGCGTCATGATTCACCAGCCGCTGGGCGGGTTTCAGGGTCAGGCCTCGGACATCGAGATCCATGCCAAGGAGATCCTCTATCTGCGCGCGCGGATGACCGAGCTGTTGGCCAAGCATACCGGCCAGCCCGTCAAGGTGATTGAAAAAGATACCGATCGGGACTACTTTATGGGGGCCGAGGAGTCGGTGACGTACGGTCTGGTCGACAAGATGCTGGTCAGTCGGGCCGAAGTCGCCGCATAACCTGCGATGGGGCGTCGCCCTTGGGCGCGGGCTCAGGGGAAGCGGTGGCCAGGGCCACTTCTTCGGGCCGCGCGGGTTTGCGGTTCAAGCGACGCGGTGGACGGAGCCGGGGTGCTCAGGGGGCGCGTGCCCCCTCGCCTGGGGACGCCGTCGCGAATGTTGGGTCGGTTTTAACGAGCCGCATGTTCAAGGAAATCGGGTCATGTCTGACAAAATTGGCGGGGAAAAGCTGCTCTACTGTTCTTTCTGCGGAAAGAGCCAGCACGAGGTCCGCAAGCTCATCGCCGGTCCGTCCGTGTTCATCTGCGATGAATGCGTCGAGCTGTGCAACGACATCATCCGCGAGGAGATCCAGGGCGATGCGTCCGCCAAGGCGGGCAAAGGCGATCTGCCGCTGCCCCGGGAAATCTGCGAGATCCTTGATCAGTACGTCATTGGGCAGCCCCTGGCCAAGAAGATCCTGTCCGTGGCCGTCTACAACCATTACAAGCGGCTGCGCACGCAGGGCAAGAGCGACGACGTGGAGTTGGCCAAGAGCAACATCCTGCTGATCGGCCCGACGGGCTCGGGCAAGACGCTGCTGGCGCAGACGCTCGCGCGGTTGCTCAACGTGCCGTTCGTGATCGCCGATGCGACGACCCTGACCGAGGCGGGCTACGTCGGCGAGGACGTCGAGAACATCATCCAGAAGTTGTTGCAGAAATGCGACTACGACGTGGAGAAGGCCCAGCAGGGCATTGTCTACATCGATGAGATCGACAAGATTTCGCGCAAGTCGGACAATCCGTCGATCACCCGGGACGTGTCTGGCGAGGGGGTGCAGCAGGCGCTCCTGAAGCTGATCGAGGGGACCGTTGCCTCTGTCCCTCCCCAGGGCGGACGCAAGCATCCCAACCAGGAGTTCGTGCAGGTGGATACGACGAACATCCTGTTCATCTGCGGCGGGGCCTTCGGCGGCCTGGAGAAGATCATCCGGAACCGCTCGGAGCGGGGAGGCATCGGATTCGGTGCCGAAGTCAAGAGCCGTGACGATCGCAAGGATGTCGGCGCGGTGCTGCGGGACGTCGAGCCCGAGGATTTGATCAAGTATGGGCTCATCCCCGAGTTCGTCGGTCGTTTGCCGGTCGTGGCGACGCTGGAGGAACTCGATGAGGCGGCGCTGGTGCAGATCCTGACCGAGCCCAAGAATGCGCTGATCAAGCAGTTCGCCAAGCTGTTCAGCATGGAGGGCGTCGAGCTCGAAATCCGCAACGAGGCCCTGAAGGTCATCGCGCAGAAGGCGCTCGCGCGCAAGACGGGCGCGCGCGGGTTGCGCTCGATTCTGGAGCACTCCCTGCTCGACACCATGTATGAGCTGCCCTCGTCGGCGAACGTGACGAAGGTCGTCATCGATGGGGATGTGATCGCCGGTGCCGGCAAGCCCTTGCTCATCTACTCCGATCCACAAAAGGCCGTTGAATCGGCTTGAGGCACGGCCGCGCCCGCTGGGTGCGGCTTGCCTTCGCTTCTTCCGGCCGCCCGATGCCTTCGTGCGACCGCTCTTGAATTGCTTCTTGCCATCCCCATGTAAGAGCTGTCTGTTAAAAATCTCAATGTTAGGTGGAACGACATGGCAAACCTCGAGAAATCCCCGATGAGCGACGAAGTGACGCTTCCTCTGCTGCCGCTTCGCGACGTGGTCGTGTTCCCCCATATGGTCATTCCTCTGTTTGTCGGGCGTCCCAAGTCCATCAAGGCCTTGGAGACCGCGATGGAGGCCGGCAAAAGCATCCTGCTGGTGGCCCAGAAGTCGGCCGCAAAGGATGATCCGACGCCCGAGGATCTCTACGGGCTCGGCAGCATCGCGACCATCCTGCAGATGCTCAAGCTTCCGGACGGGACCGTGAAAGTCCTGGTCGAGGGCGAACAGCGTGCATCGGTCATCGAATTCATCGACGACAAGACCCATTTCGGGGCGCGGGCCCAGGTGCTGGCGGCGGATGGCCTCGAGGACCACGAGGTGGAGGCCATGCGTCGTGCGCTGATCACCCAGTTCGACCAATATGTGAAGCTCAACAAGAAGATTCCGCCGGAGATCCTGACCTCGCTCGCCGGGATCGATGAAGCCGGGCGCCTGGCCGACACCATCGCGGCGCACCTTCCCCTCAAGCTCGAGCAGAAGCAGGAAGTGCTCGAGTTGCGCGACGTCCGCAGCCGCCTGGAACATTTGCTGAGCCTCATGGAGACGGAGATCGACATTCTGCAGGTCGAGAAGCGTATCCGTGGGCGGGTGAAGCGGCAGATGGAGAAGAGCCAGCGCGAGTACTACTTGAACGAGCAGGTCAAGGCCATCCAGAAGGAATTGGGCGAGATGGAGGAAGGCGCCGACCTCGACGAGCTCGACAAGAAGATCAAAGGGGCGCACATGCCCAAGGATGCGCGCGCGAAGGCGGAAGCCGAGTTGAAGAAGCTGCGCCTGATGTCGCCGATGTCGGCGGAGGCGACGGTGGTGCGCAACTACATCGAAACGCTGGTGGGTCTGCCGTGGAAGAAGAAGACCAAGATCAGCAAGGATTTGAGTACCGCCGAGGACGTGCTGGACCTCGATCACTACGGACTGGAGAAGGTCAAGGAGCGGATCGTCGAATACCTGGCGGTCCAGCAGCGAGTGGATAAGTTGAAGGCCCCCATCTTGTGTCTGGTCGGGCCGCCTGGCGTGGGCAAAACCTCGCTCGGGCAGTCGATCGCCAAGGCGACCAACCGGAAGTTTGTCCGCATGGCGCTGGGGGGCGTGCGCGATGAGGCGGAAATCCGCGGGCATCGCCGTACCTATATCGGCTCCATGCCGGGAAAAGTGCTGCAGAACATGGCCAAGGTCGGTGTTCGCAATCCCCTGTTCCTGCTCGATGAAGTCGACAAGATGGGAATGGATTTCCGGGGGGATCCGTCCTCGGCCCTGCTGGAGGTGCTCGATCCCGAGCAGAACCACACGTTTACGGACCATTACGTGGAGGTCGAGTATGACCTGTCCGACGTGATGTTCGTGGCCACGGCCAACACCATGAATATCCCCGGGCCGCTGCTGGACCGCATGGAAGTCATTCGCCTGTCCGGCTACACGGAGGACGAGAAGATCAACATCGCGGCCCGCTATCTGGTGCCCAAGCAGATGGGCAACCACGGCTTGAAGGCGGAAGAGTTCACCGTTTCCGAAAGCGCCCTGCGGGATATCGTGCGCTACTATACCCGCGAGGCGGGCGTGCGCAGCCTCGAGCGCGAAATCGCCAAGATCTGTCGGAAGGCGGTGAAAGCCATGCTGGTGAAGGCGACCGGCCACAAGATTTCGGTGAATGCCAAGAACCTCGACAAATATCTCGGCGTGCGTCGCTATACCTACGGGATGGCGGAGAAGCACAATCAGGTCGGGCAGGTCACCGGTCTCGCCTGGACCGAGGTGGGCGGCGAGTTGCTGACCATCGAAAGCGCACTGTTGCCGGGCAAGGGCAAGATGACCACGACCGGCAAGCTGGGTGAAGTGATGCAGGAATCCATCCAGGCCGCCATGACCGTGGTGCGCAGCCGCGCCCGCGGGCTCGGGCTGGAAGACGACTTCTACCAGAAGCACGACATTCACATTCACCTGCCCGAAGGGGCCACCCCCAAGGATGGGCCGAGTGCGGGGATCGCGATTTGCACCGCGATGGTGTCGGTGCTGACGGGTATCGCGGTGCGCGCGGACGTGGCGATGACCGGCGAGATCACCCTGCGAGGCGAGGTCCTGCCGATCGGCGGGTTGAAGGAGAAGCTGCTGGCGGCCCACCGCGGCGGCATCAAGACCGTTCTGATTCCGCAGGAAAACACCAAGGATCTGGTGGAGATCCCGGACAACATCAAGAACAAGCTCGACATCCATCCGGTCAAATGGATCGACGAAGTGCTGGAGATCGCGCTCGAAGCCAAGCCCAAGGCGCTGCCCGAGCAACCGGAAGAGGTGGCGGCCGTGCCGGCGGCGGTCGAAGACGCGGGTTCGTCGGCGCTCCTCAAGCACTGAGCTTCCTCCCCCAATGCCCCCCGGCGTCTCGCCTCCCAGGCGGGCCGCCGGGCGGGCGCCCCCCCCCGCGAGCCCTTGCGCGGCGCGGCCTGCGCATCCCACTTCCCGTAGATAGTGGCTTTGCACCGGGGTGTCGGCCGCAACACCGCTTGACACAAGCTTTTTTGCCTTGTTATAAAGCGTAGTGCAGGGTATTCCTGCGCCGACACAAAAAAGGGGAACTGACGTGAATAAATCCGAGTTGATTGACGCCATGGCGAGTTCGGCCCAGATGTCTAAGGCAGCAGCGGGCCGCGCGCTGGACGCTGCCATCGTCGCCGTGAAGGGAGCGCTCAAGAAGGGCGACATGGTGACCTTGGTGGGGTTCGGGACGTTCTACATCGGCAAGCGCGCCTCGCGCAACGGGCGCAATCCGCGTACCGGCGCCACGATCAAGATCAAGGCCGCCAAAGTGCCAAAATTTCGTGCTGGTAAGGCACTCAAAGAAGGTGTAAACTAGTCGTTTTGGTTGGTGCGAAGCCTCGGGTGCTTAGCTCAGTTGGTAGAGCGTCGCCCTTACAAGGCGAATGTCGGGGGTTCGAACCCCTCAGCACCCACCAGCAGCGTTGAGTTGTTTAGGAGTGGTAGTTCAGTCGGTTAGAATACCGGCCTGTCACGCCGGGGGTCGCGGGTTCGAGTCCCGTCCACTCCGCCAAGCCAAGAAGGGGCGAACCTGTGTTCGCCCCTTTTTCATCATGGGGCCGCCTCGCGGGCGCCGAGGTGCGAGGCCGGGAGCCCGCGCGCTGCCTTCGTCCCGAAGGGCTGCCGACGCCTGCCTGTGCGCGGGAGCGCCTTTGACTCACGGCCCGTTTGCGATTACCCTTGTCCCCTCGTCCGTAGAGAGTTTGCCCTATGCTTGAAGCGATCCGTTCCCGTGCCGAAGGTTGGCTCGTCAAGGTCATCCTGGCATTGCTGGTTATCCCCTTCGCCTTGTGGGGCGTGGGCTCGTACATCCACTTCTGGGGAAATCATGACACGGTGGCCTCCGTCGATGGCTACGACATCACCCACGAGGTGTATGGCACCGCGCTGAAGGCGGCGCAGCAACGGCTGTTGGCGGAGCTGCCGCCGGACGCGGATGTGTCGACGGTGGACACGGCGGCCTTGCGCCGGTCGGTGCTCGACGAGCTTGTCAACCAGTATCTCGTGCTTCGGGCGGCGCGCAAGGCGCGGCTGCGCGTGCCGGATCAGCAGTTGGTGGCGATGATCAGCCAGATCCCCGCGTTCCAGCAAGATGGGCATTTCTCGCGGGCGCAATACGAAGCGGCCTTGAGTGCGCGGAATCTCACGCCCCTCGGTTTTGAATCGAACCTGCGCAACGAACTCGTGGTGGCCCAGCTGATGGGCGTGGCGACGAGCCCCATCATGATTTCCCGCACGGTCTCGGCGCGCTTCAGCCGGCTCATGCTGGAAGAGCGTACGATCGCCGAGGCGGACTTCACCCCGCAGGCCCTATCTGCCTCGGTCAAGGTGACGCAGGCGGAGGAGGAGGCCTATTACGCGGCGCATCGCGAGGAGTTTCGAGTACCCCGGCGCGTGCGCATTCAATACGTCGTGCTCTCGCCGCAGACCCTGTCGGGGCAGATCTCGGTATCGGATGCGGCGGTCAAGCAGTATTATCAGGATCACCTCAAGACGTACCAGAAACCCGAGGAGCGCCGAGCCTCCCATATCCTGATCGCGCTGCCGAGCCATCCCACCCCCGCACAGGTGGAAGCCGCACGGGCCAAAGCCTTGCGCATCCTCGCGCAGGTCAAGGCCCATCCGAGCCAATTCGCGGCGCTGGCCAAGAAATACTCGGACGATCCGGGAACGGCGGCCCAAGGCGGCGACTTGGGATTCTTTGCGCGTAAGGATATGGTCAAGCCGTTCTCGGATGCGGTCTTTTCCATGGCCTTGCACCAGATCGCAGGACCCGTGCAATCGCCTTTTGGCTTCCACATCATCGAGCTCACGGGCATCCAGCCGGCCACGACCGAACCCCTCGACGCCGTCCGCGGCGAGATCGTCAATCAGTTGCGTGCGGCCAAGGCCCAGGAGAAGTTCGACGACGTTGCGGACCATTTCACCAACTTGGTCTACGAGCGCTTCGACAGCCTGCAGCCAGCGGCCTCGGCCTTGAAGCTCACCGTGCAGACCAGCAGCGGCTGGATCGAACCCGATGGCACGGGCACCACGAATCCTGTCCTGACCAACAAGAAATTCCTGCGCGCCGTGTTCTCTCCGGATGCGCTGGTCAAGCGGCGCAACACCGATGCCATCGATGTGGGGAACAACACGCTGGTTTCCGGCCGCGTGGTGGCCTATCAGCCGGCCTTCGTCGAGCCCTTCGCCCATGTCCAGGCCCGCATTGCCAGCGAACTCAAGCTGAAGGGCGCCGACCTGCTCGCACAGGCCGAAGGGCGGCAGATGCTGGCGCGTCTCCGGGCAGGCCAACCGGCGACCGTCGCGTTTGGCGCGACCAAGACGGTGACGCGCCGCGATCCCCTCGGGTTGGACCCGGCTGAGCTCCAAGAGGTTTTCCAGGCCGACGCCAGCCATCTGCCCGCCTATGTGGGTGCTGCCGCGCCCCAAGGCGGCTACGCCTTGTTCCGGATCGACGCCGTCACGCAGCCGAAGAACGCGGCTGATCCGCAGATCGAGGAGATGCTGAACCGTGCCCTGGGGAATGCCTATGCCCAAGCCTATATCGCGGCCCTGAGGCAAGAGGCGAGCATCAAGATCGAAGATCCCCAGGCCCTGAAGCCGGCCCGACAAGGCGACTGACGCGTCGTGCGCGATCCGGCCCATCTCCGAGCCGCAGGGGCACGGCCGTCCACCACGCGCGGCTGAGGTCGAAGACCTCGTCGTGTCTGAGCCCTGCGGCGTGTGGTGAAACCGCGACACATCCCTAGGCGAATGGCTGGCGTCGCAAGCCTTCTCCCATCTCAAGACAGCATCTCCTGCGCCATCTCGCGACCAGATGGGCGCGCCGTCCCGGCGCTTCCCCGTCGGCGGTGCGCCTCGCCTTCAGAGGGCGAATGTGTGCGCAGGGACGTGCGGAAGGACTTGTCGCTGGGCAACCGCGGCGCGATCGGCTACAGGAACAGATGAGTTTTCAAGAATAGATCGGTCTTTGCCGTTGGGCGGCAATGGGCCATCGATGACCGAATCCGGGGCGAGGCGTATCACGGCGCAGGCGCGGCCCCTTGCCGCCACGGTCGGGTGGGGCTTCATCGCCCCGCGACGGACAATAGTCCCCGGAAAGCGGGCATGTTTCGGTTCCGGGCGCGCGTCGGCTGGCCGGTGCGCCACAGGACCCGGTTAGTCCGGAATGGCGCCCATGGTGGTGTTGAAGCCGGCGTCGACGTAGGTGATCTCGCCGGTGATCCCGCTTGCCAAGTCGCTGCACAGGAATGCGGCGGCGTTGCCGACTTCCTCGATGGTCACGTTGCGCCGCAAGGGGGCCGTTTTCTCGGCCACGCTCAGAAGCTTGCCGAAATCCGCGATCCCGCTGGCGGCCAGTGTCTTGATCGGCCCCGCCGAGATGGCGTTGACCCGGATGCCCATGGGCCCAAGGCTTTGCGCCATGTAGTAGACGCTCGATTCGAGGCTCGCCTTGGCAAGCCCCATGACATTGTAGTGCGGTGCCGACCGGATCGCGCCGAGGTACGACAGGGTCAGGAGCGAGGCGGGTCTGCCTTCCATCATGGGAAGAGCCGCCTTGGCGAGGGCCGAGAAGCTATAGGAGCTGATGTCGTGCGCGATCCGGAAGGTCTCCCGCGTCACGGCTTCGAGGTATCCGCCGGACAGGGCACTCTTGGGCACGAACGCGATCGAATGCACCAGGCAGTCGAGGCTGTCCCAGTGATGCGAGAGGCTGGCGAAGAGCGCATCAATTTCGGCATCGGCGCCGACATCGCAGGGAAACACCAAGTCGCTGGCAAATTCGGCAGCCAGTTCGCGCACGCGTGCCTCTACCCGCTCGTTCTGGTAGGTAAAGGCGAGTTCGGCACCTTCCCGCTTCATGGCCAAGGCGATGCCGTAGGCGATCGAGCGGTTGCTGATCATCCCCGTGATCAGAACCCGTTTATTTGCCATCAATCCCATTGCCACTCCTTTGGCTCCGCGTTGCGAAGAACGTATTATAGCGGAAATTTCCGCGGC
The DNA here is from genome assembly GCA_021817985.1 of Pseudomonadota bacterium. Lineage (GTDB taxonomy): Bacteria > Pseudomonadota > Gammaproteobacteria > Burkholderiales > JAKAFK01 > JAKAFK01. The sequence goes on along the minus strand of JAKAFK010000097.1, from coordinate 778 downwards.
TTCGCCCGCGGCGCCGACGCGTGCGGACCTTCGCCCCGCCGCAGCTGAAACCGCCGCCTGTTTTGCGTTACACTGAACGAGATGACACAGCTGGGATTCTGGATCGCGCTCATTGCCGCCGCCATGCTCGGCGGCTGCTCCCGCACGCCGTGGAACGATCCCTATCCGGCGTCCGACCGCGCGGCGAATATCCTCTATTCGGCGTTCCAGGAGCGCCCCAAGCATCTCGACCCGGCAGTGTCCTATAGCAGCAACGAAGTCATCCTGACCGGCCAGATCTATGAGCCGCCGCTGCAATACGATTATCTGGCGCGGCCATACCGGCTCGAGCCGCTGACGGCCGAGCGCGTTCCCCGCCCGCACTATCTGGACCGTCAGGGACGGCCATTGCCGAGCGATGCGCCCGACGCGCAGGTGGCCTACAGCGTCTATTACATCCACATCAAGCCCGGCATCTATTACCAGCCCCATCCGGCTTTCGCGCGCGATGCCGCAGGGCATTTCCTCTACCAGCACCTCACGCCGGCCGAGCTCGCCCCCATCCATCGCTTGTCGGATTTCCCGAAAACCGGGACGAAAGAGCTGACGGCAGCGGACTACGTGTACGAAATCAAGCGATTGGCAAGCCCCACCCTGGATTCGCCCATTCTTGGGTTGATGAGCCAGCATATCGTCGGGCTTGCGCAGTATGCGAAGCGGCTCGCGGCTGCCTACGCGCACGGGCACCACGCCTTCCTCGACTTGCGTCGCTATCCCCTGGCTGGGGCGAAGACCATCA
>JAKAFK010000096.1 GCA_021817985.1 Pseudomonadota bacterium | reverse complement strand
ACGGCAGATGCCCGTAGCCGGCGTCAAAGGTCACCCAGTCGAATTGCAAGCCGCTCCTGCGCGCACGCAGAACCATCTCGAAGGCGATTTCGCCCTTGGTGCGAAATGTCTGTGCCGCTTCCGGAATGCCGGCCGCCTCGCACCGCTTGGGATCGTTCGTCCAGGCCTTCGGCAGGTACAATTCACCATCGACCAGGGCCGAGATTTGGGCTCGCGTAATCGCCGCAAACACGCCGACCTGGCAGTTGTCGGTCTTGCCCATCCTGCCATTCCATTGCCTGGCCACGCCCGCCGAGTGTGTGCCCTTTTTGGCGAAGCCGCTCTCGTCGATCACCAGTGCCGTACCACCGCGACCGAAGCAGCTATTGGCGTCGGCAACCAGCTGCCTGCGCACGCCCTCCCGGTCCCAGGACGATTCGCTCACCATGTGCTGAAGCCTCGGGTAATGGCTGCCTTCGACCACACCCGCCATGCGTTCCATGTTGGCGCGGCTGGACTGATAAAGCCCACGCAAATACAGCTTGGCAGCCTCGGCCACAGAACGGGTGAGGGAGTCGAAGCAGCGGACGTAGGGGGTGAAATGTCCGTCGAGGCTGGCCTCGACCGAGGTCACCAGGGAACGAATGCTATTGACATATTGGAGTTGGTATTGTCATCATCAACTCAATGTTTATTAATGTAATTAATGTGTTGCATTGTGCGCGATCCGATCCTCGCGGACAAGTGTTTTCGAATCTGTCAAAGTAGAATTAAACACGTGCATGCAAACCGACCCGGACATAATATGTCGTGCCAGCCCGGAGTATGAACGTATTCAGCACAAAGCTGGAATGGGAGGAAAAACTCACAACTAATCCTTAAATGCGCGCAGCAGAGGCACAGCGATCCCCGTTGCAACGCGGACACCGCAGGATTGTCCCTTTAAACATAAGAACATCACCAAGCGGAGAAACACATGAGCACGGCTAACCCCTACCAGGCCCCCCGCGCCAACGTCGAGCGCGATGAGGAATATTCCGAGGTCAAGTTCTTTTCTACAAAAGGCCGGCTTGGGCGCGTTCGGTATATAGCGTACTCTCTTGGCGTCTGGGTCTTAACGAGTATCATTGGCGGACTGATCGGGGGTGCGGCGGCGCTTGCGCATTTGGCAGTCGGCGGCGTGGCGGATGTGCGGGGCGTGGCCGCAATCATCGGTGGAGGGTTCGCGGTGCCGCTTGCGATCCGGCGCGCACATGATTTCGACGCCGGCAGTTGGTGGAGTCTGCTTGCGTTCGTGCCGCTCGTGAATCTCATGTTTCTGTTCAAACCCGGTACAGACGGCGAGAATCGTTTCGGCAAAAAAACGCCACCCAATAGCGGGGGCGTAATCGCGGCGGCGCTGGTTATGCCACTGCTCTTCATCGTAGGTATTGCAGCGGCCATCGCGATCCCTGCCTACCAAAGTTATGCGCAGCGCGCACATGCTGCACAGTTGTCCCATCCCCAGCAGTAGCCATTCCACTGCGCGAGCTCGCTTGTCCAAGATAGAGCCTTTCGTGCTCGATGGCTATAGCACGGTGGAGACGCCCGAGGGAGTTGAACTCAAGCTGCGGGCTGCAGGTCCAGTGGCTCGCGCGTTAGCCTGGACCATCGACCTGTTGATCCGCGGCGTCCTCTACCTGTTTCTCGGCGTGCTTCCCGCAGTGTTGGGAAAAGCCGGGCTGGGTCTATGGCTGATCAGCATCTTCCTAGGGGAGTGGTTCTATCCCGCGTTATTCGAGGTCTATGCGGATGGACGCACCCCAGGCAAAAGGGCTCTTGGAATTCGTGCGGTGAAGGACGACGGCACCCCGATTGACTGGCCCACGGCGATGATTCGAAATCTGCTGCGGGCCGTCGACTTCTTGCCGTTTCTCTATGGTTTTGGTCTGTGCGCCATGCTGCTGCGACAGGACTTCAAGCGTTTGGGTGATTTGGCCGCAGGCTCTCGGGTTATCTACGCAGATGAAGGCCCGACGTTGCCAGTCGTGCCTCGCGCGCCCGGGAGGGCTCCGCTCCAGCCACTGGAGCTGGACGAGCAGTGGGCGGTCACGGAGTTCGCCGCGCGCTCGGAAAAGCTGAGTGCTGAGCGGGCAGAGGAGCTGGCTGATCTGGCGCGATCCGTAACGGGGTGTACCGGAGCGGCAGGGGTTTCTCGGCTGATTGAGATGGCCAATTGGCTGCTCGGGTACCGATAATCAAGGCAAGCGATGAATCAGCAGGATTTTGAGCGGCAGCACGAAGAAAGCTGGGAAAGCCTTGCGCATATGCTCGAGATGCTCGAGTCGGGGCGCGCTAAGCGGCGGAACATAGCGCTGTTCTCTCTGCCGGATCTAGGCGAGTTTCCGACACTTTACCGCCAAGTCTGCCATGATCTTGCCTTGGCGCGCGACCGGCGGTATACACCTTATTTGATCGACAAGCTCGATCGGCTGGTGTCGCGCGGCCATCAGCACCTATACACTGCGCGTACCCATGCAACGGCGCGGATCCTCGACTTCGTGGGAGGAGGCTTTCCTGCGCTGGTCCGGTCGCAAGCGGGCCTTTTTGGGGTGGCCTTTGCGCTGCTCTATTTGCCCGGGCTCTTGCTCGCCATCGCCATTCATTTCGCGCCCGAGATGGTGTACACAATGCTGGATCCGAGACAGGTAGCCTCATTCCAGGCGATGTACCAACCAGGCTCCACGGCGATTGGGCCGGCGCGAGACTCGCAGACCAACTTCATGATGTTTGGTGTCTATGTCCGGCACAATATCGGCATCGGGTTTCAGACCTTTGCGGGCGGCTTGCTTTTAGGGCTGGGGACGTTGTTTTATCTCGTTTTCAACAGCCTTTTCATGGGTGCAGTTGCGGGATACCTGTCCCACCTCGGGTATGGGAGCACCTTTTATCCGTTTGCCATCGGGCACGGCGCGTTCGAGCTCAACGCCATTGTGCTGTCGGGGGTCGCGGGTTTCAGGATGGGTTTGGCTTTGCTAGCCCCCGGAAGGCTCGGACGCCTTCAAGCGCTTAAGGAGGCTGCGCGCATTAGCATACGGCTCGTTTATGGCGTGGTCGGCATGTTCTTGATTGCTGCGTTGATCGAGGCGTTCTGGTCTTCGTCCGGCACCGTTCCTCCGGACGTTAAGTACACAGTCGGTGCCGGCTTGTGGATGTTGGTGGCGGCCTATTTTCTTCTTTTGGGGCGCAACCGTGCGCCTTGATACCCTCGCGGTCGCCGTTCGCCCCCGCGACAGCTGGGAATCCATCGATCTGGGTTTTTCCATGATTCGCCATTTCGGGCGCGCGGTCTTTGCATCCTGGCTGGCGATCGTGATGCCCGTCATTGTGTTCATCGAGCTGGTGTGCATCAAAATGCCTTGGCTTGGGCTTCTTCTGGTGTGGTGGCTTAAGCCGCTATTCGATCGCATTCCGCTGTATATCGTCAGTCAGGCCGTCTTCGGTACGGTGCCCACGGTGCGCCAGACGCTAAGTGCGGTCCCCAGGCTTTGGAGCACCTTCCTCCTTTGGCCGCTAACCATAGGCCGCTTCGATCCCGCCCGCTCGTTTCACTTGCCTGTCTTTCAGCTGGAAGGGCTGCGGGGGTATACGTATCGGAGCCGCGTGCGGGTCCTGCGAGGAAGGACGCGCAAGACAGCGGTCTGGCTGACGGTGGTTTGTATGCAGTTCGGCCTCGTGGTGGCCTTGTCTCTGGTTTCCCTTGCCAATCTGCTAATTCCTGCCCACGCGTATATTCCGCTTGGACGGTTCTTCCTGGGCCCACACGCCTGGATGGGTCCCGGCGGCCTGGCTGCCATTTCGATCATCGTAGTTGAACCGTTCTATGTAGCAGGCGGGTTTGCGCTATATCTAAACCGCCGGATCTTGCTCGAGGGCTGGGATATTGAGCTCGCTTTCCGGCGCATGGCCACGCGCACGGGGCAATCCACTGCGCGCGCCTGGGCCCCTGTACTTTTAATCTACCTTACAGGTGTAGCAATGGCGGCGGCTGGCCTTTGGCCCGGGCCCGGCTACGCCGTGCAGTTGCCCCCACCCCCGCAGATGAAGCGGGTCAGCGATGTGGGCGTCAGGCTTGCCATTGCCGACATACTGCGCCAACCGGAATTTCAGACGACGACGACTGGGAAGACGTGGAAATACATAGGCCAGGCATCCTCCCCATCTCGCGATCACCAGTGGCTGGACGCAAAGTGGCTAAGGGTGATTGGCACCGGGCTAGAGATACTCCTATGGACCTTGTTAGCAAGCGCGCTTGTCTGGCTGATCGTCCAGCGCGCGAATCGGCATCGCGGGGCCACGGGCGCACGTCCAAAACCTCGGGCTCCCGAACCACCGACGGTATTGGGTCTATCTGTTGCGCCTGCTTCGCTTCCCCGGGATATCACGGCAGCGGCGCGCAGCCTGTCCCAGGAGGGGCAGTATACCGCGGCTTTGAGTCTGCTTTACCGCGCGGCCTTGGCCTACTGGGTCACGCAGGCCAGGATCAAGATGCCGGCCGGGGCCACCGAAGGAGACTGTCTGCGGCTCGTGAATGCGAGGGGCGCGAGCCCGCGGGGTGAGTATTTTGCTCGATTGACAGCTGCCTGGGGGGGCGCAGCCTATGGGAGCGCCCCTCCACAGGCGGACAAGATCGATGCGCTTGCCAGCGAGTGGGCCCGCCACTTCGGAGCCGACGCGTGACGCGCATGCGGGGCGGCCTGTTGGCGGTGTTGACGACAGTAGCCCTAGGGGGACTAGGTTTCGCGGGTGCGGTATGGTTTCACGCCCATTTCAAGGAAGTCCCATACCGGCGTTTCACGGGATACCATGGCGCGGCCCGGTACAATCCGCTCCTGGCCGCCCAGCGGCTGCTCGAACGGCTGGGCACGCCGACAAAAAGCATGCCCGTTCTTACTGGCCTTCCCACGGTCAAGGGTACGCTCGTTCTGGAAGGCAGTCGCATTGGAATGAGTGCTTCGCATGCGGAGGAGCTGCTGAATTGGGCGCGAGCGGGGGGGCATCTTGTGGTGATCCCCGAGCATGGGGCCCTCGCTCAGACGTCGGATCGGATCCTCGGACCGCTCGGAGTGACGGGCAGCAGGCTTGACGACAAATTATGCCCGGCTGGGCCGCAATATCGACCCGCTCACCTGAGCCTGCCCGGGGCACCGGGCGCAATGGAGGTGGGCTTCAGCAGCCAGTGGCGGTTGCTCCCCCGGCGCCCTGGCGCAAGCTGGGTCATCGCCGACGGTACAGGGGTGCACGGGCTGCAGTATCTGGTTGGGAAAGGCATTATCACCGTGCTAAGCGACGGGCAGTTCATGGAAAACCCTCACATTGGCGCTTGGGACAACGCGGCGTTTTTCTGGGCGTTGACGCATTTCCATCGAAGCGGCGAGGTGTGGCTCGTCTACAGCGCCGACATGCCTTCTTTAGCTGCCTGGCTTTGGTCGCATGCTTGGGCGGCCGTCACAAGCAGCGTTGCGTTGCTCGCCGTGTGGCTGTGGACGAAAGGTCAGCGGTTTGGCCCGCGCATCGCGCAACCGCCCCTTGCCCGGCGTCGGCTCCTCGAGCACATAGACGCGAGCGGGCGCTTCCTATGGCGATCCGGGAGACACACAAAGCTTGTTGAGGGAGCCCGCCGCGCACTTTTGGAACAGCTCGAATGGCGCTATCCAGGTGTGGCCCATCTGCCCACGGGACAACAGCGCGAATATCTTGCCCGCCTGTCCGGCGTGGCGCCCGAAATCATCGAGGACGCGCTTGGCCATGGAGGTGTGCAGGATGTCCACACATTTGTCACGGTCATTCGGGTATTAGACACGATAAGGAAAAAATTATGACTTCTGTTTACGACGCGGTGCCGGAGGAAAAAATTTCGCAGGCAAGCGCGATCGTGCACCACATGCGTGAGGAAATCGGCAAGGCCGTGATCGGCCAGCGGCCGGCGGTGGACCAGGTACTGGTGGCTCTGCTGGCTGGCGGCCATGTCCTTATCGAGGGAGTGCCCGGGCTTGGCAAGACCCTTCTGGTGCGTGCGCTCGCCAAAACGTTTGACGGCGCATTTTCGCGCATCCAGTTTACGCCGGATCTCATGCCTTCCGACGTGACCGGGCACGCGCTCTACGATCTGAAATCGGGAGAGTTCCGCTTGCGCAAGGGACCGGTGTTTACTAATTTGCTGTTGGCGGACGAGATCAACCGTGCGCCAGCCAAAACGCAAGCCGCGCTCCTCGAGGTGATGCAGGAAAGCCAGGTCACTATCGAAGGTAGGCCGATGGCGCTCACGCTTCCCTTTATGACACTCGCGACCCAGAATCCGATTGAGCAGGAAGGCACTTATCCTCTTCCCGAGGCCCAGCTTGACCGGTTTTTGTTAAAGATCCTGATTGGCTATCCATCGGAGGAGGACGAGCGTGCCATGGTTGCCGATGTGACCGCGGGCCAGGTGGGCGATGCACTTGACGTCGCGCAGGTCCAAACGGCCGTCAAGCCGCATACGCTCGTAGCCGTGCAGCATATTGTGGCCAAATTGCGGGTCGATCAGCGGGTCAACGATTATGCGGTCCGCATTGTCCGCAAGACTCGGGAATGGCCTGGTGTGGCGGTGGGGGCAGGGCCGCGGGGGAGTATCGCGATCATCCGTGCCGCTCGCGCGCAGGCGCTGCTGGCGGGTAGGGATTACGTGACGCCTGATGACGTGAAGGCCATTGCGGTGGCCGCGCTGCGCCACCGCATCGCGCTGACACCGGATATGGACATCGAAAGGCGCGAGACCGACGAAGTGCTCTTTGCTATCCTCCAAGCAGTGGATGCCCCGCGTCTATGAGGGCCACGGGCACTTTGTTGCGCTTATTGGTGGTCTGGTTTGTGATTGGTCTTGCCGCTGGCGTTTGGCCGGCGCTTACCAGGGTATGGTGGTTCGTTGGGGTTCTCTTAGTGTTGCTGGGGACGGCAGATGTGCTGGCTGCGCGCCGGCAAGGAACGATCGACGTCACCCGCCGAGCGAGCACGTTCCCTGTCGGAGTGTGGAGCGAGGTCGCACTTTCCTTCACCTACCTGGGCATGCGGGCCGTTACGCTGGAAGTCTTTGATCACCACCCGACCGCGATGGAGGGGCGCGGCATGCCGGTGATACTCAAGATTCCTGGACACGGTGTCGCACAGGCCCGCTATGGCGTGTGCCCTACCGAGCGTGGCGAGCACTGCTTTGGACAGACGGAGCTGCTTATCGTCTCGCCGCTAAGATTGTGGAAGCGCCGAGTGGTGTCGGGAGCAGCGCAAACAGTGCGGGTTTATCCGAACTTTGCTGCGGTGGCGAAGTACGCGCTTTTTGCAACCGACAATCGTTTGAGCATGTTGGGTGTGCACAGGCGGCCGCGCCGCGGAGAAGGTTTGGAGTTTCACCAACTGCGGGAGTATCGCGCCGGAGACATGCTGCGCCAGATCGACTGGAAGGCGACTTCGCGACTAAAGAAGCTTGTTTCACGAGAATATCAGGACGAGCGTGACCAGCAGGTGTTTTTTCTCATCGACTGCGGCCGGCGGATGCATGCCAAGGATGGTCCACTGAGCCATTTCGACCATGCTCTCAACGCCATTCTGCTGCTTGCCTACGTGGCACTGCGCCAGGGTGATGCTGTGGGCTTCATGACCTTCGCGGAGGAGACACGCTATCTCGCCCCAAAAAAGGGGGCTGCCGCGATCAATACGATCCTGGAGGCGATTTACGACGTGAAGGCGGGGAACTGCACACCCGACTATGCCAAGGCAGCGACCGCGCTGATGACGCGCCTGAAAAAGCGCGCATTGATCGTCCTTGTGACAAACCTGCGCGACGAAGACAGTGACGAACTCAAGCCCGCTCTTCGCCTACTTCAGCGTAGACACATGGTCCTGCTTGCAAGTCTTCAGGAGCAAATTCTCAACGAGGTGCTCAACCGACCGGTTGACGATCTCGATGACGCACTGCGGTTGTGCGCCACGCACCTCTATCTTGCCACTCGCCGAAAAATGCATGAAACCGTAGTGAGTCGGGGCGTATTGTGCGTGGACGTGGAGCCGGAAGTGCTGCCCATAACGCTGGTCAACGGGTATCTCGATATCAAGCGAAGCGGCTTGCTGTGAGGGCAATCGTATGTGCCGGTCGCCTGGATGTGCCAGGGATTCGCGTTCGGACTACCAATTCCGCAATCGTTACGGCTCGGGATCTGGGGTATACGCGCCATTGAGGCAACTAGTGTAGTGTCTCATAAATGGCTATACATTCGCAGCCCGCTTGCTCAGGATCTCGCGGGCGGCATGGATCTTGCGGAGGATCTCCTCGCCCTTGGCTTTCCAGACATAGCGCTTCGGGTGCTCGTTGCGCTCGGCCAGGAAGGTGATGATGGTGTCTGCGAGCTGTTTCACGGAGGAGAAGCTGCCCTCGGCGATCCGGTCCGTAACATCGCGAAAGAAGCGCTCGACCAGGTTGAGCCAGGAGGACGAGGTGGGCGTGAAATGCATGTGGAAGCGCGGATGTTTCGCGAGCCACGCCTTCACCTCCGGGTGCTTGTGCGTCGCATAGTTATCGGCGATGAGATGAATGTCCAGGTCCTTCGGGGTTTCCCGGTGAATCTTCTTCAGGAAGGCGAGCCATTCCTGGTGCCGGTGCTGCTCAGTAATCTGGCTGATTAGCTTGCCTTCCAGGTAGTTCAGAGCGGCGAACAAGGTCAGCGTGCCATGGCGGATGTAGTCATGCGTGGCTGTTTTGATATGCCCGATTCCCAATGGCAGACCCGGTTGGGTGCGCTCAAGCGCCTGGCACCGGCTCTTCTCGTCACAACAGAACACCAACGCCTTCTCGGGCGGGTCGAGATAAAGCCCGATCACGTCCCAGAACCTCTCTTCGAAGCAAGGATCGTTGGAGAGCTTGAAGGTGCGCGTGAGATGGGGCTTGGTGTCATTGGCCGCCCACAGCCGCTGAACACTGGCCTTGGACACTCCCGCCGCTTTGGCCATGCTCCTGCAACTCCAGCGCCCAAGCGAAGCTGGCGGCTGCGCAACACCCTCCAGCACTTTCTGCACGGCCGCATCGGGCAGGGTCGCCTTGCGCCCGCGCCCAGGGGCGTCGAGCAAGCCAGCCAGCCGTTGCCGAGCAAAACGGCGGCACCAGTAGTGCACCGTAACGCGCGTCACCCCTACTGGGATTGTGGACTGTGAATATTGGCACCTCTGGTAGCGTCAATATCCCTCTCATTGGTCCCATAGGGATTGGTGGTGGTGGGTTTGTTGGCATCGCTTACGATGGCACCCACTGGGCTGTTTATGGTGGAGGAGGCGGCGGTGTTGGTGCCGGAGCGGGTGGTTCGTTAGGCGTTCAAATCGGTGGGTCAAATGCGCAGAGTGTATGCGATTTGCGTGGCCCTTTTGGTTCCATTAGTGCGTCGGGGGGCGAAGGGCTCATTCTCGGAGGCGAGGGCTACACTGGTAGCGGCTCACGCGGTCAATCTGTCACTGGTGGAAATATCTTTATTGGCGGCGGAGGTGGCACTGCGGCTTCGGGGACCGCTGGTGCTACATACACTTGGGTAAGAGTCCTTTGAAAGAGTAGGCATTGAGACAATAAGGCGTACAGATGGCAAATACCCTTAAGCTTATCTTCGGAATCTTGGCCTTATGTTGCTGGTTCTCGTCGTTTGCCGTGTGGAAGTATTTTGATTCTCACGAGCCGACTGTCGCAGAACCAAAAAGCGGGAGAATATTCCCACTAAATACACATGGATCGGTGGTCTATCTTACGTCCGGCGAACACGGCCTTTTGTACGGTTTGATCTATGCAGGCATAGTGTTTTTCCTGCTAACCATCGTCTTCTTTTATCCCCGATGGCCACCCAAATTCCCCCACTTTTGGCCACCCCAAATTCCCCCACCCTGAAGACGGCGTGACGGTGTCGTAAGGCACCGTTGTCAAGCTTGCAGGGAAGCC
>JAKAFK010000095.1 GCA_021817985.1 Pseudomonadota bacterium | reverse complement strand
CGATGGTCTTGCCGGTCAGCCTGACCTGCTCCACCTTGAAGACCTCGCCCTCCTTAACGTTGATGGTGATATATATTTCTTTCTTGTTGGGCGTGATCGATACCTGGGAGGACTCGATTTCGAAATTGACAGAACCGCGATCGAGATAGTAGGAGCGCAGCCGCTCCAGATCGGCCGACAATTTCTGCTTGGAATACTGATCATCCTTGGTGATCCACGTGAACCAGCCGGGCGTGGTCAACGTGAAAAGGCCGAGCAGCTTCTTCTCGTGGTAGGCGTGGTTGCCGACAACGGTGATCTGCCGAATCTTGGCCACCGGCCCTTCGTCGATGGCGAAGCTCAGGGAGACACGGTTCCTCGGCAACGGGGTCACCGTCGTGGTGATCGCCACGCCGTATTTGCCACGGCTGTAGTACTCCTGCCGAAGTTCCAGTTCTGCCCGCTCGAGCATCGAGCGATCAAAAATCCGCCCTTTGGAAAGCCCGATCTGCGACAGCGCCTTGGTCAGGTCCTTGGTCTTGAACTCCTTGTTGCCACTGATCTCGATGTCGGCAATCGCGGGCTGCTCCTGCACGACGATCACCAGGACGTCGCCCTGGTGCTCCACCTCGACATCTTTGAAGAAGCCCGTCGCATACAAGGCCTTGATGGTCGCCTCCGCTTTGGCGTCCGTCATGGTCTGGCCGACTTTGACCGGCAAGTAACTAAACACCGTCCCGGGCTCGGTTCTCTGGATACCTTCGACCCGGATATCCCGAACGACGAACGGATGCATCGCCCAGCTGGCGGCCGAATAGACTCCCAGCACCAGCGAGGTAAGAATTCGTGGCTTGATGTGCATCATTGACCGGTCAGCAGGCGTTGGATGTCGTTATAAAAAGCGAAGGTCATCAATGTGATCAGCAAGGCCATGCCGACTCGTTGGCCGATTTCCATTGCCCGTTCCGACACGGGGCTCCCCTTGATTAGTTCGACGATATAATACATCAAATGCCCGCCATCCAATAAGGGGACAGGCAGCAAATTCAAGACGCCAAGGCTGATGCTCACCAGTGCGATGAACTCGAAATAGCTGAGCCAGCCCGACTTGGCCGATTGCCCGGCGAGATCCGCGATGGTGATGGGACCGCTGATGTTATGCCAGGACGCCTTGCCCACCACCATCTCGCCGAGCATGGTCAGCGTGAGGCGGGAGGTGTTCCAGGTGCGCGCGACGGCGCTCTCCAGCGCCTCCCAGGGGGCATAGCGGATCGTGACCATGTAGGGCGCCATTGCGGCAGGGCTGACGTCGGGGGCCACCCCGATGCGCCCGATCGTGCGTGTGCCCACGCGCACCGCCTGCGCCACGACGACGATGCGGCGCACCGCGCCCGCGCGCCCAATCGCCAGCACGAAGCGCTGGCCAGGCCGGACGCTGATGCGCCCGACCACATCATCCCAATTGGCCACCCGATGCCCATTGACCGCGAGAATCGTGTCGCCCGCCTCGAGCCCGGCTCTCGCCGCCGGACTGGCCGGCAGCACGGCGCCGATTTTCGCCGGGATGGAGGGCACAACGACACTGAGCCCCAACAACGTGAGCAAATCTCCGCTCATGGCCTGGTTGCCCAAGCCTGCGAGCCCGAGCCGAAGGTGTGCCACGCCGCCGTTCCCCTTCTTGACGGACAGCGCAACCGGCTTCCCACCCTCCAGCTGTTTGAGCAACTGCCAACGCACCGCCGACCAGGAGGGCACCGGGTGACCGGCCACCGACTCGATCGTATCACCTGCCGCCAAACCCGCTCGCGCCGCCGCCGTCCCCGGAAGCACGGGCCCCAGCACGGGTTTGAGCCCTGGCACGCCATGGACGAACAGCACGAAGTAGAGAAGCACCGCCAGCACCAAATTTGCAGTCGGGCCCGCCACGACAATGAGAAAGCGCGTATGGACGGGCTGCCGATTGAACGCGCGGTGCCGCTCGGAGGCCGCCACCTCGCCCTCTCGCTCGTCGAGCATCTTGACATAGCCGCCCAGCGGGAAGGCCGCAATGGCCCATTCCGTCCGGTCCGCCCCCCAGGCCCGTTTCCAGAGCGGTTTGCCGAATCCCACGCAAAAACGCAGGACCTTCACGCCCGAGAGGCGGGCGGCCAAGAAGTGGCCGAACTCATGGACAACGACGAGAATACCGAGAGCGAGGGCGAAGGCCGCCAGTGTATAGAGGAAATTCATCGGATTCGCGCAAGGCGCCAAGCGGGCCGAAAGGACCCATGGCGACCATCAAGCCGCCTTCGCTTCCGCTCCTTTCAGTGGCGTTTCTAACGACAGGCCGGCCGGGAAAATCATCATGGCCCCCTGCCCCGCGAGCCCGGGGATTCGGCCGCGAGCCCTGACACATCTTTGCGCTTCGAGCCGTTGCGCACCTAGCGCCCGCCCATTCATGCGCGATGACCCTGGAAGCGGCGCGCGCACTCGCGCGCCCGACGGTCCGCCTCGACCACGTCGTCCAGGCTGGAGGCCGCTTGGACGGAAATGTCCGCCAGCACGGATTCGATCAGCACCGGGATGTCCGTATAAGCCAGGCGCCCTTCGAGAAAGGCCGCCACGGCCACCTCATTGGCCGCATTGAGGACGGCCGGGGCCGTACCGCCCGCCTGCAGCGCCTGGAACGCGAGGGCCAGGCATGGGAAGCGGGCCAAATCCGGCTCCTCGAAATCGATACGGGCCACCTTGAAAAGGTCCAGCGGGCTCACTCCGGTCTCCAGCCGGTCAGGGTATCCCAATGCATAGCCGATAGGCGTGCGCATGTCTGGGTTGCCGAGCTGGGCGATCACCGAGCCGTCGACATACTCGACGAGCGAGTGGATGATGCTCTGGGGATGAATCACCACCTGAATGCGCTCGGCCGATGCGTTGAACAGCCAATGCGCCTCGATCACCTCCAGCCCCTTGTTCATCATGGTGGCGGAATCGACGGATATCTTCTTCCCCATCACCCAGTTGGGATGCGCGCACGCCTGCTCCGGGGTGATCTGGGCCAACTCGGGCAAGGGCGTCCGCCGGAAGGGGCCTCCGGAGGCGGTGAGCAGGATCCTGCGCACGCCCACCGCATCGAGCCTTCCGTCAAAGTCTCGCGGCAAGGCCTGGAAAATCGCGTTGTGCTCGCTGTCGATCGGCAGCAGCGTGGCCCCGTGCGCCTTGACCGTCTCCATGAAGAGATGGCCCGACATCACGAGAGTTTCCTTGTTGGCGAGCAGAATCCGTTTCCCTGCCCGCGCGGCGGCCAGTGCCGGGCGGAGTCCCGCTGCACCGACGATGGCCGCCATCACCGTATCGACCTGGGGGAGCGCTGCGATGTCTTCCAGGGCCGCCTCGCCCGCCAGGACTTCCGTAGGACTGCCGACCGCCTTGAGCTGATCGCGCAACCGGTTCGCCGCGGCGTGATCCACGACGGCGGCAAACTCGGGCTTGAACGCGCAGCATTGCTCGAAAAGACGGTCGACCGCCGAGTGGGCGCTGAGCGCGACGACGCGGTAGCGCTCGGAGTGCCGTTCGAGCACGTCGAGCGTGTTGCGCCCGATGGTACCCGTCGCCCCAAGGAGTGTGACGCCGCGGCGTTCATTCATGGATTTTTCTTCGCGAGCCGCTCCGGCCGTGAGCCGAGGCAGGAATCCTTCTTCTCGCTTGCTCCTCACGAAAGTCGTTCGGGCCATAGGGACGCGTTATGGCGTCCCCCATCTTCCGCTTTCTTTTGCTGCCCATCCCTTAGCGGTGCAAGGCTTGCGGATTGAGCCACAGCCAACCCAGCGCGGCCAGCGGCATACTCGAGGTCAGGGCATCGATACGGTCCAACAGCCCTCCGTGCCCGGGCAGGATGCGCCCGCTGTCCTTCAAGCCGGCCTGGCGCTTCATCCAGGATTCAAAAAGATCGCCCAGGATGCCGAAGTAAGTCAGACCCCAAAATACAAGTATACTCAAGAGGACCGATCCAACGCCGTCTCCCAGCCCCTGGAGGCCGCGAAAGCCTGCCAGCTTGCACGCCACGGCATAAAGCCCGACCGCCCCAAAGGCGCCTGCCACGCCCTCCCACGTCTTTCCCGGGCTGATCCTCGGCGCCAGCTTGTGCCGGCCGAAGCCGCGCCCGGCAAAATAGGCCGCCGTGTCGGCAATCCAGATGATCATGAGCAGCGCGAGCAAGGACACCGCCCCTTGGGCGCGAAGGCCGCTCAAGGCCGCCCACGTCGGCAGAAGCAGTATCCATCCCACCAGCCCGAGCGCCCAGCCCTCGTGCGGCGCCCAGCGCCGGAGGAGCCACAAGGGCGCAATGCACACCCAGAACGCGGCGGACAGCGCAAACAGGGTTTCAGGCAGCCAAGCCGACGCCCGCTCGGACTCACCGCACCCGGCCCACAGGAGCACGAGTCCGGCCAGAATGGTTGCCCCCACATAGAGCCCGCGCGAGAGGCGCCCGAAGCGGGCAAGCCTTGCCCATTCGTACGCACCCAGTCCAAAACCCGCGAGGAGCACGAGCGACCAGTAGAGCGCCGGCAGGAAGAAAAGGGCCGCCAGAAACGACAAAACGAGGCCCAGGGCCGTAACGACTCTTAGTCTAAGCATTCTCTCGCAATTGATCGCTGGTCCGGCCGAAGCGCCGTTCCCGCCTTTGGTAAGACGCCAGCGCATGGCGCAGCGCGGCCTCATCGAAATCCGGCCACAGGGTGTCGGTGAAATAGAGTTCGGCGTAGGCCAGCTGCCACAGCAGGAAGTTGCTGATCCGCTGTTCGCCGCCGGTCCGGATGAAAAGATCCGGCTCGGGCGCATAGGCTGTGGAAAGGTAGGGCGTCAAATCCTCTTCCTGGAACGAGGTGGCGAGTTCGGGATGCGCCGCGAGCAGGCGATGGGCCGCCTGCAGAAGATCCCAGCGGCCCCCATAGTTGGCGGCGACCGTCAGGGTTAGGCGGGTATTGTCGCGGGTGATTTCCTCCCCGTGGGCAATAAGCTCTTGGAGGCGCTTGTCGAATCGCGTCAGGTCGCCGATCACGCGAAAGCGCACCCCATTCTCGTGCAGCTTGGCGACCTCGTGTTCCAGGGCACGCACGAAAAGCTGCATGAGCAAAGACACCTCCTCCGGTGGGCGGCGCCAATTCTCGCTGCTGAAGGCAAACAAGGTCAGGTACTCGACGCCGAACCCGATACAGCTCTTGATCGTCGAGCGCACGGTCTCGACGCCCCGCCGATGGCCTGCGATGCGCGGGAGCAAACGCTTCTTCGCCCAGCGTCCATTGCCATCCATGATGATGGCAATGTGCCGTGGAACATTGGCGACTTCCGGCACGTTCTTGGTCGAACTGGAAAAAAGGCCCACTAGGCGCACTCACTCATCCGGCAGGCGTCGGCTTGGCGGCCCCGGCCCATAGGCAGGCGCAGCCGCGAGCGGCCGCGCCTCCCGCTCAGACCACCATCAGGTCTGCTTCTTTGGTCTGCAGCACACGGTCGATGTCCGCGACATGGCGATCCGTGAGCTTCTGTATGTCGTCTTGTGCCCGCCGCTCCTGGTCCTCGCCGATCTCCTTGTTCTTCAGAAGCTCCTTGAGGGCGCCATTGGCATCGCGCCGGATATTGCGGATGGCCACCTTGGCATCCTCGGCCTCTCCGCGCACCACCTTGATCAGGTCCCGCCGGCGCTCCTCGGTCAGAGCGGGCATGGGCACGCGAATCAGGTCGCCCTGGGTCGACGGATTCAAGCCGAGGTCGGAGTCGCGAATGGCCTTCTCGATCACCGCCACGATTTTCTTCTCCCAGGGCGCGACGCCCAGCGTGCGCGCGTCCTGAACGGTCACGTTGGCCACCTGGCTGATAGGCACCATGCTGCCATAGTAATCGACCATGACATGATCGAGAATGCCCGCATGAGCACGCCCTGTGCGCACCTTGCCGAAGTCGGTCTTGAGCGTCTCCAGGGTGCGCTGCATTTTCTGCTCGGCCGTTTTTCTTACCTCTTCAATCGTCATCTTGCATCCTTCCAGCCACGACTGTCGATGTTGCAAGCCCGCGCCAGCGTCATGCGCGGCGTTACGGTACCCATCGGGTGGACCCTATTGCCGCGCTAGCATTGGACAAGCGTCCCCTCGCCTTCTCCGAGCACCACCCGCATCAGCGCGCCCTGCTTGAAGATGCTGAACACGCAGATGGGCATTTTCTGATCGCGGCAGAGCGTGAGCGCCGTCGCGTCCATCACCTTGAGATTCTTGGTGATCGCCTCGTCGAAGGTCAGGCGCTCGTAGCGCACGGCATCCGGATGTGTCTTGGGATCGTCGGTGTAGACGCCGTCGACTTTCGTGGCCTTGAGGACGATTTCCGAGCTCATCTCGATCGCACGCAACGCCGCCGCCGTGTCGGTGGTGAAGAACGGGTTGCCGGTTCCCGCCGCGAAGATGACCAGCTTGCCTTCTTCCAGATAGCGCAACGCCTTGCCGCGGATATAAGGTTCGGCCACCTGCTCGACGGTCAGCGCCGACTGCACCCGACTGACCAAGCCCTGGCGGCGCATCGCATCCTGGAGCGCCAGGGCGTTCATGACCGTCGCGAGCATTCCCATATAGTCTGCCGTGGCACGGTCCATGCCCGCCGCCGCAGGCGCGACGCCGCGAAAGATGTTCCCGCCGCCGATCACGATGGCGATCTGGAGGCCCAGACGCGCCACCTCGGCAATCTCCGACACGATGCGATCAATCATGTCCCGATTGATGCCATAGCTGTCCGTGCCCATCAGGGCTTCCCCGGAGAGCTTCAGCAAGACGCGCTTATACACGGGAGACTCGGCCATAGTATCAGGCGTGCCCCGCTTGCGCCTTCACCTCGGCGGCAAAATCCGACACTTTCTTCTCGATGCCCTCGCCCACCACGAACATCTGGAAGGCATTGACACGCGCGCCCTTTCCGGCCAGCAGTTTTTCGACGGTCTCGTCGGGATTCTTGACGAACGGCTGCCCCAGCAGGGTCACCTCCGCCAGGTACTTGCCGATTCGCCCTTCCACCATCTTTTCGATGATGTTCGCCGGCTTGCCGCTGTCGGCGGCCTGCGCCGTGTAGATCTCGCGCTCCTTCGCCAGGAGCTCGGCGGGCACGGCCTCCTTGGATACGCAAATCGGCTTGGCCGCGGCGATATGCATGGCCAGATCCTTGCCCAAGCCGGCATCACCGCCGACGTAGTCGATCAACACGCCGATCTTGCTGCCATGCACATAGGTAGCCAGCTGCCCGGCCGTCTCGAAGTGCGCGAAGCGCCGGATGGTGATATTTTCGCCCAGCTTCATGACCAGCGCCTTGCGCCGCTCCTCGACGCCCTCTCCGCTTCCAAGGCGAGCGCTGCTCAGCGCCTCGACGTCGGCCGGGTTTGTCTGCGCGACAAGCTGGGCGAGATCGGTTGCGAATTGACTAAATTCCTCATTCTTCGCGACAAAGTCCGTCTCGCAGTTGAGTTCAACCATGCCGCCTCGCTTCGCATCCGGACCAATGAAGGTGCGCACGACGCCTTCGGCGGCCACCCGTCCGGCCGCCTTGCTCGCCTTCGCCCCGCTCCTGATGCGCAGCAGGTCCTCGGCCGCCTTCATGTCGCCTTGCGCTTCGCTCAGTGCCTTCTTGCATTCCATCATGCCCAGGCCCGTGCGCTCGCGCAACTCTTTGACCATTCCCGCGGTCACTTCTGCCATACTGTGTTCACTCCTTGACTATTCCAGATTCCCATGGATTCCGTCGAATCGCGCTCGCCTCCCGGAGCGGGCGATAGCCACGCGACAGGAAAAGCTGTGCACGCTCGCAGCTGCGGCGACAAGATCGATTCGCAACAAAAAAGGGGCCGGGGCCCCTTTTTTCCCGGCCGGTTCTATTTCGGCGGCTGTCCGTCCGATTCCTCGACTTCGACGAACTCGTCCCGGACAAGTTCCGTGAGCGCCTGTTGCCCCCCTTCCAGGACCGCATCGGCCATGCCTCGCGCATACAGACGGATGGCACGGCTCGAGTCGTCATTTCCGGGAATCACGTAATCCACCCCTTCGGGCGAATTATTGGTGTCGACAATGCCGATGACCGGAATACCCAGCTTGGAGGCTTCGGTGACCGCACCCTTTTGATAGCCCACATCGATGATGAACAGCGCGTCGGGAAGGGCGCTCATGTCCTTGATCCCGCCGAGGCTGTTCTCAAGTTTTTCCAACTCGCGGCTAAGGTCGAGCGCTTCCTTCTTGGACAACTTGTCGAGCGAGCCGTCTTGCCCCATCGCGGCCAGATCATGCAACCGCTTGACGGATTGCTTGACGGTCTTGAAGTTCGTCAGCATGCCGCCCAGCCAGCGGTGGTCGACGAAAGGCATGCCGCATCGACCGGCCTCTTCGCGAATAATTTCGCGCGCCTGACGCTTGGTCCCGACAAAAAGAACAGTGCCCTTGTTGGCGGCCAGTTGGCGGACGAACTTGAGTGCGTCCTGATAAAGCGGCAGCGTCTTTTCGAGATTGACAATATGGATCTTGTTGCGCTGGCCGAAGATGAACGGTGCCATCCGCGGGTTCCAGTAACGGGTCTGATGCCCGAAATGAACGCCGGCCTCCAGCATCTGACGCATGGTGATTGCCATGAAAATTGCTCCTGCAAGGGTTAGACCACCGCCGCCCGACATGACTCGTAGATCCGAGCACCCTGTGCCTTGGACGGCGTGCGAATTTTCGCCTCTGCCTCAAACGGGCAACGGCGAATAAACGCATATGGTAACACGCCCATGCGTGGCCGAACAACCCGTCGAGGGGCCGTGTGTAGAGAACAAATAAACTGTCCGGGTCTGTAGCAAATGATCCGGTTTTGTGCTGTGCCCAGGGAGGGCACGAGCATGAAGCGGGCAGAGTGGCTACAGGAGACGCGGAAGATGAGGTTCGACGAGGCTTATGAGGGTTGGGCATGTGGGCGACTGACGCAGGAGGAGGCAGCGCGGTTGCTTGAGGTGTGCGAGCGATCGTTTCGGCGCTACATTGGCCGTTACAAGGAAGCGGGGATGGAGGGGCTGATCGACAAGCGGGTCAGCCAGTTGTCACACCGTCCTGCGTCGGTGGACGCAGTGCTGAAGCTGGTGGATCTGTATCGGAGCCGCTACACGGGCTGGAACGTGGAGCACTTCCATGCCTGGCATTGCCGCAAGCACGAAGGGCCACGCAGCTACAGTTGGGTGAAGAGCGCGCTGCAGGCCTATGGGGTTGTTGAGCGGGCGCCCAAACGAGGGGCCCACAGGAAGCGCCGGGAGCGTGCGCCGCTGCCGGGCATGCTGCTGCACCAGTTGGACTGGAGGGCCGATTGGGTGCGGCTGGCGGCGTGAACAAACTCGCAGAGCAGGCGGCGGACATAGGCATTGTCTATGCGGACCCTGCCGGATTTGCGTTTTCCGGCGGACTCGTTGTTGCCGGGACAGATGCCAACCCGGGCATCGAACAGCTCCTCGCGGCTGGCCTTCAGGCGTACGGCGCTGCGCGGGGCTTCCTCGATGCGCGCGACTTGACCATGGCGCGAGCCGACTGGCCATGGACATCGCTTACCACAACGCCAAGGCGAATACCGCTCTCGGTGAGGACTTTGTGCAGGCGGTTCTTCTCCGAAGCGAACTGCCCGACAAGCTTCTGCCGTTGTCTTGTGCCAGAAAATGGCCACATGGTAACAGCCCCCAGGTCCCGAGTACTGCCAACGTCTGCAACCTATTCGACTACGGTCGTTCAACAACGCCTGCACTTCCGTCCGTTATGGACGAACTGCGGACGGGTAGGACAGTTCCGCTCCTCGGCCATAGCCGACTGTGGTCACATGTTCCCAGTAGGTCGGCAATGGGCCGGACACCTGCCCGCCAAGTGCAACACGTGTTGAGCGGCAGCTTTACCGCCGGGGATACGGGTGCTACCGCCTCTTAGCCCATCTTTACCCATTCGGCGGAAAAACTCCGGTTTTAGGGCGGATTTTGCGCCGACATCTTGCTTAACCTATTGATCTAGCGAATTCGTGTTTGCTG
>JAKAFK010000094.1 GCA_021817985.1 Pseudomonadota bacterium | reverse complement strand
GCCTCGGTGAGCACCAGTTCTGCTTTCCGTCTTCCCGCCATCTCTTCCTCGCCTCTCCAACCGAACTGTACGAGAGACAGCGAAATGGCGATATAGTTCAACGAATTAATGACTCACTACACTAGCAAGTTGTTGAATCAGCTTATCGTCATGGCGGTGTGCCAGGTTGTAGTGGTTCTGAACGCAGACGATGTCGCAAATCCGGCGCCCATCGGCGACCTGCCGGGCCGTGACGTTGCTCAGGCCAATATGACGGATCAGCCCTTGTCGCTGCAACTCAGCAAGGGCCGACAGCGGCTCTTCCAGCGAGCCTTCCGCCGGCCCGTGGATGCCCAACATGCTGCGCAGGTTCACCACCTCCAGCACGTCTAGACTGAGGTGGCGCAAGTTGTCGTGAACGGCCTGAGTTAATTCCTCGCGCGACATGGCAGGAATCCACGATGCATCCGACCCCCGCTTGGCGCCGACCTTGGTGACGATGACCAAATCGTCGCGGTATGGGTGCAGCGCCTCGCGAATGATCTGGTTGGTGATGTGCGGGCCATAGAAGTCGCTGGTGTCGATATGGTTGACGCCGCTTTCCACCGCCATACGGAGCACGGCGGATGCAGCCGCCCTGTCTCTGGGCGGACCGAAGACGCTGGGCCCGGCAAGTTGCATGGCGCCGTAGCCCATACGTCTGACATCACGACTGCCGAGGCAAAATTGACCGGCCTTATCAAGTGCGTTCATTTGGGGATTCCCATTCAAGAAAAAGGAGACACTGTAGGCAGACAGGACGCGTACGATAAGTAGGTGCAGTTGGTACAGGCTGTGCAATAAACCAAACAGTGGAAAAGGTATCGATGGCAGCACAGCTAAGCGATCTGGCGGCATTCCTGGCTGTCGCACGCGCTGGCGGGTTCCGCGAAGCGGCAAGGGCCGGCGGCGTCAGTCCGTCAAGCCTGAGCGAGGCGTTGCGACGGCTGGAGGCGCGGCTGGGCGTTCGCCTGCTCCACCGCAGCACGCGCAGCGTGATGCCCACCGAGGCCGGTGTGCGACTGCTGGAGCGGTTGGGGCCGGCGCTCGGGGAGGTGGAGGCCGCGCTCGACGTGGTCAACGGCTTTCGCGATCGTCCGGTCGGCACGCTGCGACTCAACGTGCCGGCGAGTGCCGCGCGGCTGGTCCTGCCGAGCCTGTTACCGCCCTTCTTGGCGGCGTACCCGGACATCGTCCTGGACGTGGTGGTTGAGGAGGGCTTTATCGACATCCTCGCAGCGGGATGCGACGCCGGCATCCGTTACGAGGAGCGCTTGGCTCAGGACATGATCGCCATCCCCATTGGGCCCCGTCGGCAGCGCATGGCCACCGCGGCCGCTCCCGCCTACCTTGAGGCGCGCGGGCGTCCAGCCCATCCGCGCGACCTACTAAACCACGCCTGCCTGCGTGGCCGCTTCGCCAGCGGTGCGATGCCGGCCTGGGAATTTCAGCGCAGTGCCGAGGTGGTGACTGTGGAACCCAGCGGACCATTGATCGTTCGCGTGAGCGGGGGCGTGGACCTAGCGGTCGATGCCGCTGTCGCGGGCTGCGGGATCATCCATCTGTTCGAAGACTGGCTGAAACCCCACCTTGAAAGCGGTGCCTTGGAGCCGGTGTTGGAGTCATGGTGGCAGCCCTTCACCGGACCGTTCCTGTACTACCCGGGCCGACGCTACCTACCCGCACCGCTGCGGGCCTTCGTAGATTTCGTGCAGGCACAGCAGGCTCAGGTTTGAGGACCAATGCAAAGACTGAGGTCCGCCCCGGTAGGCGACTGGGAAGGCTTGGTCCCGGCCACTTGCGGCTGCTCGCTGTTACATCTGGATTCGCTTCACTGCGGACGCAAGGGAACGTAGGCGGCGATCCCGGATGCCGCCGTACTTGGCACGCCGCCGGTAAAACAGCGCCGAGCTGATTCCGATTCCCCGGCACAGCGCGCCGCCGGTTCCCCGCCTCTGCACGCTTCAAAACCGCCATGATCTGGCCGTCGGTAAACCTCGATTTCTTTACGTAGAACCTCCCATTGCGGGAGAATTCCACTTCCCGGGCCCCTCAATTCACGGGGGGTTTACCCTATTGAATATTTTGGCAGCCGAGTAACTATCGGCGGTGGAGCACAAGTGATTAGAACTGCTTTTGCGGCAGCGCTACAAGGGCTGATTCTTTGTGCCTCAGCGAGCTCAGCGCCGATATATAAATGTACTGGCGAGGATGGCAGCATCGCCTACGCGGACGCGCCCTGTGGCACAGATCCCCAAGTTCAATCCGCGGATTCCACGTCACCAGTGCCCTCCCCGATCCCAGTGGTTCCCAACAGCCACGACCAAAACAGGCAAGAGACCGCCGCGCTCCAGTGTACGACGGAAACATTTAACGAGTGGGTACGAAACCAGCATCCACTGCCGGAGTGGCCCATACGGCGGACCAAATACGTCGAGGTGGCCAATCAGTGCCGGCACATGCAGCACCTCTCCGAGGTGGCACCTCAGGTCTTCGTGTCGGCGGTCCCGGGGAATTCGGCTGCACGAAGTGTCGCCAGTACTCGTGTCCCAGCGGATCAGACGTTCGCGAACCTAGTGAAGGGGGGGTCGATAGAACAACTGCAGACGTATCTATCGACGCAAGGCGTGAGTATTAACGATCGCTCAGATAATGACAAGACACTGCTTGACCATGCGGCGGAGCAGAACCAATTCAAGGTTGCCGAGTTCCTTATTGATCATGGAGCGAGCATCGAAGCTAAACAGACGTCGGGGCCGAACAGTGGTTTGACAGCGTTGCATCGAGCGGCCTCCGCGGATGCGGCCGATGTCGCCGAATTGTTGATCGCTCACGGAGCCGTGGTCAACGTGCACGGTCCATTGGGCGCTACGCCCCTTATATTGGCGGCGTCGAATGGAAGTCGGAGAACCGTGGAGATTCTGCTCAAGCACGGTGCCGATATCTCGATACGCACCGGGGCTCGGCAGACGGCCCTATCGGAAGCTACGGCACACGGTCACTCGGACATCGTGCGAATGCTCCTGATGTATGCACGTGTTCCAAATGCCCGGGGACTCGATCAGATGGCTGCCCGCGGTGATCTCGATAGCCTGCGGGCGATATTAATGCACGACGCCTCGCAACACGATATCGCAACATCGCGCAAGAATTCCATGCTGCGCTATGTCATCGTTGGTGGGGTAGACCGGCCCGCCGAGCGCCAGCGGATCATCGAGCTACTCATTGCCGATGGCGCCGACGTAAATAATCGGGTGCTCGTTGACATGGATAATCGGACGACCATGGCCCCAAATACACCGCTGATGCTAGCCACCACGCCAGACCTCCTGGAGTTCTTGATCGACCATGGCGCCGATGTAAGGGCAGAAGGTGCCTTTGGGACAGCAGTTGAGGCAGTGGCGTGCAATCCTTCCGTGAAGGATCCGATCGGTGCGGTCCGGACGCTCCTGGCGCACGGCGCCACCATTGCGACCGTTCCGAATAATGGCCGCACCGCGCTGCAATGCGCGGCAGCATCACGCCGTCCGGATTTTGTGGAATTCTTACTCGCTAGCGGCTGGCCGGTCGACGCACGCGACGCGAACGGGCAAACGGCGCTATTTGACGCTAGGGACCAAGCAACGATAGCGGTGCTCCTCAAGCATGGCGCTGATATCGATGCGCTCGATAAGTGGAACCGAACCGCTTTGATGGTTGCAGTCGATTCCGGCAACTTGGCACTGGCGACAACCCTCAAAAATCTCGGTGCCGATCCACGCGCCGGACTTTCCGCTGAATCCGCGTATGGCAATGCTGGCGAGGGCGGTGCGGTGAAAAACATTCCGGGCGCTCCCGCGAAGTCCGTGTCCGCATCAGGTGCGGCTGCGCCGATTCCGGCGGGCTCCGGGATCAAGGTGCAGCGTCGAGGTAACGTCGCGGACATCGCCATGGAAGGCAGCCTTGCGGCGACGAACACTTTGGGGTGCGTGGCACTGGAGCAGGTGAGCCCCTTTAGCGCACCCCCGGACCTGTACCTCGGTGTTCGCGAGTGCATCGAACATGATCGATACGCCGAGGCGGTCGCCCTGTTCGCGCTAGCGGGCATGGAGAGTCAATTCGATGCCGCCAGGATATCGGACAAGACCGCCGGGCAAGCCGGGCAGGTGCTGATCATGGGGACCTTTGGCTCGCTGACCGCGGCTAAGAGGGACAAGTTCCGCTCGGTCCTCACCGCAAGGGTGGCGGACGCTCGGGAATTGGGAAGACTCTGCAGGAGCGTGAGCGATAGGGGCCCCCCGAAGTACTATCCAACGTACATGATTTTGCATGGCATGTCGGCCATCAATGGCGCACTCAATGGCCAGGTGGCTGGCCCAGCACTCGATCCGTCATTCGATGGGGTCAAGACATGGAAAGCGCTGCAGACGAGTTACTTGAACTGCCCGCCAGCTTCCCGGCAACAATGAAATTGGGTGACAAGCGGATGCGTCTCCCAGGCCCGTGGGGCGTTCGGAGCGCCGTAGCTTTGGGTGTGCGCAACCACGAGTCATCGGGGCGACCGACCTAATCAACGTGAATGACAGCTATGCGGCACCATGAGCGACTGTCGGCACCCGGCCAGAAGCGGGCCCCCACCTGTGCTCCGCAGCGGTCTTGCAGGGGACTGCTCAACTCTGAAACCGGCTAGACGGCCAACGGGTTCTGATCGGCCTGAGCGGACTTGGTCGCTCTCGGGCATTGAGGCGGCAATGCGGCGGTAAGCCGCCGCTGAGGACCTTATGCTCGATATCTTTGGCGGAGGAGGCTTGCCGCCTACGTGTTGTAATCGCGCAAACCAAAAACTTCTGGGGAGACGAAATTGATGATCTCTAATTACGCCCTCCAACAGATGGGCTATGAGATGATCACGCCTGAGAGACCTCTAACGGCATGCTTCACAAGTTTTTCGATATACGAGGTGGCTGGGATCATTATTGATGACGATTCAGCGCGTCAAGCGACTTCCAGCATTTGCGGCCACTCCTACTCCATCGCCATTGGAAAAAGCATAAATGCGGTCTGTCGCGCAATCGCCAACGATGACTTTACTCCAGACGAATCAGGCTGGTGCGAACAAAGTGGCGTAAAAGGGCCTTTTCTTGCCCTTTCTATCGGCCCAACCGTCATGCATACCATCGCGGAAGGGCATGTGAAGGTGGGATCGGACGGTGACCTAGTCACAATTGATAGTTTCGGAGCGGCAAAAAGTGAGCTACGCGGACTGGAGCAGACCATATCCCCGCCGGTTCTTGCAGCCGCAATCGCAGTCTTCAGAGTGAATTTTGATTCGTTTAATCTTCGGCAAATCTTCTCTACCGTTGTCGGGAGAACGGATTCGGGAAGAAAGTTACAGGATTTTAGATTCTCCATGACTGGAACGCTCGAAGTACGAAGGACGATCTCAGAGACGGATATCCTTGCTGGGCTCAATGACATCGCCACAGTCGCTCCGTCTATCGAATCTCGAACGTCAGTGTTCTTTACCCTTGGGCTTAAGGAAAGCGACGAGACAAAGCGGTTTTTATATCTCTTTCTCTCGCTAGAGATAAATATAAACGCCGCGTTTAAACATTATCGAGGGGCAGCTAGAGGCCCCAAAACGTTAAACGACATCAGGCATTGTGCGCGATTGGCGCGTACGGCTGCTTCGTACGACCACAGACAGAAGGTGGATTGGCGCGACCTAACCGCGAGATTGACCTACTTGATCATTCATAGGTGGATTGCACTCGGAGATGGTGATCTTGATGAATTCAAAATGCTAAAGTCTTTTAGAAATGACATCGCGCACGGTGATTTAACGGAAGCTCCCGCAGGCGCCGCAAGGCGAGCTGAAATGCTGGCTGTGAAATTTGTGACCCTACCCAGCCCATAGAGGCCTGGGCGCGGTACAGTTGTCGAACTTGGTCGCCACAAAGCTGGCGTTCTGGGAGGCAGCGCCCGGCCATAACCGGTCGGGCATGCCATCTCCGGACCGGACGCCCGAAGGGCTGGTCCACGCTGAAACCTGCCTGACGACCTACACCGGCATCTCGGCCATTCCGAGCATGGGCGCCGGCGGGCATAGCGGCGGCAATGCCGCGGTAAGCCGCCACTGCGGGGCCGGGTGATTTCCCTAAAGCTATTTTCCAAACCTTCCTTCTGCGCAAGCTTCCAACATTGAAATAAAAGAATTGCGAATCAAGATATCGAGATGTTCTTTAGACCCTGGCTCATCTATTGTTCCGAAATATCCAAGGTGATCGGTTGCGTGAATTGCCCCATTGCGAAACCATTTATCAAAGTCTTCCTTAGTGAAGTACCCATCAGAGGAATCCACAACAGATTTTCGCCAATAGTTATATGCGTGTACCCATTCCATAGATGGTCTCCTGAGATGAAATCGCCAGCGTGAAGGTTAGTCCTGTTTGGCCATCAGCCCGCGAGCCCGAATAGGTCCCACTGCGCCGACACTTTGTCGGCAAACGACGTGAACGCATTCAACGCTTCCTCACACTCGCCGACCGTAGCACCAAACAAACGTGCGCGGACATAGGGCGAACCGTTGCCCTCGTCGTGCATGGATTTCAATATCTTTTCTACAACCTGCCTTCTGCTTCGGGTACGATAGCCATAGGCGCCTGGCGGATGCCAATCCGGCATGTTGACAGGTGGCGAGAGCCTGTGATTAGCCAAGGCGAACAAGATTTCAACCTCGTCAAAATGCGCGTTGAACTCCTCCCGCGATGCGAATAAGGTGCCAACCTGCACCCAAAAATATTCTGCGAGCCAGTCGCTCAAGGCGGCATGCCGATCGCCCATTCCCTCAAGCTGATTGCCCCAAGCAAAATGATCCAACATCGCTGCCGGCGGCACGACAGTTACAGCAAGGACAGGTTCGCGTCCGCTCCGAGTCAGCTCGGTCCCCATTAGCACGCTGACCACATCGAGCTTTCTCCCTACTATTGCGCCCAGGCAGGCTGCGTAGGCCAAGAGGGCAACCGGATACTTTTGAAATGCAAGCCAAAATGTATTCCCGGAGTCCCCTCGAGTAGCATGCAGCCTTATCTGCGCTCGGGCCAACTCTTTCGCGACGCCAAGGTCTCCCCATCGTCCACACTGAACTGAAATTGCGACGAGCCCGGAGCATAGGGCGTCGTATTTGCGAACTTTTGCCGTGACCGACGCCGTCGTGATTGCAGAGCTTGTATCGAAATACGGCGTTGTTCGAAGTTCCGCTGCGACACGCTCGGCCTCGTTGGTTATTAGATCGCACAACCGAATTCGAGCCGCGGGGTCCGGCAGAAACCGCTTCGCGGCCTCCCCGAGGCTCCTGGCCGACAGTGGATGCGGTGCCGACGCCTCTTCGATGGCCAGTACCTTTGTTTCCAGATCTTCGAAAAATGAATCTGCGTCCGTGGCGATCAGAGGCGTCGCATTCCTGTGGGATATCAGCCGGTTGGCCGCGTCACCAAGCGCACCGCGGCCAACCCAATAGGTTGCATACCGGCGGGAAGGAGTTCGCTCGATAGCCGAACGAAGCGCGGTATCCCATTCGGCTGACCAGCCACAAACGATCAAGCCAAACTCGTCAAATACGCGGGCGAGGAGCGCCTCAGTGCGTCCGTCATATCGCGCCAACTCCTCAGGTGTGTTCAGTATTCGCGTATCGAGGTAGTCTCCGTGAAGCTTTATCACGCACGGACCAGCATGGACCAACGGCGTAGCCCCTTCCACTTGGTCCGCGGTGCTGATGACCATCGGCGCTATCCCTTCGTCGTCAAGAGACCGTTCTAGCAGCCGGTCAAAGTTCGTCGTCAGGACCACGCGAATGTGGCCGCCAGACATAAGACGCGCAATTGCGCGATGAGCCTTGGTGGGTTGCTTCAGGCCTTCCGTGCGCTCTTGCTCGGTAGGTTCGAAGTACCGTCGCAACAGCTGTTGCCGTTCGGGTGCGGTCTTTGCCAATGCATCAAGGAGCCTCGAGTAATCCGGTTTATCGCCAAATTTTGCTTCGTACCATCCGATAGGGTCTGGCTCGCAATCTTCCTGATCCGCCGCGGCGAGCTTCCGAATAAGGTCGATAACGACTTCCCAACCCGTCGGAATGCCCGCTGCGCGAGAAGCGCCAGAACCCAAGAGTACGGCGTAAACGCCCCTGTTCGATTGAACGGAAAAGGCTAACGAGAGCAGAGCGTCTATTTTCACGCAAACATCCGAATGAATTGGGGCGATGTTGTAGGTGGGCGCACGAATTAAGATCAGCTAAGCCCTGAAGGCGTCGCCTTTGACGGAGCGGCGCTTCGCGCCGTCCACGATGTGCTCCACAACGCGCTCGGTGCTCTTCCACTTCATGACTAACCTTGCCGGGTCCATACCAAATTCCGCGACGACATCAAGCAGTTGCCCCAAAGAAAGGGACTGGAGCCGACGGCGCAGTTCGGCTTCGCCATGTTCATCGAGAGTGGCGACGGGATCCACAAGGGCAGACGCCCGCGATCTGGATTTCTTGGTTGGCACGATCTGACTAGCTTTACCTAGGGCATCTTCCAGGCGTTGCGCGAAGTCTGCGTTCCGGTCGGCTTCTTCGAGGACCACCGCTACAAGGGCCTGAAGGGTTTGCTTTAGCGTCATACGCCGGCGCGCTCCATGAGTTCCTTGGTCAAGGCTACGTAGCGATCGTACTGGCCTTGGTAACCCCATTTCTGACGGAGCGTCGAAACCGGCGCGTAATCTGCGGCGTCCGCCGCCTTGTCATTCTCGGGAATGATCGTTTCGAACAATGGCGCATCCGCCTTGCGCTTCATCTCGCGAAGGACGTTGGTGTGGGTCGTGGACTGCGCGCGGTACTTTGATATGAGGATCCCCAACGGATCGATGTTCTCGCCGATCGTATCGGAGAACTGGCCCACGCGTTTCACTATCTGTGGGATGCCGTACGTCGAAAGAATGTCGGGGATCGTGGGAATAATATAGCCGTTAGAGATTCGTAGACCGTTGAGCGTGATGATCCCGAGGTTTGGCGGGCAATCCACGAGTACGAGATCGTACATTTCAATGATTGAACGCGTGGCACGACGCAGGATGTCTGTAGGGTTCTCCGCGTAGAACCGGCCACTCGACATGCCGGCAAGTCGGTCCTGTACGTCGATTAGGTCGAGGCTCGAAGGCAGCAGGTCAAGATTCTGCACATCAGCCACATTCGAGACACCCTTCTGAATCGTCTTCTCGATGTCGAAGGTGCGCGCCCTTCCATCTGACTCCAATGCGTCCTTGAACAGCTGCGCCAACGTAAGCCCCTCGTTGTTAAGCTTTTTCCACTTCTCTTCGCCAATGAGCATCGTGGTCGCATTTGTTTGCGGGTCAAGGTCTATGACCAGTACTTTCTTGTGGAAGACCGCCGATAGCGTCTCCGCCACGGCAACCGTTGTGGTGCTCTTACCGACGCCACCCTTCAGATTAATGGTTGCAATCACTGTCGTCATCGGGACTCTCCTTCGGCGAAGCCAAGCGCGAATCTGGGACGAACGGAAAACTGGGCCGGACCTAAGTTCTGCGACCGGCGCGGGGAAATCTCGGGCCCGCTTGCGCCAATTTGCGACCGCTGAGGGCCCCACGCCGGCGAGCTCCGCAATTTCATACAAGCCGATCAGTTCCAGATCCGTCATTTTGCCGTGAATATCATTCACGGAAAGTGTGAATAACATTCACGGAAATGTCAAGCCGTCGCGAAAATTCAGCCAGGGGCGGCTCCCGGTCCGACTGGTAGGCCGCCGAGGGATGACCCTCGGAAAAGACGTTTTTCTGGTTAGCTGTCGCCCTGCTGCACCAGGACGAAGGTCAGGTCAGGGTCGGGTCCGGGTTTCGGCGTGATGCCCGACAGCGGGCGTCGCCGAAGCGCAAATCACTCGGGCCCCTTGGGCGGCGGCTTTCCGCCGCATTGCCGCTGCGTTGCCCGCCGGCGCCAATGCTCGGAATGGCCGACGTGCCGCCCCTGAACGGGCGTGCTGGGCGACCGTTGCACTCGGATACCGGCCGCTGAGCCAATACCGTCTTGGAGAGCCGGATTGGGTCGAGTCCGGGTTTCAGCGTAATGCCCAACAACGGGCATCGCTGACACAAAACCATCGGGGCCCACAACGACAGTGGCCCCCTCGAAAGACCGCTTCGGCCGCTCGTGGCTTCCGTGGGAGACAAGGACCAGTGCATCCGCGAGCCGGCGACCGTGACTCCGACGCGGGCATCCAACT
>JAKAFK010000001.1 GCA_021817985.1 Pseudomonadota bacterium | reverse complement strand
GCGTGTACAAGGGCGTGATGCCGACCTGGAAGGATCGCCTCACGCCGGTGCAGATCAAGGTGCTCACCGCCTACGTGCATGAACTGGGCGGCGGGCAATAGCACTCGAGTCTGGGGGTGTGCCTCCCCCCAGAGGAGCCAAAACGACAACAGTTAAACGTGCAAACAAGGGGGTAGAGATGAAAGTATGGACGATGGCGGTCGTGATGGCCGGCGCGCTGGGCGCGCTCCCTGCAGCGGCGGCACCCGCCGCGAGCGCGGCACCCGCGGCATCGGGCGGCACCGTAAATGCCGCCCAGATTGTTGCCTCAGTCTGCTCGGCTTGCCATGGCGCCAACGGCAACAGCGTGGTTCCGACCTATCCGCGATTGGCCTCGCAAGGTGCCGCGTATATTGCCAAGGAACTGGCGGATTTCAAGAGCGGCGCGCGCGCCAACCCGATCATGGCCGGCATGGCGGCGACCCTGACGCCTCAGCAGATGGTCGCCCTCG
Organism: Pseudomonadota bacterium; assembly: GCA_021817985.1. GTDB lineage: Bacteria > Pseudomonadota > Gammaproteobacteria > Burkholderiales > JAKAFK01 > JAKAFK01. The sequence goes on along the minus strand of JAKAFK010000001.1, from coordinate 177,163 downwards.
GGGCGTATTTCCACGCGCAGAAGATTACGCCGAGCACCGGCGGCGATCAGCGCTTGGCCGCCCAGGGGAAGCAGATTTTCACGGTAGGGGCCGGCGACGTGCCGGCGTGTGCCGCCTGTCATGGTCGCGTTGGACAGGGGATCCCGCCCTTCTTCCCGCACCTGGCCGGCCAACACGCGCAGTACATCGAGGCCCAGCTGCACAATTTCCAGTCCGGGCAACGCACGAATGACGGCGGCAAGATGATGCGCGTCATCGCCGCGAAGCTGACCCCGACGCAGATCAGCGCGGTCGCGGAATACCTCTCCCACCTCTGATTGTTTCTTCTCCGGGCCGGAAGGCCACTTCGCAGGGGCGCTTAGCGCCCCTGTTCCATTTTTCGGGGGCTCAATCGGCGGCCTCGGTTTGCATGCGAAAGGTTTCGAACAAGGGCGCGATGCGTTCACGGACCGCCTCGACGATCGCTTGTGCGCCGCCGTCCTCGGTCAGGGCCGGGTCGATGCACCCCTGTGGCCGGAACGCCTGCAGCGCGTAGTGCCGGACACCGGCATCGGCCAGGGTGTGGGCGAGTGCGACGAGTTCCGCGAAGGTCGTCAGCCGGGCATGGACCGTGGTGCGCACCTCATAGGCGATGCCGCTGTCGAGGACCAGCCTGAGGCTCCGGAACGCGCGCTCTGCGCTCCCCTGCGCTCCCGTGATGCCTGCATAGCCTGCGGGCAGTCCCTTGATATCGAGTCCCACCCAGTCAAGGAGCGGGAGCACGCTTGCGAGCCGCTCGGGGTAGATGCCTGCCGTGTGCAGCCCGGTCTTGAAGCCCAGTGTGCGGATTTCGCGCAATGCTTCGGGTAGCCCGCGCTGCAGGGTGGGTTCACCGCCGCTGAAGACGACCCCGTCGAGGAGTCCTGTTCGGCTGGCCAGGAAGCGGGTGATGCGCGCCCACCCGATGGAGGAGGACTCTTCTTGCGACGGGCGCAAATGCGGGTTGTGGCAATATGGGCACGACCAGGGGCAGCCCTGCGTAAACAGCACGGCGGCAAGGCATCCAGGGTAATCGGTGGTCGTGAAAGGGGTGAACCCCGTGATGGTCGGTTGCGCTTCCAAGGCAGGCCTCAGGGAACGTGTGGATCGAGGACAAGGTTGAAGATGGAGGAATCGATCTCGAGGCGCTCGCGAAGCGCGTCGTCGACGATAAACCCGTTGTGGAGCGCATGCGCCCGCGACGCGTCCAGTTCCCGCTCGACCTGCTCCAGGCGCTTCGTCCGCGGCTTGCGTCCGAACATCACAACGATGTCGCAAGACTCGCACCGATAGGGGGAGCCGCGCGAGAACTGGCGGGTGGCGGTGCGGTAGAGCGGGAGATTCAGAAGGTCAAAACGCGGCGTCGGAGAGTCTTCGAGACGCACGCTGCCCGATTCGCGGTAGATGCATTCCGTCTCTCCCGCGGCAACGGTGTCCGGCAGCATGTTGTCGACCGCCCACTTGGGGCGCCAGAAGCTCTCGGGAGACTTCCGGTTGATGAGCAGCAGCTTCGCCATGCGCGTTCCCCGATGGTCGCATCACGACGCGGCGTCCGTGCGTTCGCCGCCGGCGGCGGTCGTTCAGCGTACATGCGATATATTGTGTCAGGTGTTGTTGTTGAACACAATATATGGCATTACCGCCTCCTGTCGAGCGGGTCAGCCGAGCGCCACGCGAACTCGGGCCGCGGCCGTGGCGAGAACGCGGCGTGGCGAGAGCAACGACAGATCGAGCGGGGGCAGTTCGAGCGCATCGAGGGTGTTCTTGACGAACAGACCCAACTCCGTATCCCCCTCCATGAGGAGGCGCCGTGTGAAGAACAGCGTGTCGGGATCCTCCTTGCGCAGGGCCAAGGCGAGAAAATCTTCGGCGCGGGCCGAGATCGCGAGATCCGGGCTACCATCGGCCCACAGGGGCGCGAATCCCCGAGCGGTGACGGTGAAATGAAGCGCAATTCCCACGTCCTTGATCCGGATGCACACGTGCTTGCCGCGCAGCGGCGCGAGCGCTTCGGGCCGCAGCTGCTCGGCGAGCGCGACATTGAGGAAGGTGCAGAACACCCGCGCATGGGGGTACTGCGGCAGCGCGGCAATCAGGTGCACCATGGGGGCTGGGGGTAGCGGCAGGCGCATGGGGATCTCCTTGAAAGGCAAACGAAGAGGGTAGGGCGCAAGGGCCGGCGCTTCAAGCGGCATGGACCGCATCCCGGCTGGCTATCGCGGCCCCTTGTCGGCGGCCTCGTCGGCGCAGTTGCGCTTCGATGGCATTGATGACACCCCATTTGTGCGCGCACCACTGCGGTGCCAGCAAGACGGCCTGCGGAGCGGTTCCCGTCACCCGGTGGAAGACGATGTGCGCCGGGGTGCGTTCGATGAGATCGGCGGCGACGCGCGCATAGTCCTCTCGCTCCAAGGGCTGGTAGTCGCGGCGTCGCCAATCGTTGGCCAGGCGGGTGCCTTTGACCACGTGCAACGGGTGCAGCTTGAGGCCGTCGACCCCGAGATCGAGCACCGTATCGAGGGTGCGGTGGGCGTGTTCCTCGGTCTCTCCGGGCAGGCCGACGATCAGGTGCGTGCACACATTGAGGCCGCGGGCCCGAGCCCTGGCGACCGTGTCCCGATATTCCGCCAAAGTGTGGCCGCGGTTGACGCGTGCCAGGGTCTCGTCGAAAGCGGACTGGAGCCCCAATTCCAGCCACACCTCCTTGCCCTGATCGCGGTAATGCACCAGCAGATCGAGCACCGCGTCGGGTACGCAATCCGGGCGGGTGCCTATCGAAAGACCGATGACGCCCGGCTGGGCCAGTGCGTGCTCGTAGGCCTGCGACAGCTGTTCCACGCGCGCGTATGTGTTGGTATAGGCTTGAAAGTATGCGATGAAGAGGCGGGCGCCGGTGAGTCCGGCAATGATTTCCCGTCCTTTCGCAAGCTGCACGTCGATGCTCTCGGGCGCGCGGCCGTTCGGGCTGAACGATGCGTTGTTGCAAAACGTGCACCCTCCCCGTCCCCGGCTGCCGTCCCGGTTGGGGCAGGTGAAGCCGGCATCCAGCGCGATCTTGTGCACGGGCTCGCCGTGCACGCGCGACATGTGCCGGCCGAACGTATTCACGACATCCGAGAGCGCCATGGGGTGGGGCTTCCCTTTCGACAAATATAGGACAAGACGAGGATGTTATCGCAAAATAGGGCAAGGCGCACCGCCTTCTTGGGCGGTGCGTGTCCGCGCTAAGCCGAAAGGGCAGGATCGCGGCCGGTCAGCAGATATTCGAGCAGGTCCTGCACGGAGCGAATGGCGGCTCCGAACGGCAGGCTTTCCGTGCCACGGAAAAACAGGCCCTTGTTCACGTCCCCGCGCAGTGCCGCGGCGAGCTGCGAATCGATGCAGAATTGGCCGAACTTGGCCAGCCCATCGCGCAAGCCGCACATGGACAGGCAATGCAGCCCGGAGGCGCAGCGCTCCTCGCTCCCCTTGGCGCAACGCTGCAAATGGCCTTCGCGCCGCAGGTAGTTCTTGAGCCAGGGCGTGAGCACGCCGCGTGCGGGCAGGCCCGCCGCGCTGGTGAAGGTGACGATGTCCTCAGGCCGGGCCTCGGCCAGCACGCGCTTGAAGTTGGGGTGGGCATCGCCCTCGATGGTGACGGCAAACGGCGTCCCGAGCTGGACGCCGGACGCCCCCAGTCCGAGCAGGTATCGGATTCGCTCGTGCGAGTTGATGCCGCCCGCCACGATCAGCGGTATGTTTTCTTGCTCGAGACCAAGGCCGCGCATGAGGTCGAAGGTCTGGGCAAGGACCACTTCGAAATCGAAGCGCGTATCTCCCAGTTCCTCAAGCCGCGTGACGCCGAGATGGCCGCCCGCCATGCGCGGATGTTCGATCACGATGGCGTCCGGCAACCGGCTCTTGCGCATCCATTTCTTGAGCACCACCCCGATGCCGCGCGCATCGGACAGGATCGGGATCAGTGCAACATCCGGATAGTCTTGCGCGAGGTCGGGCAGATCGAGCGGCAACCCGGCCCCCATGACGATCGCCTGGGCGCCGCTCGCGCACGCTTGGCGTACATAGGCCGCATGCTCGGTCACGGCCTTCATCACGTTGACTGCGATGAGCCCGCGCCCTTGCGCCATCGCCAGCGCAAGCGTCACCTCGCGTTCGAGCGCCACCATATTGAGCGCGTCGCGCTGGGCCTTGTCGCGCACGCGCTTGGCTTGTTCGACGAGATCGGCATGATGGTGGTGGAGATCGATGCTGGCAATCGTCCCCATGGCGCCGGCGGCGGCCACCGCGCCCGCCAGGCGGTGGGCGGAGACCCCGACCCCCATCCCGCCTTGGACGATGGGTAATAGCGTGCGTCCTTTGATGTGCAACATCGGCAAGGTAGTATCAATCATCGAGTTTGTTGTTAGAACAATCCCCCGCGGCGCAGCGCCTGGGCATACCGAATTCGGATGCGTGCCTGCGCGCGGGCGCCATCACCCGTCACGAACCGTCGCCGCATCGCAAGGGACGTTCGGCCGGAGCCCGGATGCCCGCCGCAAGGGAAAAACCCTGCGCCAACATTAAGGGGCGATCCGCCCCTCAGCCCGCTGTCGTGTCATGGCGACACCGCGCATGAGGGCTGCACGGAACCGCGGGCAGGGACGATGCCACGAGTCGGCTTCAGCCTCGTGTTCGGATTGCGGACCGGTTTCGCCCACAAAGGCACACCATACGGTGGCGCGCTGACGCGCCTTGCAAATCGCCGGTGCCAGCGTTCCGGGATCAAGGGACAAGCTGATGGCAGGATCTCCCTACGTTACCGCAAGCGGTAAGGAAAGGCAAGACGGATGTCCGGGCATCGCGCCGCCACGCGCCAGCGACCGGGTTCTGACCGTCGTGCCCCGTGGGGCGTTGCCCTCGGCTTTCAGACGCGTCGGCCATGGCGTATCATTCCCAGGCATCACGGCGCGGTTCGTGCAAACCCGAGGATGGCGGAGACGCAAACGCATGATCATCAAGGTGCTGGGCGCAAGCGGCGGCATTGGCGAGCAGGCGCCGACCACGTCCTTGCGGGTCGACGATGACATCCTCATTGATGCGGGCACAGGGGTTGAAACGCTCCGTCTCGCGGAGGCCGCGCGCATAGACCATGTGTTCGTCACCCATGCCCATCTGGATCACACGGTCGGCCTCGCGTTCCTCGCAGACGCGGTCGGTGCGGCGCGCGCACGGCCGATGGTGGTGCACGCGTTGCCGCAGACCATCGACGCGCTGCGGCGCCATATCTTCAATGGACACATCTGGCCTGATTTCTCCGTCATTCCGGATGCCCGGCATCCTTATCTCGCCTTCGCGCCGGTGGCGCTGCGCCAGGCCATCGAGCTCGGGAACGGGCGGCGCATCACGCCGCTGCCCGCCGAACATACCGTGCCCGCCGTCGGCTATCATCTGCAGGGAACGCGGGCGAGCCTGGTTTTCAGCGGCGACACCTTTGGGTGCGATGCGTTCTGGGAATGCGTCAATGCGATCTGCGACCTGCGTTACCTGCTCATCGAGACGGCCTTCCCCGACCGGCTGGCGGAGCTCGCCCGACGCTCGAAGCACCTTCATCCGGCCCGACTGAAAGACGAATTGAATAAACTGGCGCACGCTGCCGACATTTTCATCTGCCACCAGAAGCCGGGCGATGTCGAGGCGATCATGGACCAAATCGGAACGCGCCTGCGCGGGATGGCGGTCAAGCCGCTCGAGCCGGGCGCAACATTCGATATATAGGCGCTGGACCGGGCGCAAATCCGGCGAGGCATTCGGCCGAAGGATGGGACGCCTGTTGGGCGTGCGGGCGATCTCTTGGGAAGATCACAGAGGATTGCATCGATGGCAAGTCCGGACAAGGGGAGAAGCGGGGCCGAGGACGGCGTTCAGGCGCTGACGGAAATGGGGCGTCGCCTTGCATTCACCAAGAAACTGCAGGCGATCACGAACCGCATCCACGCCACGCAAGATATCGACGAGATCATCACCGGCTTGAGCGAGGAGATCTGCGCGCTTCTGGAAGCCGATCGCATTACGATCTACGTGACGAGCGACGACGGCCAGTGCATCGTCTCGAAGGTGAAGACCGGACTGGATGCCTTCAAGGATATCCGATTGCCGGTTTCGACCCAGAGCATCGCCGGGTATGCCGCAGCCACCAAGACCTTGTTGAATATCGCGGACGTCTATGATCAGGAGGAACTGCGTCGCCTGAGCCCGGCGCTCCATTTCCTGCCGGACGTGGACAAGCGTACCGGTTATCGCGCGAAGCAGATGCTGGTGGCCCCCATCCTTGATGACGGTGACGAGCTGCTGGGCGTCGTGCAGCTGATCAATACCCTTTCCGGGCTGCGCTTCCCGCGCCTGGCGGACGGGGATTTGACGGAGATCGCCAAGACGCTGGCAATCGCCTTCAGGCAACGCAAGTCGGCGCAGCCGGCGCCGGCGCTCGGTCAGTTCGATGACCTGTGCCGTCGGGGGATTCTCTCGGCGGCCGAACTCAACCTTGCGATGCGGGCCGCACGGCGCAAGAACAGGCCCCTCGAGGATGTGCTCATCGACGAGTTTCAGGTGTCCCCCGAGAACGCGGGCAAGGCCTTGGGCGCTTTCTATGACGTCCCCTACGAGCCGTTCCGGGCGAATCGCGCGAAGCCTGACGCCCTTCTCGTGGGGCTGAAGCGCGTTTATGTGGAATCCAACCGGTGGCTGCCCCTCGAAGAAAACGAGCACGGGCTGATTGTCCTCACGACGGATCCCGAAGCGTTGAAGGGGGGGCATGCGGCTGAACAGATCTTTCCGGGACGTCGGCTCGACTATCGCGTCTGCAGCCAGCGCGAATTCGCCCAGACCGTGCGGCAGTTCTTCGGCGATGAGCTCGAGCGCGGCTCCATCGGGCTCATGGTGTCCACGCTCGATGCGGAGCGCGAGGAAACGGAAGCGGCCCAGGACGAACAGTCGGCGGCCGCCGACAATGAGCTCGTGCGGCTCGTCAACCGGATCATCATGGACGCCCATGAGCAGGGCGCCTCGGACATCCATATCGAGCCCTACGGCGGCAAGGAAAAAACTGCGATTCGCTTCCGCAAGGACGGCACGCTGGTTCCTTACATCGAATTGCCACCCAGCGTGCGCAACGCGTTGGTCGCCCGGATCAAGATCATGTGCGACCTGGATATCTCGGAAAAACGCAAGCCGCAGGATGGCAAGATCAAATTCCGGCGATTCGGGCCCTTGGACATCGAGCTGCGGGTCGCGACGCTGCCGACCGCCGGGGGATTGGAAGACGTGGTGCTGCGAATCCTCGCGGCGGGCAAGCCCAAACCCGTCGACGCCCTTGGATTGAGTCCTAACAACCTCAAGAACATCAAGACCCTGGTGTCGCGCCCTTACGGCCTGTTCCTGGTCTGTGGCCCGACCGGCTCCGGAAAGACGACGACCCTGCACTCGGTCGTAGGCTACATCAACACGCCAGAGACCAAGATCTGGACGGCCGAGGATCCCGTGGAAATCACCCAGCGGGGCTTGAGGCAGGTGCAAGTGAACCCCAAGACCGGCTTCACCTTCGCCGCCGCCATGCGCGCCTTCCTGCGCGCCGACCCGGATGTCATCATGGTGGGGGAAATGCGCGACCACGAGACCGTGGCCATCGGTGTGGAAGCCTCGTTGACCGGCCACCTGGTCCTGTCGACGCTGCATACCAACAGCGCGCCGGAGAGCATCGTGCGCCTGCTGGACATGGGCATGGACCCGTTCAACTTTGCCGACGCCCTGCTGGGCATCCTCGCCCAGCGCCTGGCCAAATGCCTCTGTCCGAATTGCAAGCGCGGCTATTCGGCATCCGCCGCCGAACTCGAAAAGCTAGCCGTCGAGTACTGTGCCGAACTGGCCTCGGGGACCGCGGAGCGTCAGGCCGCGCAGAACGCGCTGCTGGCGGAATGGCGAGCAGCCTATGGCGCCCCCGGAGGCGAGTTGACGCTGTTCGAGCCGGCAGGGTGCGATGCCTGTAACGGCACAGGCTATCGGGGCCGCATGGGGCTTCACGAGTTGCTGGTGTGCAGCGATGCCATCAAGCGGCACATTCAGGAACGTGCCCGCGTCGCCGAGATCCTGGCCGCGGCGCTGGGCGAGGGGATGCGGACCCTGAAGCAGGATGGCATCGAGAAGGTCCTGCAGGGCATGACGGATATGGCCCAGGTGCGTGCTGTATGCGTCAAATAAGGGCGAAGGCATCGGGGCGCGGCCCAGCGGTGCCGTTCCGCGGGGGCACGCTGAGGCTTATGGACGTCGGATGCGTCTGCCGAGCGCACTGAGCCGCGCGCGTGCCTCGTCGGCCTGGGTGGCGTTGCCGATGGCTTGGGCGACCGCCAGCGCGCGCAGGTAATACGCTTTCGCGGCGGGCCATGCGCCGCCCCGTTCGTTGGCCTCCCCAAGACCCATCAGATCGAGGAAAATGCCCGTCGGAAAGCCGGCTTGCTTGTCCAGCCTAAGCGCCTGCCCAAGGGGCATCAGGGCCTGACGGGCTTGGCCCGGCTCGGTGGCCGCCAGCAGACGAAGCGAACGCGCCGTTTCCTGATCGTTTCCCTGCGCCCGATTCTCGTGCAATGCCCGCGCGGCCAGATCGTGGGCGCTCGCGGCGTCGCCTTGTGCCAAGGCAAGGGCGGCCTGTGCATTGAGCAGCGTGCCCAGCACGCGGCATCGGGGCCGGCAGTATGCGCGGGCGCGCATAAGCCAGAGCGCGGCGGGGCGCGTCTTCTCCTCGTCCAGATCCAGCAGGGCTTGCAGGAGGCTTGCGTCGGCGCGTCGCGAGGCCGAGAAGGGCAAGCCGTGCGCGTTGACGAGCGGTGCAAGACACGCGCGTGCCGCCGCCCGGTCGCCGGTTTGCCGATAGACCGTCGCAAGATCAAGCAGGTCGGCGGCGATGCCGTCGGTATTCTCGATGGCCCGGTCAGCCTGCAGCGACTGCCGATAGAGGGTCACCGCGCGCGGAAAGTCGCCCTCGGCATATGCCTGGCCCGCGCGGTGGTTGAGCGCGACGCCTTGGGCTTCGAGGGCGGAAGGTGGGGTGGCGGGGGCGGCGCAGCCCATCGGCAGGAGCGCTGCCAGCCACAGCATGCGCCGAATGAGAGGAGGCATAGTGCCCCGCCAGGTCCCGCTCATCGGCCTGGCTCCCGCCCAGGGCGCGTCGTGGGTGCCCACTCGTCCAGCCCGTCGACGCTGTCGATGGGCAAGGTCTGGCTTCGCCGCGGATGCACCCAGCGGTCGAAGGGCCAGCTGCCTTCGGCACCGTTGAGAAGGCTCCGGGAAGCGTCCACGAGCCCACGGCTGTCGCTCAGCATCGGAGGGACCTGCGTGACCAGGCGGCTCATGAGTCCGTCCGCTTTCGCGGATGCCGCAGCCGCATGCTCGACGAGCACGCGGCTTTGCCGGACGAGCGGTGGCGTGGCCGTCGACACGACGCGAATCGTCTCGTCGACTTGGCGGAGCGTGCCAGTCGCACGCGAGAGCAGCCGGGCCGTGCGGGCGTTCGTGTCGTTCACGGCGATCCGGCTGCTGACCAGCAGCGCCTGGAGGTCTCGATTGGATTGTGCCAGGCCCGCAGCCAGGGTCTTGAGCTCGTGCAACGATTGCCTGAAATCGCCGTTGGGGTCGTTGAGGGCGTTCGTGATGCCCCGCGCATTGCGCAAGATGGGCGTCAGCTCCCGATTCAGACGCTTGGCGATGGTGGCGAGGCTGTCTTCCCGTGCGAAGCGCAAGGTTCCGCCCGCGGAAATCGGCACTGATTTTTCGGGGCCCGGAACCAGTTCGATGGCATTGTCGGACAGCAGCCCTTCCTGGCTCAAGCGCGCCGTGGAATCCGCCGGGATATAGCGCAGATAGCGGGTCTCGACGGACAGCTCGACCTGGATGCGGGGTCCAGGCTCAAACCTCATGTCTTTGACGTCGCCGACGCCAAAGCCGAGGAGATCCACCGGCATGCCGCGCGTCAAGCCGGTCGCCGTGGGCACCACGAAGAACAGGTTGGTCTTCGGCGTGAAGAGATTCTGGCGAATCCCGATCAGCACGATGACCGCAAAGAGGCCGGCGAGCGCAGGCACGAAAAAGAGCCATGTCTTGCGTCGCAAGGCGGCGAATCGCCGATCGCTGTCTTGGAACAGGCTCATGCGTGATGTCCTGCGCGTGCGTGGGCCACTTCGATGCGCAAGATGGCCCCTCGCATACAGCGCGCCCGAAATAATTCCTCGAAGCGAGCGGCCCGTCGCCGCTCTTCTTCGCTCAAGTGTTCCAGCACCGAGTCGAACACCATTGCATCCGGATGGGTGAGGAGCCCGCGGACGAAGGCGATCGCCTTGCGCTCAAAGCATGTCAGGCGGCTGGGCAGGCGACCCGCGAGGTCCGCGTCGAGCCCGAGATCGTCGAAGAGCTCGAGAGCTTCCGCCTCGAACGGCGAAGGCCCGGTGCGGGAGGCCCAGCAGGCCGGCAGCACCAGGTTTTCCCATACCTTGAGATTGCTGATCAATCCGCCCTCCGCGAAGACGGCGGCCAGCCGCCGATTGAGCGCGAGCCGCTCGTCCGGCGCCAGATCGGCGGCATCTCGCCCGAACAGGCTCAGTTCCCCTGGGCGCACCGGGCGCAGGCCGAAGAGGGTGTCCATCACGCGTGCCTTGTCTTCCGGGGTCGCGAGACGAACCTCCCGCGTCGTCCCGGGACGCAGTTCGAAGGCTGCCCCATCCAGCGCGCAGGCAACCAGGCATTCCTCGCTTCGGCATGCAGCGGTCGGCGTGGACGGGCTCATGGTAGCGCGCCTTCAGAGTCTGAACAGGGCATAGGCGAACAGCGCATCGAGCAAGAAAACGAGGAAGATGCTCCTCATGACCCCCTGGGTGACGACCTGGGGAATGGCGTTGACGCTCTGTGAGACATTCCAGCCGTGATAGCAGGCCACCGTCGCAATCACGACCCCGAACACGGTGCTCTTGAGCACGGCGTAACCGAGCTCCCAGGGGTTGGCCATCGCAAGAAACTGGTCCGCCAGGCGGTACACAGGCACGGCCTGAAAGAGCGCGCTCATCAGCATGCCGCCCAAGGTGGCGGTGGCGATGAAATAGATGCTCAGGATGGCCACGCACAGGGTGACGCCGATCAGGCGGGGCACCAGCAGGTAGCCCGTCGGGTCGACCCCCATGGCGTAGAGCGCGGAAATTTCACCATTGATCCGCATCAGGGCCAGTTCGGCAATGATGGCCGTGCTGGAGCGGGCAATGATGACGATGGCCGCGAGCAGCGGGCCGAGCTCCCGTATGACGATCCATAGGAGCACCTTGGTGGTGAACGCGGTGTTGATCCCCAGCACGCTGGTCATCTCGGAAATGACGAGCGTGCCCGTGATCATTGCGAGCAGCGCCACCGGGAGCACCGCCTGAACGCCGGTGAAGTAAATCTGTTTCATCAGGACGGCGCGCGTGGGCCAGGCGCGGAAGGCGCTCCCCCGCTTGGCGGCCGCCATGAGCAGGCTATAGTAGCCGTCCTGGCGCGAGATTGGATTGAACGCGTTGTCGCGGGTGGGTGTTGCCATGCTCGGTCTTCGGTGGCACCAGGCGCCCAAGGCCCGGCCGCAGGCAGCGCCGTCGCGGGCCGGGGGTATGCGCCGTTGCACACCTTGCACGGAATAGACAAACAGGATTAACGGCCAAGGCTCGCCGGACTTGAACGCGGCGGCCTGGGCTGGCCCAGCCCGCGTCGGGCAGCAGGACTGTGGTGAGGTCTCTGCCGGCCTCGGTGATGACCCGGCTGCGGAGGGAAGGCCCCATTATCGTAGGCGGAGAACACGCGCCCGCGCGCCGCGAGGGCTTCGGCGTTCGCCTGTGCATCCTCGGCGCAACGTGTTGGCCCGTCGAATGCGCGCACCGACGATCCTGTTGCAAGAGGCGGCGCATTGCTGCTACCTTAGCGGGCATCATTTAGGTCGCTGAATGGCGCGCTTCGCGCCGGACAGGGATAGGGCAATTGCGCAGTCACCGAAACCGTGGCGGGCAACGGCCACGTTTGGCGTATGTTTTGACAGGGGTCCCTCATGCCGTCTGATGACTTTGAGCTGGAGACGCTGGCCGTGCGGGCGGGCATTCACCGCAGCCAGTTCAATGAACACTCCGAGGCGCTTTTCTTGACCTCGAGCTTCGTTTTCGAAAGCGCGGCGCAGGCCGCCGCGCGCTTCTCGGGAGCGCAGCCCGGCAATATCTACGCACGTTTCACCAACCCGACCGTGACCACTTTCGAGGAGCGCCTCGCCGCCCTGGAGGGCGCGGAACGGTGTGTCGCGACCGCCTCGGGCATGTCGGCCATTCTGTCGTGCGTGATGGGGTTGCTCTCCGCAGGCGACCATATCGTGGCCTCGCGCAGCATCTTTGGCTCGACCGTGCAGTTGCTGAACAACATTCTCAAGCGCTTCGGCGTCGACACCACGTTCGTCTCGCTCAGCGATGTGTCGGAGTGGGAAGCCGCGATGCGGCCCAACACCAAGCTGCTGTTCGTCGAGACACCCTCCAACCCGCTGACTGAGGTCGGGGACTTGCGCAGTCTGTCGGCGCTCGCCCACCGATCGAATGCCTGGCTGGCGGTGGACAACTGCTTTTGCACGCCGATCCTGCAGCGTCCGCTGGATCTGGGCGCCGACATCGTCATTCATTCCGCGACCAAGTACCTCGACGGGCAGGGCAGGGTGCTGGGAGGCGCGGTGCTGGGGCGGCGCGAGCTGATGGATGGGGTCTTCGGCTTTCTGCGCACGGCGGGGCCGACTCTGAGTGCATTCAACGCCTGGGTGATCCTCAAGGGCCTGGAGACGCTGAAGCTGCGCATGGAGGCGCACTCGCACAATGCACTGGCCCTGGCGTCCTGGCTGGAGAGCCACCCCAAGGTGGGGCGTGTCTACTATCCCGGCCTCGCCTCACACCCGCAGCATGTCTTGGCCATGGCGCAGCAACGCTCCGGCGGGGGAATCGTCTCATTCGAGGTCAAGGGGGGCAAGGATGCGGCCTGGCGTGTCGTGGACCAGACGCAGATGATTTCCATCACCGCCAACCTGGGGGATACCAAGACGACGATCACGCATCCTGCGAGCACGACGCACGGGCGTATCTCGCAGGAGCAGCGGGATGCGGCGGGGGTCACCGACGGGCTGCTGCGTGTTGCGGTCGGCCTGGAGGCGGTGGGCGACATCATCGCCGACCTCGAGCGGGGCCTTGCCTGAAGGTCCGGCTCCGTGCGCCGGCGGACATCATCGCCGACAGGCATTAGGCGGCAACCCCCAGCATCGCGCCGGGCACGAATAGCGGGCGTGGGTTCCGGGCATTGGATGCCGTCGCGTGCCAAAGGCCTCATGCCGCGACAACGCGCCGCCTGTTGGGGCGCCTGCCGTCGAGCGGGCCTTTCCTATCGCCCCGAGATGTGAGAAGACCCCCAAAACAACTCACCGGGTCTCGCGAATCCTGTATATTATTCTACGTATAAACGGAATAACGGGTCCGGTTGTCTGTGTATGTGTGTGGGTTGCCGGGGCCGCCTTGCGCGGTGGCCACGGCTTGTCGGAGAAGACGTCTTCGCCGGCAGACACTGGCCTGCGCAAAGAGGCCGGCTGCGCGTCGATTGAGATGCCGGCTCGCGCCGGGAGCCCAGATCCCCCGACGAACTTGCCCGCAAAAATTGAACGAACATGGGCCAGCAGAGCAAGCGCAGCGTCCTGATTGTCGACGACTCTCCCGAGAATCTGACGGTTCTCGGGGGCGTGCTGCGGACGAATTACACCGTCCGCGTGGCGACCAACGGGGAAAAGGCCCTGCGCGTTGCGCAAGCCGACCCTCCGCCTGACTTGATCCTGCTCGACATCATGATGCCCGGCATGGACGGGTACGAGGTGTGTCGGCGGCTCAAGGAGAACCCCCGCACCGAATCCATTCCGGTGATCTTCCTCACGGCCATGACCGGTGAGATGGATGAAGTCAAAGGATTCGAGGTGGGCGCCGTCGATTACATCACCAAGCCGTTTCGCGCGGCCGTTGTCGACGCGCGCGTCCGCAATGCGTTGAACATCGACGACACTTACCTGCAGATCGCACGGCGCCGGATCTTGCATGAGGCGGCCGCGCTCGGCGGGTCGACGTCCCCCATGCCCGCTCCGCCAGCGGCTCGCCTTCACCTGCTGGGCAGAGCCAGGATCGTCGTGGGCGGCGAGGATCTCGTCGGCCGCATCAAGTATCGCAAGGGGATCGCGCTGCTGGGTTATCTCGCAACCCACGCCGGCACCTGGCAGACGCGAGAAAAGCTGGCCGACCTGTTGTGGCCGGAGCGCGAAGCGCATGTCGGCCGGACCAATTTGCGCCAGGTCTTGAGCAACCTGACCGCGGTGTTCGGCGAGATGCGCTGCTTGCGGCGCAACGGCGAGGCCATCAGTTGGATGCCGATCCCGGATCTGTCCGTTGACCTCGAGTTGCTGTCCGATGCGACCCTGTCGCGACTGATGCATCATGGCGCTTCGTCCAGGGCATGGCGACAGGAGGTGATCGAGTCTTGTTGCGAGTCGCTCGGAGGCGTTTTTCTGGAAGGGTTTTGCCTGCCCGATGTGCCCGGTTTCGAGGAATGGCTTGCCTCCGCCCGGACATTCTTTCAGCGCAAAACGGCGCTCTTCTTCGAGCGGTTGTGGCAGGCCCAGCATGAGGACGGGCAGTTGACGCAGGCCGTGTCCACTGCACGGCGGCTGGTGCGCCTTGACCCGGTACAGGAGACGCACGCCATGTCGCTTGCGGCACTTCTCGCGGAACTGGGCGACCGCTCCGGCGCCCTGGAGGTCCTCGACTCGCTTGAGGCGACGCTGCGGACGGAGTTGGGCGTTGCCCCCGGAGCCCAGGTCGCCAGGTTGCGCGAAGACATCTGCCGCTCGCCGGCGCCTGCTGCGAAGGCGCCGGCTCCGAAGTAGGACGCATCGACTCCCCTGGATCGTTCCCGCGGGGAAAGAGGGCTGAACTTCGCCTCACACCCTCAACGCATCTGGGCTTGCGTCCCGCGCCTGCGCCCTGTTCTTCCAGGATCGGCAGGCCGCATTGCCGAGGATCCGGGCGGTCGCTAAGCCGCCGTGTCGACGTTCAGTAGACGGCATCCACCCGCCTCGCAGACGAGATAGCCGCCGTCCCCATACCAGTCTGCCAGCACCCAGCGTTCGCGGCTGGAGCCCTCGACGCGGTGGATGTGCCGGGCCGGCCGGTGAGTGTGTCCATGGATGAGGCGCGTGCAGCCGGAGTGGTGCAGCGCCTGGTCGATTTCCGCAACGTTGACGTCCAGTAGCGTGGCGCTTTTGGAGGCTTGCGCCTGCCGACTTTTCTGCCTGAGCGCCTCGGCAACGGCCCGCCGCTCGGACAGGGGGCGGGCGAGAAAGGCATTCTGCCAGGCGAGTGAGCGCACCGTCTCGCGGAACGCGGCGTATTCGCGGTCATCGGTGCAGAACACATCCCCGTGCGAAAGCAGCGTCGGCGTCCCGTAAAGGTCGATGGCCGTGGGGTCGGGCAACAAAGTGGCGCCTGATGCACGGGCAAACGCCTCGCCCAGGAGAAAGTCCCGGTTGCCGTGCATCACGTATATCCTGACTCCCTGCTGCGCGAGGGCCAGAAGGGCACTCGCGACGGCGCTGTTGAACGGCGAAGAAAGGTCGTCGTCGCCCGCCCAGTACTCGAACAGGTCGCCCAGGATGTAGAGGGCTTCGCCCCGGGAGGCGACCTTCTTCAGCCACGCAAAAAAATGTTCGCAGGTGTCCGGATGCGCGGGCGAGAGGTGCAAGTCGGCGATAAAAAACGTGGGCCGCATCATCGGACGCCTTGCGGCCGGTGCGCT
This sequence comes from Pseudomonadota bacterium, assembly GCA_021817985.1. Lineage (GTDB taxonomy): Bacteria > Pseudomonadota > Gammaproteobacteria > Burkholderiales > JAKAFK01 > JAKAFK01. The sequence continues at coordinate 161,257 of JAKAFK010000001.1, read as the reverse complement.
GAGGTGTCGACCGGGCCGCGCGCGAGCTCAGACCACGTCCACGCTGGTGATGACGACATCGTCGACCGGGACGTCCTGGTGGCCGCCCTTGGAGCCGGTCTTGACCTTCTTGATGCGGTCCACGACATCCTGTCCCTCGACCACCTTGCCGAAGACGCAGTAGCCCCAGCCTTGCGGCGTCGGCGCGGAGTAATCGAGGAAGCCGTTGTCGGCGACGTTGATGAAGAACTGCGCCGTGGCCGAATGCGGATTGGGCGTGCGCGCCATGGCGATGGTGTAGCGCTCGTTCTTGAGCCCGTTGTCGGCCTCGTTCTTGACGGGCGCGCGCGTCTCCTTCTGCGTCATGCCCGGTTCGAATCCGCCGCCCTGGATCATGAATCCGTCGATCACCCGGTGGAAGATGGTGTTGTTGTAGAAGCCGCTCTTCGCGTATTCGAGGAAGTTCTCCACCGTCGCCGGTGCCTTCTCCGGATACAGTTCCACCGTGATGGTGCCGAACTCGGTGTGCATTTGGACCATGATACATCCCCCTGGATCTTGAATTGGAGTTAGGACGAGACGAGGACGCATCCTCCCCGTCGGCGGGTAGGTTCGTGCGTATGGCCGGCGTGTGGCGTGTGCCGCTCTGTCGCATCGGCGTGTGTGAATTCTAGCATTTTTTTGCGCCCACGACCCATGCCGTGCCGCGGCATGCGCCCCGCGCCGGCGAGGACATCGAGGCGTGGCAGACAAAAGGCGCAAGATTGTGGACAATAAGGGGCGCAAGACCAAGGCGCGAGATTTTATTGCGCCCCCTGACCCGTGTGGCAAAAATTAACGCATATGCCCTCGATCCGCGCCATGATTCCTAGCCAGGAGGCCCGCGAAAGCATCGGCCTGCCCAATCGTTGGGACTTTCTGGTGATGCCGCTGGTGCTGGCGCTCGTGTTCCTGGGGGCGTGGGCCCTGCGGCAGATGAGCGCGCCCTACAGCTGGGGCTCGCCGATCGCCATCTCGCTCGATCCCGCCTATTTGCCCTACTACGCCTTGCGCACCACCTTGCGCATGGTGCTGGCCATGGCGTTTTCCCTCCTGTTTACCTTTGTCTATGGCAGTGCCGCCGCCCGCAGCGCGCGCGCGGCGGTCATCCTCATTCCGCTGCTGGACATCTTGCAGTCGGTGCCGATCCTGGGCTTCCTTTCCATCACGGTGGTGGGGTTCATCCGCCTGTTCAAAGGCAGTCTGCTGGGGCCCGAGGCGGCGGCGATCTTCGCGATTTTCACGTCGCAGGCGTGGAACATGGCGTTCAGCTTCTATAATTCCCTGCGCATGCTGCCCAAGAACCTCTATCAGGTGGCGGACGTGTTCCACTTGTCCCCGTGGGCGCGGTTTTGGAAGCTGGAAGTGCCTTTCGCGATGCCGGGGCTGGTCTGGAATACCATGATGTCGGCCTCTGGCGGGTGGTTCTTTGTCGTGGCCTCCGAAGCGATCAGCGTCTCCGGAAAGACCGTCATGCTGCCCGGCGTGGGATCCTACATCGCGCTGGCGATCCAGGGGCGCAATCTTACGGCGATCGGCTACGCGATCGTGGCCATGCTGGTGGTCATCGTCTTGTACGACCAGCTGCTCTTCCGGCCGTTGATCGCCTGGTCGGACAAGTTCAAGTTCGAGCTGTCGGAGTCCGATGTCGTTCCAAATTCGATGGTGCTCCAGGCGCTCCAGCGCGCCCGCTTCTTGCGCAGGCTCAGGGCTTGGCTGGCATCCCTGGCCGCTGCGTTGCTTCGTCGGCGCCCGCGACGTCCGCAAGCCTGGGCCCAGAGGCTAGGACAGCCTTTTCGGCGCGTGACCGCTTCAGGCGACCGGGTGTGGTCGTCGACCGTTCTCGCGTTGAGCGCAGTCTCCTTGTTCGCGCTCGGCCACTATATCGCGCATGCGGTACCTGCTGCGGAAATCGGCCGGGTTTTTCTGCTGGGGCTTGCGACCGCCGTGAGGGTGTTTGTCCTGATCGTGCTGGCCAGCCTCGTGTGGGTCCCGGTCGGGGTGTGGATCGGGTTGCGCCCGCGATGGACGCAGAAGGCCCAGCCGATCGTGCTTTTCCTGTCGGCGTTTCCCGCCAACCTCCTGTTCCCGCTGGCCGTTGTCGCGATCACGACCTATCACCTGAATACCGAGGTCTGGTTGAGTCCCCTCATGATTCTGGGGACGCAATGGTACATCCTGTTCAACGTGATCTCCGGTGCGGCAGCCATCCCGAACGATCTCAAGGAGGCGGCCGCGAATCTCGGCCTGCGCAGGCTCATGGTCTGGCGTCGGTTGATTCTGCCGGCCATTTTTCCGGCCTATGTCACGGGCGGGCTTACGGCCTCGGGCGGTGCCTGGAACGCGAGCGTGGTGTCCGAGATCGTGAGCTGGGGGCCCACCCGGTTGACGGCCACCGGCCTGGGGGCCTATATCGCCCAGCAGACGGCGGCCGGGGATGATGCGCGCATCGCACTGGGGATATGCGTCATGAGCCTGTACGTGATCATCATCAACCGGCTGGTGTGGAACAGGCTGTACCGCTTCGCGCAAGCCCGTCTGACGCTCGAGTGAAAGGACTCGCCCATGCCGGATGATTCGACCGCCTCCCTCTTGGAGCTGCGCATGATCTCCAAGAGCTTCGCCGCGCCCGACAAGGGCAGCCTGAACGTGTTGCAGGAGATCAGTCTGGCGCTTCGCCCCGGCGAGATCGTGGCCGTGCTGGGGAAATCCGGTTGCGGCAAGTCCACGCTGCTGCGCATCATGTGCGGGCTGACCCGGCCGACCCAGGGCGAGGTGCTTTACCGCGGGGAACCGGTCACGGGGCCGGCGCCCGGGATCACCATGGTCTTCCAGACCTTCGGGCTGTTCCCTTGGCTGACCGTGCTGCAGAACGTGGAGCTCGGGCTCGAGGCGCAGGGCGTCGCATTGGCCGAACGGCGCAAGCGGGCCTTGGAGGCCATCGACATGATCGGGCTCGACGGCTTCGAATCGGCCTATCCCAAGGAGCTGTCGGGCGGAATGCGACAACGGGTCGGTTTCGCGCGCGCCCTTGTCGTCAATCCGGACATCCTGCTCATGGACGAGGCTTTTTCCGCGCTGGACGTGCCGACGGCCGAGAGCCTTCGCAACGACTTGTTGGACTTGTGGATCGAGCGGCTCATTCCGACCCGGGCCATCGTGATGGTCTCCCACAACATCGAAGAGGCGCTTCTCCTGGCCAACCGGATCTTCGTGTTCGACAGCAACCCGGGGCGTGTGAAGGCGGAGCTGACTATCCCGCTCAAGTATCCGCGTGACCGGGAGTCGCCCCTGTTCCGGCAGATGGTCGATCGCATCTACAGCATCATGACGACCGCCATCGTGCCCAATGAAACCGATGCCCTGCGGGCAGGACGCATCGGCATCGGCTATCGGCTGCCAAGCGTGACGGTCGCGCAGATGACCGGCGTGCTGGAGGAAGTCAACCTGCCGGCCAACGAAGGGCGCGTCGAACTGGCCGAGTTGGCGGAATCGCAGCAGATGGAGGTCGACGACCTGTTTCCCATCCTGGAGGCGCTGGAATTGCTCGACTTCTGCCGCGTGGCCGGCCGCGAGGTCGTCGTGGCGCGGCATGGCAAGGCGTTCGTCGAGGCCGATATCCGGCAGCGCAAGGTGATCTTCGCCGAGCATCTGATCAAGCGCGTGCCGCTCGCCGGCCATATCCGGCGAGTCCTCAACGAACGTCCCGCGCAGACGGCGCCGGAGCAGCGCTTTTTGCGCGAGCTGGAAGACTACCTGAGCGAGGAGGAGGCGCAGCGGGTGTTTTCCGTCATCATCGACTGGGGGCGGTATGCGGAGCTCTTCGCTTACGACTACAACGCCGGGGTCCTGAGCACGGAGAATCCCGGGGAAGAAGTCGCCTAGCCGAGCACCGGCCTCGTCAAGGCGACAGGATGCCCAAGGCGGCGACATGTCCTTGCAAGAACGCGAGGAAGCGTGCGGTCGCAGGGGAGGGGTGGGCAGGGGAAATGACGGTCAGCGCGCGCATGACCCGCGGGCGCAGCGAGATGCCCACCAGCGTGCCGCTGTCATGGAGCAAGGCGAGCCGCGACGCAAAGCCGATACCCAATCCTTGACGCACGGCTTCCTTGACCGCTGCGACGCCGGCGAGCGCAATGCCCATGCGGGGCACGACCCCGGCCTCCTGGAAGGCCTGCTCCACGCGTTCGCGTGTGCCCGATCCCGCTTCGCGCCAGATCAAGGTGCTTGTGGCCAGTTGCGCGGGGGGCAATGCGCGTCGCGTGGCGAGGGGGTCGCCGCTACGCACAACGGCGACAACTTCGTCTTTGCCCAGGATTCGGACCTGGCGATGGGGCGGGAGCGTCCCGCGCAAGGTGCCCTCGATGAGCCCCGCGTCGCACTCGGGGAGCCGTTCGAGGACACGCTGGGTGTTGTGGCTCTCGAGTTCCACCTCGATGCCCGGTGCTTCCTTCCGGAAAGCGGCGACGATCGCCGGCAGGAGATAGGCCCCCAAGGTCTGGCTGGTGGCGATGCGCACCGAACCGGTCTCCGCGCCCGCAAGCGCGGCGGCCGTCTCCTCGGCGGCCGCCAGCGCGTCAGCCAGACGCCGTGCCTCTTCGTACAACCGCCGCCCGGCGCCGGTCAACTCGATGCCGCGGCCGACACGCCGATACAAGGCCTCGCCCACGCTGCCCTGAAGCTTCCTCAACTGGTTGGACACCGCCGGCTGGGTGAGGTGAAGGCGCTCCGCTGCCGCGCCGACGCCGCCCTCCGAAGCCACCATGGCGAAGGTGATCAAATTTTCCGGGTTCAATCGCATCGCAGGGCTATATCATTCATTATGAAAATATGAAGTATAACAAAAGATCATTTTTCGTGATCATAATGTGGGAATAGACTGAAGCGGCATGACTGAACGAGGAGACCCTGATGAGCCTGCTGCCGCTTTCGCGCAAACCGAATCGCGCCGATGTCGTCCGCCATTTCACGCCCAATTGGTTCACCATGAACATGGGTACCGGCATCCTGATGCTGATGATTCATGCATTCCCCTACCGCTTCCATGGCCAGAATGCGTTGGCCCGGGGGTTGTGGTGGTTCGATGTCGCATTCTTTTGCCTTTTCAGCCTGCTGTTCGTTGCTCGCCTAGTGCTGGAATCGGCCTCCGTCGGCCATTTGCTGAAGCATCCCGTGCAATCGATGTTTCTCGGGGCCATCCCGATGGGGTTGGTGCCGATCATCAACGGCGGCCTGCTCTTCGGCATGCCGATCGCGCTCGCGCAGACCCTCTGGTGGCTCGACGCGCTGCTGGCGGTCGGCTTCGGCTGGCTCGTTCCCTATTTCATGTTCACCCGCCAAAACCACAGCCTCGAAGGCATGACCGCCGTGTGGCTGCTGCCCCTCGTATCCGCAGAGGTGACGGCATCATCGGGGGGATTCCTTGCGCCGCACCTGCCAGCCCTCGTCGCGCAGCCGGTCATTGTCGTAAGCTATGTGCTGTGGTCCCTGTCGGTGCCGCTGGCTTTGGGCGTCGTCGCGATCGTGTTCCTGCGCTTGGCGCTGCACAAGCTGCCGCACCGGGCGATGGCCGCGTCCGGCTGGCTGGTGCTCGGGCCGATCGGGACGGGTGCATTTGCGTTGCTGGTGCTCGGCCAGGCGGCGGTTCCGGCCTTCGCGAACACGCCGCTGGCGGATGCTGCGACCTTTGCGCGCTCGTTCGGCTTGGTCGCAGGTCTCATGCTCTGGGGCTACGGGTTGTGGTGGTGGGGCATGGCATGGTTTTTTACCCTGCGCTATCTGCGCGACGGGCTGCCGTTCAACATGGGCTGGTGGGGATTCACGTTCCCGCTCGGGGTCTACACGGCCGCGACGCTGACGCTGGCGAGTCAGACTGGTTTTGCCGTCTTCAACGTCTTCGGCGCCCTACTCGTGATCCAATTGGCCGTGTTCTGGTGCGTGGTGGCCACCCGGACCTTGCATGGCATGTGGCACGGATATCTGTTCGATGCACCTTGCCTTGCCCGGGAATAGCGCTGCAACACACGGACAGCGAAAGCCTCCCTTCTCGGGGGGGCGCCCAGCCGCCGTCTCATGGGCCGGCCTATGGGGTGTGCATGGCGGGCCTCGCGCAGACGAAGCGATGGCTGGGGACGCTATGATATACTTCTGAGCCAATACGCCCCAGGCGGTCGGCGTCGTCGCGCGCCGTCGCTCCGCTTTTTTTCGAGTGCTGTGTGTCCCATGCGCATCATAAAAACGAGATTCGCTCCAAGCCCCACCGGCCTTCTGCATTTCGGCAACGTGCGCACCGCGCTCTTCAATGCCCTCCTCGCGCGAAAGGAGCGCGGAACGTTTCTGCTTCGCATCGAGGACACGGACCAGGAACGCAGCCGCGCCGAATATACTCGGGCGTTGGAGGAGGATTTGCGTTGGCTGGGCCTTCCTTGGGCCGAGGGACCGCACGCCGGGGGCGAGGGAGGACCTTATTTCCAGTCCGAACGGCAAGCCGTCTATGAGCGCTATCTCGGGCAGCTCGAGGGGGCAGGCCATGTCTACCCGTGTTTTTGCTCGCCGGTCGAGCTGGAGATCTCGCGCAAGGTGCAGGCGGCATCCGGGCGGCCGCCTCGCTACAGTGGGAAATGTGCCCACCTCAAGCCGGAAGAAGTCGAGCGCAAGCGGGCCCAGGGATTGCCTTTTACCTACCGTTACCGCATGCCCCGGGGCGAGAAGGTTGAGTTCGAGGATCTCGTGCGGGGGCGGCAAACGTATGCCACCGACGATATCGGAGACTTCATCGTGCGTCGCTCGGACGGCACCTTCGCGTTCTTCTTCGTCAATGCGCTGGACGATGCGCTCATGGGGGTCACGCACGTGCTGCGCGGGGAAGACCACCTCGCCAATACGCCGCGCCAGATTGCTCTGCTTTCCGCGCTGAACCTGACTGTGCCGGTGTATGGCCATATCTCCCTCATCGTCGATGGCCACGGGGCGCCGCTATCCAAGCGCAGCGGGAGCTTGTCGGTGCAGGAGCTGCGCGAGCTCGGCTACTTCCCGTCGGCCGTGAACAACTATCTGGCGCGCCTGGGGCACGCCTACGCGCAGACCGAACTGCTCGATTTCGATCATCTGGCGGCCGGGTTCGACCTGTCCAGTCTGGGACGCGCGCCGGGCCGCTATGATCGCGCGCAGCTCGATCACTGGCAGGCTCAGGCGGTCTTGCGCGCCGATCTGGATGCCCTTTGCGAATGGCTGGCGCCCGCCTTGTCGGAAGATGTGCCGACGGCACATCTGCGCCAGTTCGCCGATGCGATCCGGGACAATGTCCTGTTCCCGCAAGATGCGAGGCTGTGGGCGCAAGCCGTATTTGCCGAGCGGCTGCCGCTGTCGAGCGAGGCCCGCCAGGTACTGGAGGAGACTTCGCCCGAGTTCTTCCGGCACGCGGCGCAGGCGCTGACGCGCGAACTGGACTTCGCCGTCCTGGCGCAGCAGGTGAAGTCGGCCACCGGCCTCAAGGGCAAGGCCTTGTTCCTGCCCCTTCGGGCGGCGCTCACCGGACAGGTATCGGGACCGGAGCTGCCGCGCCTGCTGCCCTTGATCGGTTTCGAGCGTGCCCATCACCGCCTTTCGGAGCATCTCCTCAGCACGCAGATCGACTGACCGCGCTGTGATCCGCAGGCGGTCGTGCGGTGGACGTTCGTATCGTGGAATCTCTGCGGGGAAGGCGTGATGGCCCTCGCGCGTTTTTGACGGGATCTGTCAGTATGCTTCAAATCTATAACACCTTGACGCGCAAGAAAGAGGGCTTCGTTCCCCTCCAGCCGGGGAAGGTGCGCATGTATGTGTGCGGGATGACGGTTTACGACTACTGCCATCTGGGGCACGCGCGGGTGCTGGTTGTCTTCGACATGGTTCAGCGATGGCTTCGGGCGTCGGGCTTCGAGGTGACCTACGTGCGCAACGTCACCGACATCGACGACAAGATCATCCAGCGCGCGGCTCGAAACGGCGAATCTGTCGCGAGCCTCACCGCACGGTTCATCGAAGCCATGCACGATGACGAGGCGAGCCTCGGCGTGGAGCGCCCCGCGTATGAACCCCGCGCCACCCAATTCGTGCCTGCGATGGTGGCCATGATCGATCAGCTGGTCGGCAAGGGATTGGCGTACCCGGCGGCCAACGGCGATGTCTACTATGCCGTGCGGGAATTTCCCGCTTACGGGCGGTTGTCGGGCAAGACGCTGGCCGATCTGCGTGCGGGAGAACGCGTCGAGGTGGACGCGAACAAGCGCGACCCGCTGGACTTCGTGCTGTGGAAGGCCGCCAAGCCGGGCGAACCCTCATGGGAGTCTCCCTGGGGACGCGGCCGCCCGGGCTGGCACATCGAGTGCTCGGTCATGAGCGAACACTATCTCGGCGAGCACTTCGACATTCATGGCGGCGGGCAGGATCTGCAATTCCCGCATCACGAGAATGAGATCGCGCAGTCCGAGGGTGCTCACGGCCATGTTTTCGTCAACTATTGGATGCACAATGGCTTCGTGCGCGTTGACAACGAGAAGATGTCGAAATCGCTGGGCAACTTCTTCACGGTGCGGGAAGTGCTCGAACGCTTCGATCCGGAGGTCGTGCGCTTCTTTATCCTGCGGGCCCATTACCGGAGTCCCCTCAATTATTCGGACGCCCATCTCGAGGACGCCAGACAAGGACTCACCCGGCTCTACACCGCGCTTCGCGGGCATCCTTTGACGCCCCATCCGATCGACTGGGAAGAGCCGTTCGCGGCCCGCTTCAAGGCGGCCATGGATGACGATTTCGCCACGCCAGACGCCATCGCGGTCCTGTTCGACCTCGCAGGCGAAGTCAACAGGACAGGCTCGCCGGTTCAAGCGCTGCTGCTACGCGCATTGGGAGCCGTGCTGGGCCTTCTGGGGCGATCGCCGGAGGCCTACCTACAAGGCGCGACCCCGGGCGTTGGCGCGGAATCGGCCCCGGCGGGGCCTTCGCCGCAGGAGATCGAAGGGCTGATCGCACAGCGCCTTGCTGCGCGGCAGGGCCGGGATTTCGCGCGTGCCGACCAGATTCGCGCGGAATTGGCGTCCCAGGGGATCGTGCTGGAGGACGGCCCCAGCGGGACGACCTGGCGGCGGCGATGACGGGATCCCGCGTGCGGGCGGCGGGACGCCCAGGCAGGGCGAATCGGGTCGAGAACATCCATGGAAGATCGAGGGGCGGTCATTGACAGAGGGTGCGCCGCACCTGTTAGGGCGCGCGCGCTTCAACGGCGTGTTTAGGCAAGTGGGGGATCTCAGATGACGATCAAGGTTTGGGGAAGGCGCAATTCGGTCAATGTGCAGAAGGTGCTGTGGACGCTCGGCGATCTTCAGTTGTCGTGCGAATTCGTGAATGCGGGAGGCCATTTCGGCGGCCTGGATGCGCCGGAATTCCTGGCCATGAACCCTCATGGCCGGATCCCGGTGCTCGCCGATGGCGATGCGGTGGTGTGGGAGTCCAATGCCATCGTCCGCTACCTTGCCGCTCGGTATGGCAGCGGGTCGCTTTGGGCGGAGTCGCCCGCGGCGCGTGCGTGTGCCGACGAATGGATGGACTGGACGCTCGCGACCTTTCAGCCCGATTTCCTGGGGCTCTTCGCAAGCTTTTTCCGGACGCCCGAGGCGGATCGGAAGCAGGCGGTCATCGCCGACTATGCGGCGCGGTGCGTGCGGCATTTCGGGCTTCTCGACGCCCGCCTGGCGAGGCAGCCTTTCCTCGCCGGCAACGAACTGACCATGGGGGACATCCCTGCGGGGTCACTGCTGCACCGCTTTTTCGGGATGGGCTATCCCATGCCGGAGTTTCCCCACGTCCGGGCATGGTACGACCGGCTGGCGTCGCGGTCAGCCTACCGTGACCATGTCATGGTGGCCTTCGAAGACCTGCGCGGCCGTCCCGCGTAGCCGTCGCGTTCCCCCGTGGGGTGAGCGCTCCCGTCCGGTCATGACGATTTGCCGGCCGCACCACGGGAAGGCATGCCCCGGCTGCGGCGGGCGCCGGCGAAATACCCCCGCGATCGCCCGCCATGCCGCGGGAACCCGGGGGATGGTGCGATGAATCCGCGCTCAGGCCCCGGTCAAGTGGCTGCCGTCGCAATATGGGGCACTCTTGCTGCGTCCGCATGCGCATATGGCCACTTGCTGGGCATTCTTCAGTTCGACCACGGAGGGCTCATGGCCAGTCCCCGTGTGGGAGCCGTCGCAATAGGGGGCGCTCTTGGAGCGGCCGCATGCGCAGAAGTAATAGGTGCCGGCGGCAAGATCGAGAACGAAGGGTTGCGTCATGGTGAATTCCTTGTGAAAGGGGCGGCGCGCCGCCCGGCTGGGTTTATTGTTGCTACGTGGATAATACTAACACAAACTAATTGTCCGGAGGAGCACCTGCGCGGGTCCGCCTCAGAATAGTGCCTGCAGTTCCTGCAAGGCCCTCCGGATCCGCGCCATATCATCGCGTTCCAGGTGATCGAGCCGTTCTTTGAGAAAGGCGACGTGAGCGGGGAATGTGTCGTTGAAGAGCCGTTCCCCTTCGGGCGTCAGGACGGCGATGAAGCTTCGCCGGTTCCGTGCCGGCACCTCCCGCCGCAGGAGGCCTTTTTGTTCCAGGCGATCCAGAATCCCGGTCAAGGTGCCCTTGGTGATCAAGGTCTTCTCCGCCAGTCGGTGGAGAGGCATGCCCGGCGTGTTGCCGAGGGTGCTGATCACGTCGAATTGGGGAGGCGTGAGCCCGAGTTCCCGGATGTGAACGGCTGAATAGCGCGCGAACGCCTGATAGGTGCGAGCCAAGTCCCGCAGCACCGGGAGGAAGGCCTCCTTGGCCGCCTTTTGCGCCGGCGTCAGGCTCCCCTTGGTCATGTGGGTGATCGACCCAAAATGTTTTTGTTAGGATAGTCCGTGTATATACCGAGGTCAAGGACGCCGTCGGGGAGCGCGGCCATCAGCGCGAGGGGGATGCTGCAGTTTTCTGGAAGAGACGATACATCTCGTCTTCGTCGCCCGGACGATGCCCGGACCACAGCAGGCGCCAATCCGGCCCGGGATCAGGGTGGCCATTGGGGCCGCTTTGCACGATCAACAGGGGGCAGTCCAGCCGGTGGGTCACTTCGACGCGCCGGGTCACGATACCATCGTAGTACTGAAGCAAGGCGCGCTGCCCCTCCCCAAGATGTTTGCTGGAAATACATCCATGGAATGACGGCAAGGCGTGCGCGAGCGAAATGAAGGTCGTGCGGTAGCTTTTTCCGGTATTGATCCAGGACACGAAAAGGGTCATCGCAAGTCCCCAGACCATCGTGATGCCAATGGCCCAGATCACCACCGGGCGGGCGCGAAACCGCTTGAGGCGGGCGACGGCCAGCAGCCAGGCAGCCGTGTACATCACGGCGAGCGAGAAGGGCAGCACGTGAAAGGCTGGCGTGTAGCCGGGCTGCATGTCGTTCAAATGCGCGGACAGCGAGGCCGGCGCGCCGAAGGTGAGCGCGACCCAGTAGAACCAGAAGACCACGGCAAAGAACGTAAAAGTCGTGAGCGCGAACCAATACAAGGCGTTGGCCGCGCCTCGCCTGAGCGTGTCGACGCCGGCGGTGGCGAGGGTGGCGAGGGGCAGCAGGAGGGGAAGCGCGTAGACGTCGCGCGCCTCGGCGGCGGTGCCCAGCACGGTCTGGAATATCACAAAGGCGAGGAGCGGCAGATGGATCTCGGGGCGGCGCAGCCCGGCCTTTCCCTCATGCCAGAGCGCCCAGAGGGCAATTGGCCAAGCGGGCCACGCGAACCACGGCACCGTCTGGAAGTAGTAGCCCGCGTAAGCCGTCGGTCCGATGTGCGCGAACCCGACGAAGCGGCCGAGGTTGTTCACCCAGAACCACTGCATGAAGAGGGCGGGTGAACGCGCATAAAGGGCGATGGGCCAGATGATGAGCCCGGGCGCAGAAACGGCGGTGGCGACCGCGAAGGTTTTCAGGTAGTCGCGGGTGCGCCACGAGGAGGAAACGACGGGGAGCGCCAGGCCCAGGAGAGCCAGCATGCCCGGGCCAAGCAGCCCTTTCGACATGAACGCGATTCCGGCGCCCAGCCCCAACCCGATGCCCCCCACAACCGGGCGTCGGCGGCTCACCGCGAAGCCATGCAGCGCGATCGACAGGCCGGCGAGCAGGGCGACATCGGTGATCAGCTGGTGCGTGCGGATGAGCAGCCCGAGGCATCCGATCAGGATGACCACCGTGATCATGCCCTTGCCCCGTCCATAGAGCTCGCGGCCGCTCAAGCCAGCGAACAGGAGCACCAGCACCATGAAAAACCCGCTCGTCAGCCGCGCGGCGTCCTGCGGTGCGAGCGGCGGCGACAAGGCGCGCCAGAAGCCGGCGGCCACCAGGTAGTACAGGGGCGGCTTTTCCATGAAGGGCTCGCCTGCGAGCCTGGGAACTATCCAGTGGCCGCTCCTGACGATGTGGTAGACGAGCCCGAAGGTATAGGCCTCATCCGGTTTCCAGGGGTCATGGCCGACGAGGCCCGGGAGAATCCATGCGAGGCAGAGGAGTATGAGCCCCAGGCGAGCCGCCGGGCTGGGCAAGCGCGAATCGACGCGATCCAGCACCGCTCTGTCGCGTGCGATCTCATTCCAGCGCATCACTACTCCTGGGGCCTACGCATCGTGGCGGGCGGCTTCGGCGACCCTGGGCGGAATACGCTCAATCAGACGCGGATCGAAGGGCTTAGGGAGGATATAGTCCCTGCCAAAGGCGAGGCTGGGCAAGGCGTAGGCCTCGAGCACCTCAGCGGGGACAGGCTCCTTCGCGAGCTGGGCCAGCGCGCCGACGGCGGCCACCAGCATGGGTTGGGTGATGCGCTTCGCGCGGGCGTCCAGGGCTCCCCGGAAGATGAAGGGGAAGCCGAGCACGTTGTTCACCTGATTGGGAAAGTCGGAGCGCCCGGTGGCCATGATCAAGTCGTCGCGCACAGCATGCGCCTGCGCGGGCAGGATTTCCGGGTCCGGGTTGGCCAAGGCGAAAACGATCGGCCTTTCGGCCATGGACGCGACCATTTCGGCGCTCAGCAGGTCGGGGCCCGAGACGCCGACGAAGACGTCGGCCTGTCGCAAGGCGTCCGCGAGCGTGCGGGCGGGCGTGTCCCCGGCAAATTCACGCTTGTGGGCGTTGAGGTCGGTGCGCCCCGCATGGATGACCCCCCGGCTGTCCACCATGAGGATCTGCTGCGCCGGTGCGCCCAATGCCTTCAGGAGCCGCATGGAAGCCAAACCGGCCGCGCCCGCGCCGAGACAGACGATGCGTGCATCCTGCAAGCGCTTGCCCTGCAGTTCCAGGGCGTTGAGGAGTCCCGCGCAGATGATGACCGCGGTGCCGTGCTGGTCGTCATGAAAAACCGGGATGTCGAGACGCTCGCGGAGCTGGCGCTCGATCTCGAAGCAGTGGGGTGCCGCGATGTCCTCGAGATTGATCCCCCCGAAGGTCGGGGCGATATGGACGACCGTCTCGATGAATGCCTCGGGCGTGGGCGCATTGACTTCGAGGTCGAACACATCGATGTTGGCGAAGCGCTTGAACAGCACGGCCTTGCCTTCCATGACCGGCTTGCCGGCCAGCGGGCCGACATTGCCCAGCCCCAGGACCGCCGTTCCATCGGTGATCACCGCGACCAGGTTGCCTTTGTTGGTGTAGCGGTAGGCCGCCTCGGGATCCTGGTGGATGGCTCTGACCGGTTCCGCGACGCCGGGCGTATAGGCCAGCGCAAGCTGCTCGGCGGTCGCGCATGGCTTGCTCGATTCGACGGACAGCTTCCCAGGACGCGGGAATTCGTGATAGGCAAGCGCTTGGCGGCGCTTGGCTTCGGCTGCTTCGGCGGTTCGGCTCATGAAGATTCGGCTTCTGGGTGGGGTCCAATGGCGGCGCTGGCGCCTGAGAGGCCAGCGTGTATTCTAGCGTGCGGGCGCGCGCCTTGAAAGGCCATGGGGACGTCAGGGGGACTGCGGGCAGGATCCCTTCGGCAAACAAAAATCCCCTAGGGATCTGGAACCGCTAGGGGACTGGGCCCGCCTCGCGCAGGCGCGGGTGCCGTTCGGTTCCCGCCCGGCTCGGCCTATTTCATGCCATACTTCTGGCGGAATTTCTCCACGCGCCCCGCCGTGTCGACGATCTTCTGCTTGCCCGTATAGAACGGGTGGCATTCGGAGCACACCTCGATATGCAGGGGCTTGCCGGCCGTCGAGCGGGTTTTGAACGTGGTGCCGCAGCTGCACGTCACCTCGATCTCGGTGTAGTTGGGGTGAATGTCCGGTTTCATGATCTTGGGATCCTTAAAGCACAGGCTCGCCGAGCGCCGCGCAAGCCCTGGTACGGAAAACGCATCATTATCCTTGAAAACGGCGGTGCGTGCAACACGTCGACCGGGCCGCGATGCCGTTAGCCCCTGCGCATGGAGTCGAAGAAGTCGGCATTGTTCTTGGTGGCGCGAATCTTGTCCAGCAGGAACTCCATGGCTTCCAGGTCGTCCATCGGATAGAGGAGTTTGCGCAGGACCCATATCTTCTGCAGGACATCGGCCTTGATGAGCAGTTCTTCCCGGCGGGTCCCCGAGCGGTTGACGTTGATGGCGGGATACAGCCGTTTCTCCGCCATGCGGCGGTCCAAGTGGATTTCCATGTTGCCCGTGCCCTTGAACTCCTCGTAGATGACGTCATCCATACGGGAGCCTGTGTCCACCAGGGCGGTCGCGATGATGGTGAGCGAGCCGCCTTCTTCGATGTTGCGGGCGGCCCCGAAGAAGCGCTTGGGCCTTTGCAGGGCGTTGGCGTCCACGCCCCCCGTGAGCACCTTGCCTGAGGCGGGGACGACGGTATTGTAGGCGCGCGCGAGACGGGTGATCGAATCCAGCAGGATCACGACATCCTTCTTGTGCTCGACCAGGCGCTTGGCCTTTTCCAGGACCATTTCGGCGACTTGCACGTGGCGCGTCGCCGGTTCGTCGAAGGTGCTCGAGACCACCTCCCCCCTGACCGAGCGGATCATCTCGGTGACTTCCTCGGGACGCTCGTCGATCAACAAGACGATCAGGTAGACCTCGGGCTGGTTCGCCGCGATGGAATGGGCGATGTGCTGGAGCATGACCGTCTTGCCGCTCTTCGGCGGTGCGACGAGCAGCCCGCGTTGCCCCTTGCCGATCGGCGCGACGATGTCGATCACGCGCCCGGTGATGTTTTCTTCGCTGTGGATCTCGCGCTCAAGCTTCAGCGGATGCGTGGGAAACAGCGGAGTGAGATTCTCGAACAGTATCTTGTGCTTGGAGTTTTCCGGCGGTTCCGAGTTGACCTTGTCCACCTTGACCAGCGCGAAGTAGCGTTCCCCATCCTTCGGCGTCCGGATCTCCCCTTCGATGGAGTCGCCGGTGTGCAGGTTGAACCGGCGGATCTGGCTGGGGCTCACGTAAATGTCGTCGGGACCGGCCAGGTAGGAGGTGTCAGGCGAGCGCAGAAATCCGAATCCGTCTGGCAGTACTTCCAGCGTCCCCTCGCCGTAGATGCTCTCTCCCTTGCGCGCCTGATTCTTCAACAAGGCAAAGATCAGGTCTTGTTTGCGAAGGCGGTTGGCGCCCTCGATCTCGTTGGCGATGGCCATTTCCACCAGCTGGCTGACGTGGAATTCCTTCAATTCGGATAAATGCATAGCGGGCGACTCGTGACGATGCGGTTGCGGTGGTGCTTGCGACTTGTCTGCAAGTTGTTCTTTTCGCCGGGTTTGATCAAACAAACGTGGACAAGACAGCCAAAAACGTCGGGATAAACTAGAGGGCTGGAAAGAGCTTGCGCCTGGGCCTGCCTGGAGTGTTCTTGCTATTCTCTTGCGACACTCGGCGAACGAGGTAGTTCAGGCGCTAAGAATAGCCGATTCAGATGTTGCTGTCAATAAACGCGGTGAGTTGCGATTTTGAGAGGGCGCCCACCTTGGTGGCCTCGACGTTGCCGTTCTTGAAAATCATCAGGGTGGGGATGCCGCGAATGCCATACTTCGGTGGCGTCGCCTGGTTTTCATCGATGTTGAGCTTGGCGACCTTCAGCTTGCCGCCATATTCCTGCGCGACCTCATCGAGGATGGGAGCGATCATCTTGCAGGGGCCGCACCAATCGGCCCAGTAGTCCACGAGGACCGGCAACTCGGCCTGCAATACCTCCTGTTCGAAAGTATCATCGGTAACGTAATGGATATGTTCGCTCATGAGACCCCTCTCCAGGTGATAGAAAAACGCGCGCCGGCGAGCAGCCACCGCTTAACGCTTAACTTGGTATGCTAATGAAAAAAGATCCTTATGGGAAGAGTCGTGCGGCTTCACGGGGATCGTGGACCGGAAGGCGCTTGCGTCAACCGCGACGCCAAGCAGTACGATTATAGCCGCAAGTCGCAAGCCCCGGGGCCGTCGCGCGTTCGCGCGGACCGGCCGTGCGGGGGATCAGGAGGAAAGGACCATGACCTATGTCGTCACCGAAGCCTGCGTGAAGTGCAAATATACCGACTGCGTCGAGGTGTGTCCGGTCGACTGCTTCCGGGAGGGAACGAACTTTCTCGTGATCGATCCGGATGAATGCATCGACTGCTCGCTATGCGTGGCCGAATGTCCCGTCGAGGCGATCTACGCCGAGAGCGATGTGCCCGAGGAGCAGCGCGATTTTATCCGCATCAACGCCGAATTGGCCCCCCGATGGAAGCCGATCATCGAGCGCAAGCCGCCGCCTGCGGATGCGGATGAATGGGCGAAGATCAAAGACAAGAAGGGTCTGCTGGAGCGCTGACTGGGCCGAGGCGCGGCGCATGGCGGTGCCGTCACTGAAGCAGCCGAAGGCTGAACGGATAGCGATAGCTATCGCCGGACTGGGATTTGAACGCGGCGAGAACGCAGAACAGCACATTGGCGACAAAGACCACCGGGGCCAGCAGAAATCCGATGAGTACGACGCGCAGGGCAAAGCACACGAGCAGAGCGAGTGCCACCGTGATCTGGAAGTTGAGTGCCTCCTTGAGCTGTCCGGTGAGAAACAAAGAGGCGTCCTTCTTGATCAGCCAGACGGCCAGGGCGGGGACGAAGCCGAAGAATATGCCCCCCAGATGGACGAGTGTCGCCGTGTTCCGGTCACCGAGTGAACTCATTGCGGGTCTGGACTCCAGGGTTTTCGCCAGCGGGGCGGCACGCATCAGCAAGCCGCCTGGGCACGCGTTCAAGGATTGTGCCTCCGTACCGGGCTATTTTAGCCTATCCTTCAATTGCGTAGGGCGTCTCGCCTGAACGCTTGAAGCGCGCCCCTCCACGATTCGAGGAATTGGCGGCGGCTGGCCTCCGGCGCGCCCGAGATGTCCGGGAGCCGCAAGCGCCGGGGGCGCACTCGTGTGCCGGCCCAACGGTCCAGTCAGGCAATGAAACATCATTTTCTCAACGAAACCCGGGGACTGCCTCAGAAGGGCCCGGACAACCGGATCGTGCATTGGCATGTCTTTCGCACGCCCGAAGAGGCGGACGACTATGTGCGCCACATCGTCCTTGGGGCGGAGCAGCGCCTAGTGGGCGGGTTTGATCAGGACAGCGTCGGGATGCTTTGGTGGGTCGGGGTCGAGGTGGAGGATCTTACCCATTGGGGCAACATGGCTGCCGTGCACAAGCACGCCGAGTGAAGGGTGCTCATGCCCGTGCCCGCACGATCCCTAGCCTGCCGGGGAGGCAGCGAATGTCTGGCAGATCGGGGAGTCCGTCGGTGAAACGCCGACGCGTGAGCCGCCCGGCAAACGCAAGGGAGAGACACGATGGACGACTATGGAAGCCCAAATCGCTCGGCGTGGGAGCGTAAATACCACGTGGTATTTATTCCAAAGTGCCGGAGGAAAACGCTGGGCCAGAGGTCATTTCGTTTCAACGGCTGGGCGGGACGAGGCTGTGATCCGGGGATACATCAAGAACTTAGGAAATGGAAGACAACCGGTCGGACCCATTGAATCTCTGGCGCTCAAGCGCCACCCACCCGGCGGCCCGATAGGATCGGGGCCGCGTTAGCGCCCCCGCATAGCCGCTTCGAGCGGCGTTTCTCAAGCGCCATCGCCCTATTCCCGCGACGTTTTCCGGCCCGCCCTGCCCAACTCCTGGGGCCTTCGCCGGGGACCACGTCTTGATCTCATGCCCCAGAAAGAGGCGCCATCGCGCTTCTTGCACCAGCGTGTCGCATGGGCGGCGACAGGAGCTGCCGCAAGATCTTGATCGAACGAGCCTCGCCGCTTGGCATGCCCTTTGCTGGGAACCTTTCCGTGGCACGCGGGGCTCGATGCGAAGGGCGAGGGGTTCGTCCCGCAATATGCAGGGCCGCCGCACTTCAAATACGGTCTGCGATGCCACCAGACCGCCGTTGTTGGGATAGGCCATGCGTTTCGCCCGCTACATCAAAGCGCTAGTCGATCGTGTGCAAGTCCGGGAACTGGACTTCGATGACGCACGTGACCTTGGGGCCGCCTTGCTGGACGGCGGAGTCCCCGACCTCGAGCTGGGTGCCTTGATGGTCGCGTTGCGCGCCCGATCCTTGTCGCTGGAAGAGCTCCTCGGTTTGTCTCAGGCGCTGGGCGAACGGGTCTATCAGGTGGCCGTAAATTTACCCAGGGTGCACCCGGTGGTGATCGGAAGCTACAGTGGCGCCAAGATGCAGGCGAACCTCTTGCCGCTGTTGGCGATGCTGCTCCAGCGCTTCGGCATCCCGGTCCTTATCCACGGCACCTTGGAAGGGCACGGGCGCGTCGCCAGCGCGTACATTCTGCGCGAACTGGGCATTTCCCCTTCTACGAGTCTCGCGCAGGCCCAACTGGGGCTTGAGGCGGGGCAGGTGGTGTTCGTGCCGGCCGCCGTTCTGTCGCCCGGCCTTGCGATGCTGCTTGGGCTACGCAACCGGATGGGCGTGCGCAACGTCGCGCACGTGCTCGCGAAGCTGATGGACCCCCTGAAGTCGCCGGGGTTGCGCATCGTGGGCGCGAGTCAACCGGCCCAGCGGAGCCTCATTCGTGATTTCCTGCGCGAAACAGGTGCCCGCGCCTTGCTTCTGCCCGGGACGGACGGCGAAGCCTTTGCCAGCCCGCAACGGCGTCCGCAGCTTGAATATTTTCATGAGGGGGAGAAGCAGCTGCTTTTCGATGCCGAGATGGGCCCCGCTCGCGTCGTGCCGTCTCTCCCGCAGGGCATCGATGCCCCGGCGACCGCGCGCTGGACGCGGCAAGTGCTGGCAGGCGAGACGCCGCTGCCCTTGCCGCTCGCCAACCAGCTGGCGTGCTGCCTGTTTGGTGCCGGCTATACCCCCGATGTCAATCAGGCCAAGGCCATTGTGGCGTTTGAAGTCGGTGTCGGGGCCGAACGCCAGCGCGCCTCGCCCCCGCCGCCTGGATAGCTGACGCGGCGCCGGATCCGGATGCGCCGGAGCGCTCGCGTCGGTATCTTGCGCGCGACGGGAAGGTGCCATCCCGGGAAACGCCCCCCCCCGTGGATTTGTCCCGTCCTGAAGACGGAAAGCGCGCAATGTTTCGAGTCTGCCTGGGCGGTTGCAGCCATCGATCGCTTGCTATAAACTCATTACACAATTTAAACTAAGTTTACATTGGCCGGTCGATCCATCACGCGTAGCCCCGCGGAACAACGCTGTAAGGCATTGAACCTTGTTGTCATGCGCGGGTGATACGCTAGACTGAAAAGCAACAGCTTGCAACGCTACCGACGGCCGGGCGGCAACAGGAAGCTCCCGGAGGGGGGCTTATGCATTTTTGGTGCGATTCCCCAGAGGATGGGTCGAGATTGACCGCCAGATCGATAGCAAATTCCGGAATGTGTTTGACCAACAAGGAGAAAAGACGATGGAACACAAGTTGCCTGAGCTACCGTATGCCATGGACGCGCTGCAGCCGCACATCTCGCGCGAGACTCTCGAGTATCATTACGGCAAGCATCATCAGGCCTATGTGAACAATCTGAACAACCTCGTCAAGGGCACCGAGTTCGAGACGCAGGGCCTGGAAGATATCATCAAGAAATCGTCGGGTGGCATCTTCAACAATGCGGCCCAGGTCTGGAATCACACGTTCTATTGGAACTGTCTGGCACCCAACGCCGGCGGAGCGCCGACCGGAAACGTGGCGCGGGCCATCGAGGCGAAATTCGGTTCTTTCGAAGAGTTCAAGAAGCAGTTCACGCAGACCGCAGTGACCCTGTTCGGGTCGGGCTGGGCGTGGCTGGTGAAAAACCCGGACGGCTCTCTCGAGCTGATGGCGACGGGCAATGCCGGCACGCCGATGAGCGCGAACAAGACCGCGTTGCTGACGTGCGATGTCTGGGAGCATGCCTATTACATCGACTATCGCAACGCACGTCCCGGCTATGTCGAGCATTTCTGGAATCTGGTGAACTGGGACTTCGTTGCCACCAATTTTGCGGGTTGAATGGCGCTTGCTGCGTGAGGACAAAGTCGTCACTCGGGCAATCGAAGACGTAATGTTCTGGACTGGGCGTGCAACAAAACCGTAGTCCTCGAGCGCCTCGTCATGAAAACGCCAACGGAAACGTTGGCGTTTTCATGTGCGCTGCGCATGGGGGCACTCTGGCGGATGCCAAGTCCCGTCGCCCGCCGCTCATGGCGAACGAAGCAAGGCGCAACTGCAGATGGTTGCGGCCTACTCGGCAGAGCCGGAGGGACCCGGCTGGGGGTGGCGGCGTACGTGATCGCGGGCACCCATGAGCGAAGGCCGTAGGCCTGGGCAAATAAATTGCTTGCAATTGTACCTCGCGTAGTCCATAGTGCTGCCTGCGATCCTCAAGTAGTGCCGTTGCTGTTCGGTTCATTATTCGCATCTTTGCGGAATTTTCCTTCATCATCCCGCTGTCTTGATGCTCGCCCCACTGGGGGGCAGTCCCCCTTTCTTTACGTTTCATTTGGATATTCAAGACATGGCAATTGGCACAGTTAAGTGGTTCAACGATTCCAAGGGTTTCGGTTTCATCACGCCTGATGGCGGCGGCGACGATCTTTTCGCCCACTTCTCCGCGATCCAGGGACAAGGCTTCAAGACGCTCGCGGAAGGTCAGCGCGTCAGTTTCGATGTGGCGACGGGCCCGAAGGGCAAACAAGCGTCGAACATTCGCCCCGAGTAATCGGTTTTCCCGGCCGGGTCATGTGACCTGCCGCGACAAGCCCGGCGCATGCCGGGCTTTATCGTTTCTGAACACTGTATCCGGAGCGCACGTGGCCAAGGAAGAACTCCTCGAAATGGACGGGGTGGTAATGGAAGTCCTGCCCGATTCCCGCTATCGCGTCACGCTGGACAATGGCCACAGTCTCGTGGCCTACAGTGCCGGCAAGATGCGCAAGCATCACATCCGTATCATCGCGGGGGATCGGGTCTCTCTTGAACTGTCCCCCTACGATCTCAGCAAAGGGCGCATTACCTTCCGTCACATCGAGGGTCGCGTTCCACTCGCCGCGCCCCATCGCCGGCATTGAGCTCATGAAGACATCGCCCATCTTCGAGCATATCAAGAAGCACGGTCAGGTGTGCGACGCAGAGATCGCGAGCGCGCTCGGGCTCGGGCTGACCGAGGTGCGCAACTCGCTGTCCGACCTCTCCGCTGCGCGACAGATTTCCTGCTGCAGCGTGACGCGCTTCAAGAACGGAAACTCCGTCGAAGAAATCCTCTGCCGAATCTCTGGATACATTCCTCCTGCTGCGCCGGGGCGCAAGCCGAAGCGCTGACAAAACGCATTCCTAAGTCGCCGGCGGGGCCGCGCAGCCAAGGTGCATTACGGGCTTGAGATGCGGCGAGGGCGGTGCCTCGCGGTTTTCTCGGGCGGCATCGCCAGCGCGAGGCCCTAGGGCTTCCAGCCGAATTCGGCGAAGACCTTCCGGATGTCGGCATCCCACAGGGCGGCCTTTGCGGCGACGTTCGGATTGCCGCCTCGCGCCACCACCAGAGGACTCATGGCCACGAGGTGGGTCATCCCCGCCTCACGGTACAACGTGATGGTCAGCGGCAGATAAGGCAGCAGATCGGGCCTTTCCTGCATCACCGCCTTGACGTCGCTGCGGCCGAAGAAGACGATGCGGTAGAGGTTGCTTTTGTAGCCGGACACCTTGAGCCCATAGTCCACCCGCTGCACGCGCAGCACGTGGTAGCCTTCTTTTTCCAACGCGATTTGAACCTCGTTCATCACGTCAGAGAAGGGTTGGTTGACGGTCACGCGGAACAGATTGGGGTGCGGGACGTCACGGGCCTGGCAGAAGGTTGTGGTCAGCAGCAACAAAAGGATGGCAAGCGCTTTCATCACAGGGTTCCTTCCGCAAGAATGGCCTTATAGTCGTGCGTGACCTGGTCGCACAGCTTGTCGAGAAATGTGCTGTCTCCTGCGAGGACATGCTTGAAGACCACGGGATTCGGGGCGTAGACCATGATCTTGCCGTTCACGTCGTCGATGACCACCCGGCAAGGGAGCATGGGTCCGAGATCCATGCTCTTTTGCAGCGCCTCATGCAGGAAATTGAAGTTGCAGAAGTAAATGATGACAGGGCCGCCGTTCAAGGGCGCGAAGCCCTGGTATGCGCCCTGCACGCGGACGACCCGGTATTGATGCGCGGAGATGGCCTGCTCGAGGTTCTCGATCGTGGCCTTCATGTCATAAGGCGACTGGGCGCTGAGCGTGGCAGGCACCGTGCCGCCATAAGCGGAAGCGCTCAAGAGCGCAAGACAAACCGTCACGATCTGCAGAACTGTTTTCATGGGCAATCTCCGCACGGGTAATTTTTTACGTCACGCGGCGGGCCATCGCGAGTCGTCGAGGCGCGTCCCATCGACCTCCCATGCTGTGCATGCGCGCCGCCGCAAAGCCGCCTCCCAGTCGGCCGCCTGCCCCCGACTGGGCGCGGCGATCCTGTGCCAATTATGTGCCGAAGGGGCATGCGCGGCAAGAGCTTAGCCCCGCCTGAACCTGCCCGAGCTGCCGCTCGGGCTTGGCCGGCCGCCGTGGCCTCCCTTCAGGCCCCGGGTCGCCAGCCTTGCCAAGCCTCTTGGCTGAGTGCAGAATGTTGAGAAGGTGCCGGGTGAGCGCAAGGGCGTCATGCGCCTGCTTGCATCGCGCCTCGGGCGATCTCTTGGGACAGGCTACAGGCGCCCGAAGGATTCTTTCCAGACCCTAGACCTTGCGTTCGAACGAAGAGTGGAAAAGCTTATTTTCTGGCTGCTGGTCGGATACATTGTATATACCGTCTACGTCCGCCGCCAAAAGGAACATGACCATCCGCGCCGGATTCCCGAGCCGGAGGATATGGTGCGCTGCGCGCAATGCGGCGTTCACCTCCCGCGAAGCGAAGGCATCCTGAGCCGCGGGGAGTTCTTCTGCTGCGACGCCCATCGCAAGCTTCACCAGTAATCCTTGAACGCCGCCGCGCTTCGCAGGTTATCGGAGTTCCAGCGTCACGTCGGGCAGTCGCTGATGCCGAGCCCGGCGAGCGCGGTGCCGGGCACGTATTGGCGCGCCCTTCATTACTACAACCTCTATCGCCTCATCGTCGCGGGGGTGTTCGTCCAGACCTTCGTGCTGTTCGGTCCCACCTTGACACTGGGGGCCCGGAATCCTTCCCTGTTCTTCGGCGTCAGCATCGTCTATGCGGCGCTTTGCGTGGTGTCTCTGATCACGATCCGTCTGCGGCGCCCGGCGTTCAATTACCAGATCGCATTTCAGATTCTCACGGACATTGCGGTCATCACGCTGTTGATGGACGCGAGCGGAGGGATCAAGAGCGGCCTCGGGCTCGTGTTGGTGGCTTCGTTGGCGGCCACGGGCCTTGTCTCTCGCGGCCGCCTCTCCCTCTATTATGCTGCGTTGGCGAGCTTGGCCATCCTGGGGGAGGCGGTGCACCGTTTTTGGACCTCGAGCGGCAGCGGCGCCGAATTTCTGCAGACGGGTCTCGTCAGCATCAGTTATTTCGCCACCGCCTTGTTGGCGAGCCTGCTGGCGAGCTATGCAGAGACCAGCGGGCAGTTGGCCGAGCAGCGCGGCATCGATCTCGAGAACCTTGCCCAGGTCAATCAGCATGTCATACAGGATATGGACGACGGCGTCCTGGTGCTCGACGGGGCCGGGATCGTGAAACAGAGCAACCGCCAGGCGGAGGGGTTCCTGGGGGCCCTGTTCGGCGGCGAAGGGGGGGCGATGGTGGGCGATCATTCGCCTGCGCTCGCCGAGCGCTACCGTCTTTGGCAACTCGATGGGGGGGACTTTCCCGACCCGCTCAAGATCCCGTCGACAGGCAAGCAACTGGGCGTCCGCTTCGTGGCCTTGGGCGCCGAACGTACGTTGGGCGCCCTGGCATTCCTGGAAGACTTGAGCGTGCTGCGGGCCCAGGCGCAGCAGATCAAGCTCGCGGCTCTGGGGCGACTCACGGCCAATATTGCCCACGAAATCCGCAATCCTTTGAGCGCGATCAGCCATGCGGCCCAGTTGCTCGGGGAAGAGGAAGGACTCGGTGCGACGCAGACGCGCCTGATCGAGATCATCATCGGTAACGCGGCGCGGCTCGACAAGATGGTTGAGGACGTGCTCCAGCTCAATCGTCGTGACCGGGCGCAGCCCAGCAGGATTGAACCGCAGGGGTGGCTCTCAGCCTTCGTGGGGGAATTCTGCCAGGCCGAAGGCATCCCCATTGAAACGTTCTCGATCGAGATCGAGACCACGAAGGCGTTTTGTTTCGACCGCACGCACCTCAATCAGGTGATGTGGAACCTGAGCCGCAACGCTTGGCGCCACAGCCGGCAGCGACCGTCCAGCGTCCGTCTCTATGTGTCGGCCGCGCACCGGGAGAATATCATTCAGCTGGACGTGATCGACGACGGCGAAGGGGTCGCACCCGAGATCCGGCCGCATTTGTTCGAGCCGTTTTTTACCACCGAAAGTCTGGGCACAGGACTCGGCCTTTATGTCGCACGGGAGGTGTGCGAGGCCAACGGGGCGACGCTTGACTTCGTGGAAGTCGCTCCGGGAGGGCAGTTCCGCATTTGCGCAAGGGGGGTACCATGCTGAAAGAGGCGGAAAGAAAGGCGCTCATCATCGATGACGAATCCGACATTCTCGAACTCCTGGAGTTGACGCTGCTGCGCATGGGCGTGCCGGTCGATCGTGCGATGCGGGTTGACGAAGCACTCGCCCTCTTGCGGCGCAACCACTATGCGTTGTGCTTGACGGACATGCGCTTGCCCGACGGGGAGGGGCTGGAGGTGGTGCGCTACATCGGCGCCGAGCGCCCCGAGGTGCCTGTGGCGGTGATGACCGCGCACGGCAGTATGGAAAATGCCGTGGCCGCCTTGAAAGCGGGGGCCTTCGATTACTTGGTGAAGCCTGTGTCCCTCGAGCAGCTGCGGGCCGTCGTGAAATCCGTGCTGAAGCTCGCGCAGGGCAATGACGCCGCCCAGGAATCCGGACGGGTGCTTCTGGGGGAGTCCGTGGCCGTGCAGCAGGTACGCGGGCTGATCCAGAAACTCGCCCGCTCCCAGGCGCCGGTCTACGTGACCGGCGAGTCGGGCAGCGGCAAGGAGCTGGCCGCACGGCTGATTCATGAGTCGGGCGCGCGCCGGGATAAGCCGTTCGTGCCCGTGAACTGCGGGGCCATTCCCGAAGCCTTGATGGAAAGCGAGTTTTTTGGGTACAAGAAAGGCGCCTTCACCGGAGCCGACCAGGACCGCGAGGGATTTTTTCAGGCCGCCAGCGGCGGCACGCTGTTTCTCGACGAAGTGGCCGATTTGCCGCTGGCCATGCAGGTCAAGCTGCTGCGCGTCATCCAAGAGAAAAAGGTGCGCAAGGTGGGCGCGACCACCGAGGATGGCGTGGATGTGCGCATCATCAGTGCGAGCCACAAGAATCTGGCGGACTGCGTCGAAGGGGGCCAGTTCCGGCAGGATCTGTTCTATCGCCTGAACGTCATAGAGCTGCGAATGCCCGCCCTGCGCGAGATGCGCGACGATATCCCGCTGATCGCGCAAGCGATCCTGCGACGGCTCGCGAGCCAGTTTGAAGGCCAGGCGGAGCTCGCGCCCGGTGCCCTGGGGGCGTTGCAGCGGTATGACTTCCCTGGCAATGTCCGTGAGCTCGAGAATATCCTTGAGCGCGCGCTGGCGTTGTGCGGCGATGCGCGCATCGAGGAGGAGGATCTCTATCTCGCGCCCCCGCCGGAGACGTTGCCGGAGCCCGGCGAGCCCGGTGGAAAATGGCCCCTGCAGGACTATCTGGACCGCATGGAGCGCGAGGCGATCATGGAAGCCCTGGAAAAGACGCGCTTCAACAAGACGGCGGCGGCCAAGGTGCTGGGCATCACCTTTCGGGCCTTGCGCTACCGGCTTGAACGCCTGGGGCTGGAATAGGCCGTCCGCCGGCGCGACTCAGCCGAGCGCGATCATGAGATAAACGGCGTACAAGGCCCCGTTGACGGCGAGGTGCCAGACTCGGAGCGGGCCGCGCGATATCCGCAGCCGCAGCCATGCCGTACTGAGCCAGGTGAGGGCCGCTGCCGCTGCGACCTCGCGAGAAGGGACCCAGGGGGTGAGGAGGACGCCGATGGCGGGCAGCAAGGTGCCTTGAAATACCATGGCGCCGGTGATGTTGCCGAAAGCGAGCGTGTCCTTGCCCCGACGGATCCAGCGGATGCTGTTCACCTTCTCGGGGAGCTCGGTGGCGATAGGGATCGTGACGAGCGAGAGCAGCAGCGGCGAGAGCCCCAGCAGATGGGCGCCTTCCGTCACGCCGTAGACGAAGCCTTTCGCGCCCCCGATCAGGAGCGCGAGTCCAAGGGCAAGCTGGAGGAGGATGGCGGGCATGCGCGGCGGAAGCCCAAGGTGGCTCAGAATCAGCGCTTCGTCGGCTTCCGTGGCGTGCCCGATGTCGGTGAGCGTGCTCGAAGCCTGGAGCGTGAGGAACAGATAGACGAAGTAGATCAGGATCAGCACGATGGCGACCAGGGTTCGGGCTTCCGGGAAACTCAAGGGGAGGAACAGGGCGACGGTCGCAAGCGAGAAAGCGAACAGGAACATGTTGAGGTCGCGCGCGAGCCCGGTGCGCTCGGGCGCAAGCACTCCCTGGAGGCGTCGTTGGCGGACGGTGGACAGGGCCATCAGGCACAAGGAGAGCGTGGAGAGCATGAGGGGCGCCCCCAGGATTGCGCCGACGCCGATCTCCTCGTTCACGGCTTGGGTTGCCGTTCCGGCCGATATCGCGATGATGGGCATCAAGGTCTCCGGCAGGGCGGTGCCCACCGCCGCGAAAATGGAGCCCGTGGCGCCTTCCGAGATGCCGAGCTGTTCGCCCAGGTGCTCAAGCGCATTGGTGAAGACGATGGAGGCCGCCAGGATGGCGAAAAGCATCAGGATGAGGACAAGGAAAACCATGGGAGGCCCACCGCTGGTCGAAACCCCATTATACATGGCGGGAGACGATTTCCCCGACGAAGCGGGCCAGGGGCGCCCGCTCGGGTGCTTGTGATGGACCCCGGGCTCGTACTCGATGCGCAAGGCATCGTGCACGGCGCGCGTTTCATCGCTTCGCCCAACTGTGACCGGCGGCCGGCCGGCGCGCGCATCGAGCTCATCGTCATTCACGCGATCAGCCTGCCGCCGGGCGAGTTTGGGGGGGCTGGGGTCATCGACTGCTTCACCAACCGCCTGGATCCCGCCGCGCACCCTTATTACGAGACGATCAGGGCGCTCAGGGTGTCCGCACATTTCTTCGTCCGGCGCACGGGCGAATTGATTCAGTTCGTCCCGGCGACACGCCGTGCGTGGCACGCGGGAGTCTCCGAATGGCGCGGACGAATCCGATGCAACGACTTTTCGGTGGGCATCGAGCTCGAGGGCACCGACACCCAACCCTTCACCGACGCCCAGTACGACATGCTGGCGCGGATCACGCAGGCGCTTACGCACGCCTATCCCATTCAGGACGTCGTCGGGCATTCGGACATCGCACCCACCCGAAAGACCGATCCGGGGCCCTTCTTTGATTGGGGGCGTTTGCGGCAGTCGCTGGCCGGAACGCCTTAGCGGCCTATAGCCGGGGCCCGTCGGGCGCGTCAGTCAAAGACGACCGTTTTGTTGGCGTACAGCAGGATCCGGCTTTCGATGTGCCACTTGACCGCGCGCGAGAGCACCACCTTCTCCAGATCCGCCCCTTTCTGAATCAGATCTTCGATGGCATAGCGATGGGAGACGCGAGTGACGTCCTGTTCGATGATCGGCCCGTCATCGAGCACTTCGGTCACGTAGTGGCTCGTGGCACCGATCAGCTTCACACCTCGTTCGAAGGCGCGATGGTAAGGCTTGGCGCCGTTGAAGGCGGGCAGGAAAGAGTGGTGGATGTTGATGATCCGGTGTGGGTAATGCCGAATGAACTCGGGCGAAAGGACCTGCATGTAGCGCGCTAGCACCAGGAAGTCCACGTGGTGATGGTGGAGAAGTGCGAGCTGCATTTTCTCGGCTTCGGCCTTGGAGTCCTTGTGCACGTGAATGTGCTGGAAAGGCAGGCCGTAGGCATCCGCCAGCCATTGGGTATCTTCGTGGTTGCTGATGATGATGGGGATCTCGCAGTGGAGTTCCCCGCTCTGATGGCGGTAAAGCAGATCCGCCAGGCAGTGGTCATAGCGCGAGACGAAGACGGCCATCCTGGGCCGGTAGGAGGACAGGGAGAGGCGCCAGTCCATCCGGAAGCGCTCGGCGATCGGGGCGAAGGCTTGGGAGAACCCCGGCACCGGGAGGCCGAAATCGGCCATCTCCCATTCCACCCGCATCAGGAACAGCTTGAGCTCGGCATCCTGATGCTGGTCCGCATGCAGGATATTGGCGTTGTGTTCATGCAGGAAATTCGCAATGGCGGCGACCAGCCCCTTCTGGTCGGGGCAACTGATCAAGAGGATGGCGGTTTCTTTCATGGGCCTTTGCGCACTCGTCGGCGGTTGACCGGGCGATTGGCTTGTCATGAGGCCGGATACCGCCAGTTTCCCTTCATGATACACCATAGCAGCCTTTTCCTTGTCTGGGGTGCGCCCCGGTCAGGGCGGCAGGGCGCTATTTTTCCCCGTTTCGGGGAGAATCCAGAATGTCGTGTGTTGGCGGCGCGCACCGTTTTGCGGTGCCTCGCCAGGCGCTCCGAGCAGAGGGTTTTCCGGCGCCCTGACCAGGGCCATTTCCGGTCGCTCGGGCATCTCGCTGATCAGCAAACAAAAAACCTACGGGCGCCGGTCGGAGCGGGGAATGGGCTTGCGCTCGCCCACTCAAGTCACTAGAATTTGACGTGTTGATACACTGAACCACTATATATAGTGGTCGACGGCCCTTGCGGCCCGGGAGAGCCTTGCGGCTCTACCCATACCTATAACAACGGGAGATGGCGACAATGCAGCAACTGGCTACCGATTCCAACCCTTCCCATGTTCACCCTCTGACAGACAGCGTCGATGCGCCGCAAACACAGGACGGCCGGTTCGGCCAGTATAAGCTGATCCGCCGCAACGGCAGCGTCGTCGCCTTCGAGCCAGGGAAGATCTCCATCGCCCTGACCAAGGCCTTTCTGGCCGTCAGTGGCGGGCAGGGGGCGGCGTCTGCCCGCGTCCGGGATCTGGTCTCGGATTTGACGAGCGCGGTGGTTACAGCCCTGATACGTCGGCAACCGAATGGCGGCACCTTTCACATCGAGGACGTGCAGGACCAGGTGGAACTTGCCCTGATGCGCTCGGGCGAGCATGACGTTGCCCGGGCCTATGTGCTGTATCGGGAAAGGCGCGCCCAGGAAAGGGCGATGCACAAGATGGCGGGGCAGGAGCCGGCGCGTCCGTTCAATGTGCTCGACGATCAGGGGCAAACGCGCCCGCTCGACATGGCTGGTCTGTCCTCCTTGATCGAGGCGAGTTGCGAAGGCTTGGGGGCTGAGGTCGAGCCTCAGCGCATCCTGGCCTCCGTTTTGCGTGACCTGTATGAGGGCGTTTCGCTGGAAGAAGTGCGGCGATGCACGGTGCTGGCCGCCCGCTCCCTGATCGAGAAGGATCCCGCCTATTCGCAAGTGACGGCACGATTGCTGCTGAACAACATCCGCTTCGAGGTGCTGGGCGAGGAAGTCGGCCAAGGTGACATGGCCACGCGCTACGCCGAGTATTTTTCCGTCTTCATCCGACGCGGCATCGATGTCGAACTGCTGGACGAGCGGCTCGCGCAGTTCGATCTTGAGCGGCTGGGAGCGGCGCTCGAGGCGTCGCGGGATCTGCGCTTCGGCTATCTGGGTCTGCAGACGCTCTACGACCGCTATTTTCTGCACATCGACGAGCGGCGCATCGAACTGCCGCAAGCGTTCTTCATGCGGGTCGCGATGGGGCTGGCGCTCAACGAGATCGAGCGGGAAACGCGCGCGATCGAGTTCTACAACGTGCTCTCGAGCTTCGATTTCATGAGCTCGACGCCGACGCTGTTCAATGCGGGCACCCGCCATTCCCAGCTGTCGAGCTGTTATCTCACGACGGTCTCAGACGACCTTGACGGCATCTATCAGGCCATCAAGGAGAACGCCATGCTGCAGAAGTGGGCGGGCGGGCTCGGCAACGACTGGACGCCGGTGCGCGCGTTGGGCTCGCACATCAAGGGAACCAATGGCAAGAGCCAAGGGGTCGTGCCCTTCCTCAAGGTGGTCAACGACACGGCGGTCGCAGTGAATCAAGGCGGCAAGCGCAAAGGGGCGGTGTGCGCCTATCTGGAGACCTGGCATCTGGACATCGAGGAGTTTCTCGAGCTTCGCAAGAACACCGGCGACGATCGGCGGCGCACCCACGACATGAACACCGCCAACTGGATTCCCGACCTGTTCATGAAACGGGTCATGGAAAACGGCGAATGGACCTTGTTTTCGCCCAGCGAGGTGGGCGACCTGCATGATCGCTACGGCCGTGACTTCGAGCAGGCCTACGTCGCATACGAGGAGAAGGCGGCTCGCGGCGAGCTTCCGCTTCACAAGAAAGTGCCGGCCGTTCAGCTCTGGCGCAAGATGCTGTCCATGCTGTTCGAGACGGGGCATCCTTGGATCACCTTCAAGGATCCGTGCAACATCCGTTCGCCGCAGAGCCACGTCGGCGTCGTGCATAGCTCGAATCTGTGCACGGAGATCACGCTCAACACCTCGGATTCGGAAATTGCGGTGTGCAACCTCGGATCGGTCAATCTCGTCGCTCACCTCAAGGACGGACGGCTTGACCACGAGAAGCTGGCGAAGACGGTGCGTACGGCCATGCGCATGCTGGACAACGTCGTCGACATCAATTACTACTCCGTGGGCAAGGCGCGCAACGCGAACCTCAAGCATCGCCCGGTAGGGCTCGGCATCATGGGCTTCCAGGACTGCCTGCATGAGCTGCGTCTGCCGTACGCCTCGGCTGAGGCGGTTGAATTTGCCGGCCGTTCGATGGAAATGGTGGCTTATTGCGCCTATTGGGCCTCGACGGAGCTTGCCGAAGAGCGCGGTCGCTACAGCACGTATCAGGGCAGCCTGTGGGACCGGGGCATCCTTCCCCATGATGCGCTCGGGCTGCTGGCCGAGGCGCGCGGCGGCTATCTGGACGTCGACGTGCAGGAGACCTTGGATTGGGGGGCCTTGCGTTCCCGCATCAAGACGTACGGGATGCGCAATTCCAATTGTCTGGCCATCGCGCCGACGGCAACGATTGCCAATATCGTCGGCGTCTCGGCGTCCATTGAGCCGACTTACCAGAATCTTTACGTCAAGTCGAACCTCTCCGGCGAATTCACCGTCGCCAACCGCTACCTGGTCGCCGACTTGAAGCGGCAAGGACTCTGGGACGAAGTCATGGCCGCCGACCTGAAATACTTCGATGGCTCCCTTTCGCGCATCGACCGAGCGCCGGAGGAGTTGCGCCAGCTGTATGCGACGGCTTTCGAGATCGATCCGAAATGGCTCGTGGAAGCTGCTTCCCGCCGCCAGACCTGGATCGATCAGGCCCAGTCTCTCAATCTTTATATGGCAGGCGCTTCCGGCAAGAAGCTCGATGAAACCTACAAGCTCGCCTGGCTGCGTGGCCTCAAGACGACCTACTATCTGCGCACTTTGGGCGCCACGCACGCAGAGAAATCAACGGGCCGGGGAGGGGAGCTCAACGCCGTGCCGGCGGCCGGTGGGGTCGGCGCGGGCGCCTCGGCGGCTGCTGCGACCGAAGTCAAGTTCTGTGCCATCGACGACCCGACGTGCGAGGCATGCCAATAGGGACGTGTCCGAGCGGCCAAGGCTGATGCGGATCGTCGCCGACACCGGGCGCGCCCTCGCGCTCGAGGACTTCGCCCGGGCGTCGGCCCCCTCTGGAGCGGGGGCTTGGAACGTGCTCGTGCTTTTTGCCGGTGCGGCTGGCTCTCCGTGCCATGACCGATGTCCCGAGCCCGTGGCTCACGCCTCGAAGAAACGCTGTACCGCGGCCACGGCAGTCCATGTGACGGCGATGCCACGGGAGACGACCCTCTCGAGTGCGACCGCGGCATCTATTCCGATGTGATGGTTCACACCCATGCGCCGGTGGCGTTCGGCCACCCTCCGCGGGCATTTTCCGCCGGGCGAAATTCCTGGCGGGAATGCCGGCGAGCCTCTCAGCGGCGCCCACACGCAGCACGTTCTGCCCGACCGGGCGCAAAAGGAGTGGTGGGGCATGGATGGGAGACCTAGGGTGGGGGCGGCTCCTGAATCGACAAAAATGCTGGCGCAAATAGCCAGTCGTTCTGCGGCTGGGGTCTCTCGAACGATCTGTCGGAACGCCTCATGCTTGGGGTGCGATCCTTCATGATTTCGATTCAGGGCTCCAGGGCGCGCTCCAAGTTGCAGGCTCGGCGGCACCTGTGGCCTCGACGACCCCAACCGCATGCTGTTTCAGGCCGGGAAGGGATTTCGGAACACCGCTCCGACGGATGGGGATATGGCCTATGTGCCGTACCTATAGGCGTGGCAGGGGGCGCCATTGGCGCACGTGCGACCTCTCAGGCCGCGCGAATCGCCTGTCGTTTTGGGCGGCGCGCTCGGTTGCTTGATGGGCCGATCCATGCTCTTGCCGCCCCCCCCCCCCCGGCGCAGCGATGTCTCCCGCGGGCGTGCATTACCGCCATGTAAGAATGGGGAACGCTTCGAGGCGATATAATAGGGCCTGGAATTGCTCAGACCATCCTAAACATCTGCTGCACCGAGATGCATGGTGTGCCTTGGCGGCTGCACTGTGCCGCCTCGCATCCACGCGCGTAGCCTCGGGGGGCGGCCGACCCTGCTGGTCCCCCTCCCCCCGCTTCTGCAAAACTTCATGCCATCAAGGCCATTGCCCGTTCTGCCGACCGGGTGCCGGCATCGGCATCAAGGAGGAGACATGGACGTAGAGACCCGTTCGCACAATCTGCCTGCCGCGATGCGGCACGTGTTCGCTCATTCGACCGTCACTCTGATGGCGGTAGGCATCGCCTTTTCTCTCCCGGTGCTCGCACAATACATCCTTTACGACTGGTGGCCCCGCGTCGCGGGGAGCTCGAAGCTTCTACTGATCACTGAAATCGCCGTCGGCGCGTTTCTGGTGCTGCTGTACAACCTCTCCCGATTTGCCTGGAGCGGCAGACGCAGTCTGCGCATGAACACCGTTGCCTCGCTCGTTTATGCCGGTGAGGGGAGCGGGGGCGTCCGCCGAATGCGTGAACTGCGCGAGAGCTTTACCGGAGCGCGTGACGTGGCCGTGTTGTCGATCACCGGGTACGATACGTTCAGCGCGGACGGATGCAAGCTCCAGCAGTTGCTCGACAACAGCTATGAGGTTAGGGTTCTGTTGATGCACCCGGATGGTGAGGGGGCCGCCAGACGCGTGGGTTCGCTTAAGGATCCCGAGGCGCTGCGAGAAAGCTATCGGCGCGAAACAGCCACCAGCATCGCCTATTTGAAGAAGCTCGCGGCGGCAGGCAAGAAAGTCACCCTCAAGTTCTATGACGACGTTCCGATGTGGAACCTCGTCGTTACCGGCGAGCACGTGTGGGTGCAGCACTGCCGCGACGGATACGAGGTGAAGGAGCAACCCGAATATGTTTTCGCGCTCCAGCGCGAGCATCCCAACCGCGGCTTCTTCGCCCCGTTCTACCTTCACTTCCTGGACCAGTGGAACGATCCGCGCCATCCCGAATACAGCTTCGACACCGACGAGCTGGTCTATCGCGACGCGGAAGGCAAGGAGTTGCGTCGGATCAGCCTTGCGCGGCCTGCGGGGCTCGGCGCGCCTACCGTCCCCGGGCGAGTCCATGAGCCTGCCCACTAGGTCGCCGGCCCGTGGCGAATGGGCCGCCCCGAGGGGCAGGCGTCCTAAGATTGGGGGATGGGATCGTGGGAGAGCGCGGCCGCTATGCGGAAAGGACCGCAAAGCCCGGCCGGCGAGGCCATTGGGCGGCATCGATTCGACGCCCATCATCGCCCCTGCGCCTGCTTCGTCGGCACAAAGAGCCCGATGTGGGCGCATCGTGGGGCCTTCTTCTCCCGGCTGACGCCGCGGAGCATCCAGCAAACGAGGAGATTTCATGAAAACTCGTGTCCTTTCGATTGCCGCCGGCGCGGCAGTGTTCCTTTCCGGTACGGCGCTTGCGGCCGGCAATCCCGCTGCCAAAGCCATGATGATGAACAGCGATTGCTTCACGTGCCATGCCGTCGATCATCAGCTGGTCGGGCCGTCGTTTCGCGAGATCGCCCAGCGCTATCATGGCAGCGCCGCGTCTGGTGCGACCATAGCCACGCTCGCCAAGAAGATCATCAGCGGGGGCAATGGGCATTGGAATGCGCAAACTGGGGGCATGGCGATGACTCCGCATCCCCAACTCTCCCAAGCGCAGGCCGAGGCCATGGTGAAGTGGGTATTGGCCCAGTGACGGGGGCGTCCAGGTGCCGAATCGTACAGCCATGGACCGTCCGAAGGACACAATATGTATGTTGTTCGGACAGCTACAATACTATATATGGCCTTTTATGCTTGACTTCCTTTTCGGGCTGCCTCATGCTTTGGGCCAGCCTGCGAGCGGCAAGGCAGGGGGCCGGCTATGGAGGGTGCGTGCGCCGGAGTGTTCCTGGCGCACCGCCACCGTCGGATCGGCGGCCCTCTGAAGCGAGCCCTGGCAAAGTCGGTAGAGCGTCGCGCTCCCTTCCGTGCATGGGGGGCGAGCGCGTCCGATGGATGACAATAATTCGACAAGTAATGGAGACGGCATGCTTAATTTCGAAGACGACTTGAGTCTCGCCAGTCCGGCGGCATCTTCCGGTCGCGCACCGGCCCTGGCGACCCCGGCGGATGGCCCGGCGGCCAGCGTTCCCGAAATGGACGACATCAGCCTTCGGCGCGTGCGGGTCGAGGACAAGCGCGTGATCAATGGCCAGGCGGACGTCAATCAGTTGGTGCCGTTCAAGTACAAGTGGGCGTGGGAAAAATACCTTGCGGGTTGCGCCAATCACTGGATGCCGCAAGAGATCAACATGAGCCGCGATATCGCGACCTGGAAGGATCCGAATGCCTTGACCCCGGACGAACGGCTGATCGTCAAGCGCAACCTGGGGTTCTTCGTGACGGCGGACAGCCTTGCCGCGAACAACATCGTACTCGGTACGTATCGCCATATTTCGGCGCCGGAATGCAGGCAATATCTGCTTCGGCAGGCTTTTGAAGAGGCCATCCACACGCACGCTTATCAATATATCGTGGAGTCGCTGGGACTCGACGAGGGTGAGATCTTCAACGCCTACCATGAGGTTGCCAGCATCCGCGACAAGGATGAATTTCTGATTCCTTTCATCGATACGCTGACGGACCCGCAATTCAGAACCGGGACGCCGGAGGCGGACCGAAAGCTCCTGCGAAGCCTGATCGTGTTCGCCTGCATCATGGAAGGCCTGTTCTTCTACGTCGGCTTCGTGCAGATTCTTGCGCTGGGACGCCAGAACAAGATGACGGGCGCCGCCGAGCAGTACCAATACATCCTGCGCGATGAATCCATGCATTGCAATTTCGGCATTGACCTCATCAACCAGATCAAGATGGAAAATCCTCGTCTGTGGACGGCCGAGTTTCGCGAAGAGATTCGCGCGTTGATGCAAAAAGGGGTGGAGCTCGAGTACCGCTACGCCGAAGACACCATGCCGCGGGGTGTGTTGGGGCTCAATGCCGTGCAGTTCAAGGAATACCTGCGCTTCATCGCCAACCGCCGCTGCCAACAGATCGGCCTGGACGAACTGTACGAGAGCGCGACGAATCCTTTTCCGTGGATGGCGGAAATGATCGATCTCAAGAAGGAAAAGAATTTCTTCGAAACGCGTGTCACCGAGTATCAGACCGGTGGCGCCTTAAGCTGGGATTGATCCCGGAGCGCGTCGTGTCGCCCCGGGGACGCGGGCGAGCGCCCCGGGCATTCAGGCGGCACGGCGTGTAGTCGGCATTGACACGTGCAGGAGACAAGGCATGGGTCAGTGTCGTGAGACCTCGAAGGCGTACGCCTCATTTTGTTGGCGACGCGGTCAATGGTGATCTAGGCTTAATAGGTGGAAGCAGTCTGCGTGAGGGCGGTTCGGGTCCTCACCACTCCCGCGGTGATCGTAGCGATACCTCTCGTTAGTCGCGCATCAATCAGCACTCGTCAAATCGTTCTCATTCCTCTAAACGGACGCTTCCGCGCATCTCATCATGGAGGATATGAAGATGATGAAGCACATAGCTCTATCTGCCGCCGTCGTCAGCATGATGGCTTCGGCGCCGGTCGCAATGGCGCAATCCCAAGGCTGGTATGTCGGCGCAGGCGCCGGTGAGTCGTATTACCACGCCGGTTCAGGGGACGTAGATCATACATTGGGCAGCCTCGGTTTCGGGGGCGCCTCGTCTACTGTCAACAAGGACCACGGCTTCGGCTTCAAGCTCTATGGCGGCTATCAGTTCATGCCCTACTTCGCTGTCGAGGGAGGGTATGTGGATCTCCACAAGTTGGACTTCAATGCGACGGTGACGTCGCCCACTGCCGGGACCCTTTCCGGAGAGAGCAAGGAGAAGGGGGGCAACGGCTGGACCCTGGATGCGGTGGGGATCTATCCCTTTGGCAATGGATTCTCGGTCTTCGGCCGATTGGGGGGCTACGCCGTAGAAACCGAGCTCCAGGCCTCAGGGTCGGCAGGCAGCATCGATCAAACCTCCACCCGGACGGGATTGCACTATGGGGTCGGCGCCGAATACGACTTCATGCGGAACGTCGGCGCACGCCTGGAATGGGAGCGATTCCGGCATCTGGGGGACGCCAGCAGGACCGTCGAGGCGGCCAACGTGGACCTGTGGACCGTAGGCCTCGTCTACAAATTTTACTAACCGAGGCCCCGTGCGGGACGGTCGCTCACATTCGCCCTCAAGCCAACGTGTGACGAGGGCGAGCCTTGGCGCGCCCGAGAGGCGGGCGCGCCGACCCTTGGGTGCTAGCCCTCGATGCCGAGTTCCGGACTGATGTTGATGCGGACGTTGGGAAACTGCTCCTTTTTCTCTTCCGCATAGGCTTTGGCCGCCTCCAGCGTGCTAAATTCGCCGACGCTGCTCGGGCCATTCGGAACCCACCAGTTCACAATGAAACACTTAACCAAGCCGGAGGGCTCGTTTCCCATATGCTCATCCTCAAAAGCGCTGAAGCCGGCAGAGCCATCCTGGGCGGTGCCCCTTGCCCCAGTTAAGTGGCTCACACGGCCGCGGAGCTGACCGACGCGCGGCCGGTTCGCAGATCGTCATCTTCCCGGCTTGCCCCGTCGGCTGCGCGCCCGCCTCGCGCGGCGTCCTCTTCAATCATAGTACAGCGCGTATGGCCGATTTGGTGCTGCCGCGGACGAAGATTTCAAACGATCCGCACGGCGCTCTGTCCGCGCGCGGCCCGATTCATCGGAAAGACGCCGCCTGCAGGCTGGGCGCTGCGAGATGCGCCTGTGCGTTGTCTACCCTCTTCGAGGCGGGACCTGGCCGCAGGTGCCGCCGGCCCAGTTCCTTCAGACAGGGCGGTGGACGCAAAATTCCAGCAATTATAATCAAGTCTGGGCCGCAAGCAAGGCGGGGGGAGGAATCGGGCGCATGGACCGGCTGGGAACCGACACATTGGGCGCGCGGCGGATCGCCCCCGAAGGGGGCGCTGTCATCGGGGATCGGCGCGTGCCATGGGGCGCGGGGCCTACGCGTACGCTCGTCATGGCCTGTCTGGCCTTCTTGGCAGGCTGCGCCGTCGCGCCTGCGCCTGCGCGGCCGCCTTCTCCCGCTCACCTGCAGCCCCCTGGCATCGAGGGCATCGCGTCGTTCTACAGCAATGACTTCGCGGGGAAGCTGACGGCCAGCGGGGAACGCTACGATCCGCACAAACTGACGGCGGCCAGCCGTCGCTTCCCGCTCGGGACCCGGGTTCGCGTGAGGAATCTTGCCAACGGCCGAAGCGTGGTTGTCCTCATCAATGATCGCGGTCCCTACCTTGACGGCAGATTGATTGACCTCTCGGAACGGGCGGCGCGCAGACTCGGCATGCTCAAGCGGGGATTGGCGAAGGTCCTTGTCCGGGTCATACGTTGAGCCTTCCTGGCGATGCATCGTCTGCTATACATACGCTAATCGTTCCCGTGGCGGGTCCGCATGGAAATGCCGTCTGGCACGGCTTGCCGGGGATGCGCGCGCCAGGTTTGAGGCAACCGCGAGGGCACTGCCGCGGTGCGCCGAATAAAAGCACTTCCCAAAATGCGGAATAGTTGATTAGAATGGTCCAGTATTACCAACAGGAGGGCGATGATGTCCGCAGAACTTCATGCCGCCGCGCTTGCCGGCGGAACCGAGACCGTACAGGCCCTGCTTGCGGCAGGTGCCGATCCCAACTGGGCCGGCGAGGACGGGGATACCCCGCTGATGGCGGCCGCACGCCAGGGGCATGTGGACGTCGTCCGCGCCCTGCTTGAGGCCGGCGCCCTCGTCGATGCGGTGGATGCGAACGGGTGGACGGCCTTGTTCAAGGCGTCTTACAACCATGAGCTCGATACCGGCTTTGCGCACGTCGTGCAGGCGCTGGTGGATGCGGGCGCCAACCCCAACGCGACGATCTATTTCGGGATCACGCCGCTCATGCTGGCAGCGGGGGGCGGGGAAGGCGCCGTATGCGAGGTCTTGCTCGCGGCGGGGGCTGATCCAAGGGCCGTGAACGAGGCTGGGCGAACGGCCTTGCAGATGGCCAAGGAACGGTACTGGGTGGATGTGATCAATCTGTTGCATGAGGCGAGCGGATTGACACCCGAGACCGACGGGGCATGCTCGACCGGCGCCAACGCCCAAGGGGGCGCGCGGGTCGTCAATTTCGTCCGCAAAGAGGTTCACTGAGCCGCGTTCTCGGCGGAGCGGTCCCCGAG
The DNA here is from genome assembly GCA_021817985.1 of Pseudomonadota bacterium. Taxonomy (GTDB): domain Bacteria; phylum Pseudomonadota; class Gammaproteobacteria; order Burkholderiales; family JAKAFK01; genus JAKAFK01. Next base: position 121,729 of record JAKAFK010000001.1, on the reverse strand, counting down.
TCGCCGCGCGGCGCGCCCACCGATGCGCGCCGCGTTTCCCTATGCCGACGGACCGGCCGGGCAGCCCCGGGCCGGCATCCATCGGGCGACTTGTCCGATGCCCATCGGGGCGGCGAGGAAGAAGCCTTGTCCGGCTTCGCAGCCGGCCTGGGCGAGAAAGGTTTCCTGTTCCGGGGTTTCGATGCCTTCCGCGATCGTGCGCAGCTTGAGGCTCTTGGTCATGGCGATGATCGCCCGGACGATGGCTTCGTCATCCGGATCGCGCGACAGGCCCGTGATGAAACATCGGTCGATCTTCAGGCAATCGATGGGGAAGCGGCGCAGATGGCTCAATGACGAGGATCCCGTCCCAAAGTCGTCCATGGCCAGCGAGACCCCGATCTCTTTGAGTGCCCCGAGCGTTTTCCGGGCCGCATCCGGATCGTGGATGACCATGCTCTCCGTGATCTCCAGTTCGAGGCGTGCGGCATCGAATTCGGCGCGTGCCAGAATCTGTTCGACGCGGGAAGCCAGGTCGTCTTGCAGGAGTTGCCGCGCGGACAAGTTGACCGCCACGTGCACGCGCATGTCCGTCGACAGGCCCAGCGCTTTGGCGTCCCGGCAGGCGGTTTCCAGGACCCATTCGCCAATCGGCAGGATCATGCCGGTCTGCTCGGCGAGAGGAATGAATCGTGCTGGAGGAATGAGCCCAATCTGCGGGTGTCGCCATCGCACGAGCGCCTCGACGCCGATGAGTCTGCCGGTGGCAAGATCGATTTGCGGCTGATAGGCCACCACGAGTTCCTCACGCTCCAACGCGCGATGGAGGTGGCTTGCGAGGCGCAGGGTCTCGAAGGCGCGCACATTGAGCTCCGCCGAGAACACATGGTAGCCGTTCTTGCCGCGGGCCTTGGCGCGGTACATCGCGACGTCGGCATGCTTGATCAACGCGGCCATGCTGTGCCCGTCCCGGGGGTAGCAGCTGATGCCGATGCTCGCGGTGACATACAGCTCTTGTCCCGCGATCAGCATGGGCGTGCGCAGGGCGTCGATCAGTTTCTGGGCGACCACGGAAGGACCCTGCGTATCAGGATGGCCATCCAGCAGGACGGCGAACTCATCGCCGCCAAATCGAGCGACCAGATCGCTTTCTCGCACGCTGCCCCTGATCCGCTCGGCGATCGCCCGCAGCAGTTGGTCGCCGACAGGGTGCCCCAAGGAATCGTTGACGGTTTTGAAGCCGTCCAGATCGATGAACAGCACGGCCACCTCGCGGCCGTTGCGATGCGCGCGTGCGATCGCCTCCTCGAGGCGCTGCTGGAAGTGGCTGCGATTGTGCAGGCCGGTCAGCGTATCGTGATGCGCGAGAAATTCCAGGCGCGCCTCGTACTGCTTTTGCGTCGAGATGTCGTTGAAGACAGCAACAAAATGGGTCGGACGCCCGGCCTCATCGAGGACGGCGCTCACGCTTAAGAGACCGGGATAGGTCTGTCCGCTTTTTCGCCGGTCCTCGATCTCGCCCTGCCAGTGGCCGTCTTCCTTCAGCGCTTTCCACATTTTCTTGTAGAATCGGCGCGGATGGGCGCCGGAGGTGAGAAAGCGGGGAGGCGTTCCGACGACGTCGTGAAAGGCGAATCCCGTGATTCGAGCGAAGGCCTTGTTGACGAAGACGGTCCGCAGGCTCGCGTCGGTGACGATGACCCCTTCGGCCATATTCTCGAGAGCGCTTGCCGCCAGACGGAACTGCTCCTCGATCCGCTTGCGCTCGGAGATGTCGAGGATGACGCCCACCAAGCCCCCGAGGCGGCCGTCCGCGCGCGAGAAGGTTCCCTTGTGAAAGATGACGGAACGCCTGACGCCGTTCGCATCCAGGACGCTCGATTCATAGGTCTGGATACCGCCGTCGCGGCACAGTGCTTGATCCGCCCGGTGATAGACGTCCGCCAGCTCCGCTGGCGCGATGTCGTAGACTGTCTTGCCGGTGATTTGCTCTCGCGGCAACCGCAGGAAGTGTTCGAAGGCCCTGTTGCATCCGAGGTAGCGGCCTGAGTCATCCTTGTAGAACACGGGAGCGGAAATGGCATCGAGGATCTGCTCGATGCGGATTTCCGGGTGTTCCAGGCCGGTGAGCGGTGCGGCCGGCGAGGCGACCGACCATGTGCCGATCGACAGACCGTCTTCATCGGTGGCCCGCCAGCACAATTCATCGCTCACGGCGAGCCAGTGGGCGCCGTCCTGGCAGAGACTATATTCCCGGCGGCAGGCCCGTTCCGACCGATCGGCGTGGGGCGTCCCTTGAACCGTGTCGTGCGCATGCAGGTGTTCGCTCAGGAAACGTGCGAGTTCAGGTCCCCTGGAGGGGGCGCCGAACGTCTCGGCCGCACACCGATTGATCCACTGAATTCGAGTGGGTTCGTTGCCCCGGGCGAGATAGAACGGATAGGGCAGGGCATCAAGGACCGCGCACAAATGCGCTTCAAGCTCACCGTGTGTTGTCGTTTCCATCCCCAGTTCTTCTTATTTATTGTTATGATTCCCATTCCCGAATAGTGTAGCAGGAATGGCCAGCCCGGTCATGCATGCTTGAATGCGCCGGCTTGGCCCATCGCGGCAAGGCTCGGCCGGAGGGGCGCCGAATCGCGCCGCCGTCCGATTCGTGGTAGCATCGGCGGCGGTGCGTTCTCACGAGGGGCTATCGTGCCCTGGGGGCGTTTCTTCTTGTCTTCGCCGATCGTCAAAGTGCCGGAGAAAATTCGTCTATCCAAGCTGATGTCGGCGCGTGGACTGTGTTCACGCCGCGAGGCGGATGCCTATATCGAGCGGGGCTGGGTGCGCGTCGACGGCATCCTGGTGAACACCTTGGGGACGAAAGTGGACCCGGGAAGCACCATCACGCTGACCGGGGGTGCCCGTGCGCAACAGGCGGGGCGGGTGACGATACTTCTCAACAAGCCGGTGGGCGTCGTCTCCGGACAAGCCGAGGACGGCTATCGGCCAGCGGTTTCCCTCATTGCCGCCCAGTCCCAGGATGTCTCGGACGCTCGGCGCGCACGCTTCGATCCCTCGCACCTGCGAGGTCTCGCGCCCGCCGGGCGTCTCGATATCGATTCGCAAGGCCTGTTGGTGCTCACGCAGGACGGGCGCATCGCCAAGACCTTGATTGGAGCCGATTCGCAGATTGAGAAGGAGTATCTGGTGCGGGTGGACGGGCGGCTGGATGCGAGCGGACTCCAACTGCTCAACCATGGCTTGGCCCTGGATGGTGTTCCGCTTAAGCGTGCTCGGGTGCGCTGGCAAAATGAAGACCAGCTGCGTTTTGTTCTTCAGGAGGGGCGCAAGCGCCAGATCCGCCGCATGTGCGAACTCGTTGGGCTGCGCGTGACCGGCTTGAAGCGCATTCGCATCGGCCGCGTCAAGCTGGGGGATCTTCCGGTGGGCCGCTGGCGGTACTTGGCCCCGGGGGAGCACTTTTAGCTCACGTACGGAAATGCCAGCAACGGTGGATCCGCTTGTTGCGGAAGTCTTCGGGTACCGTTCGCGCGGAAATGTCCGTGAGCGAACCGTTTGAGAAGGCGTCGGCGTCGAGCTCGAAGGAGCGGAGGTTGGTCGAGAAGAAGAGCTCGCCTTCCGGGGCGAGCAGACGCAGACATTGTTGAATCAATGCCACGTGATCGCGCTGGATGTCGAGCGTGCCCTGCATTTTCTTGGAATTTGAGAAGGTGGGCGGATCTATCACGATCAGGTCGTACTGCTCGCCGTGGGCCACCGCCTCGCGCAGGAACGCGAACACGTCGGATCTGACCAGCCGATGGCGCGTCAGATCCGCGCCATTGAGCAAGAGGTTGCGGCGCGCCCATTCCTGGTAGGTGTTGGACAGGTCGACGCTGACCGAGCTTCGCGCATGACCGCCGCTGGCATAGACGGTGAAGCTTGCGGTGTAGGCGAAGAGGTTGAGCACCCGTTTGTCCTGTGCGCGTTCTCCGACCAGGCGGCGTGTCATGCGGTGATCCAGGAACAGACCCGTGTCCAGATAGCGGCCCAGATCGACCAGGAAGCGGTAGCCGCCTTCGTGTACGATGAATTCGTCCGGTGACCTTCCGGTCTTGCCGTATTGGGCCATGCCCCGCTGGCGCTCCCGGCGCTTGTAATGAATCGCCGTGGGGGAAACCTGCAGGATCTCGCCGACGATATCCATGGCCCCGGCGACCCATGTGTCGTGGCCGCCTTCTGTATGCACCCACCCGGTGTCGAACTCTTGCAGGTGCACCCGCCCTTCGTAATAGTCCACGGCGAGGGGGAATTGAGGGATGTCGCGCTCATAGACGCGAAAGCACGTCACGCCTTCTCGCTGCGCCCATCGGCGCAGGTGCTTCCAATTCTTGCGCAGGCGGTTGCCGAAGGCTGGGAAATCGGTGTTCAAGGGGGGCTGCGGTGAGGACATGGAGACGACACTTTAGCGATCCTGGGCAAACCTGGCAAGCCGACCCGCCACCGAATGACGTGTGCGGCAATGAATGGCCCGGGGAGCGCGCGCACAGAAATCCCGGTGCAGTAAACTTGAGATAAAATGCCGGTTGGCGCCATAGCGGAACGTACCCGTTTCATGCAGGAATATTCGACCATCGCCGCAGTAGACCTCGGGTCCAACAGTTTTCGGCTGCAAGTGGCTCGGGTCGTTCAGGACCAACTCTATCCCCTCGACTCCCTGCGCGAGGCCGTGCGCATGGCCGAAGGCCTGACGCCGGAGAAACTGCTGGATAGCGCTTCCCAGGCGCGGGGAATCGAATGCCTCAAGCGCTTCGGCGAACGCCTGCGGGGCCTGCCGGCAGATGCCGTTCGTGCGGTGGGCACCAATACCTTGCGGGTGGCCAAGAACGCGCCGGCTTTTCTGCAGCGGGCCGAGGAGGCGCTCGGATTCCCCATCGACGTGATCGCCGGTCGCGAAGAGGCGCGCCTCATCCACCTGGGGGTTGTCCACAGCTTGCCGCCATCGCCCCTGCGGCGCCTCGTCATCGACATCGGCGGCGGGTCGACCGAATGCATCATCGGCACCGGCCTCGTGCCGCGGAAGATGGAAAGCCTTTACATGGGGTGCGTGAGCTATTCCCGGCGCTTCTTTCCCGACGGTCGGATCACTCGGGAAAGCCTGCGCCGGGCGGAAATCGCCGCGCGCATGGAAGTGCAGGCCATCAAGGCCGATTTCTCGGCGGATCGCTGGCAGGAGGCGATCGGCTCCTCAGGGACGGCGCGGGCCCTGGAGGATATCTTGCAGGGGGGCGGCGACGCCGATACGGGCATCACGGCGGACGGATTGGCGCGGCTGCGCATGGTGCTGGAGAAGGCCGGAGACGTCAAGCGCCTCGCGCTTCCGGGCTTGAGGGCCGATCGCCTTCCCGTCCTGCCGGGAGGATTTGCCATCATGGCGGCGATTTTCGCCGAGCTGGGCATCGAGCGGATGCTGGTGGCGAGCGGCGCGCTGCGGGAAGGCGTCCTCTACGATCTCTTGGGTCGTTTTCATCATCACGACATGCGTGAAACCACGGTCAGCGAGTTCATGCGGCGCTATCACGTGGATCCCGCCCAGGCGCGGCGTGTCGGGGCGATGGCCCTGACATTCCTGGAACAGCTCGGCGGGGCGGGGCGCGACGGCGTGCGCCAGCAGCTGGCCTGGGCCGCGCGCCTGCACGAGATCGGGATTTCCATTGCCCATAGCGGCTATCACAAGCATTCCGCATACATCATCGAGCATGCGGACATGCCCGGATTCTCCAAGAAGGAGCAGCTGCGGCTGGCAGCCCTCGTGCGCACGCAACGGGGCAAGCTGGGCAAGATCGAGGTCTCGCTGAGCGAGAATCTTGACTGGGATGCCGTGATTGCACTGCGGCTTGCCGTGCTGTTCAACCGCAGTCGCACGCACCTTGCTTTGCCGCCCCTCGTGCTGGCACGGGGCGCAAGGGATCTGCGGCTGGAGGTCGACGGCCCGTGGATGGGCAACAACCCGCTCACCGAGGCGGCGTTGGAGGCCGAGGCGAAGGAATGGAAGGAGGTCGGCCTTTCTTTCGCGTTCGCTCCTCCGGCGGGCGCCGCTTAAAGACCAGGCGAGGGCGGCTCGACCCTTCGGTCAAGCCGTCGGGGCCGCCAGATGAACGGCGCCCAGGACATTCCGTGCGGTTGCGTCCTGGCGCATCCCAATGGCACGCGGCCGCCCAGCGCATGCCGGGGGACGAGATGGCGACGGCCTTGCCCACCACCGGGCTTGTCCGCGCTCCCGGGCGTTCGCTTCGCCCCCCTCGCCGCCGCGACCGGGAAGGATGGCTTCGATTTGCGCCCTCCGGCCTGTCCTCAATCCCTATGGGCTTGTCGCATCGGCGTGCTTCGCACGCCCCTCCTTCCCGTGGTGACTCAGTTTGCGACACCGGTGATGCAGAATGGGACAGGCCAATCGCCGGAAAGATCCGCTCTCCTGTCGTTATCTCCCTGGTTTAACGTGTAAAACAACATCGGGCTGACGCGTATTCCGGGGTGGCATTGGATTTGCTTGAGAGCCTTGCAGCAGGCGCCGAGCGGGCGCCCGCTGCAACGGCCACAGTCCTGGGGGGGAGCCTGCATGGAGTTGTTCAAGAAGACACTCGATCCAATCATCGCGCTTGCGATCATCGCACTGCTCGACGTGTTCTTGTTTCTGATCGTGGGCGCCTGGACGGTCGGCGGCGGGGAAACCATGATCGCCGGCCTGGTCGCGAAATACGTGTTAGGGGCCAAGACCTTGGCACGCATTCCCTTCTGGAGCCTGGTGTTCACGCCGACCTGGGCCTATTGGAAAATCTACATCAGCCTGGGCATGGGCTTCGGTGCATTCGTGGCCGCCGTGCTCAGCAAAGAATTCTACTGGCGTGTGCCGCGCCATCTCTCGGAATGGGTGATGATCACCATTGGCGGGCTCCTGATGGGCATCGGGATTCGCATGTCTTTCGTGTGCAATGTCAGCACGTTTTTTGGGCTGACCCCCGAAATGAATCTCGGCGGATATCTCGCGGTGAGCGGTATCGTGGCGGGGGCCTGGGTCGGCAGTTTGATCTACAAGAGAGTTTTGGAGGCCTAGAGACATGATAACCGTGACAGGGCAGTGTGTGGCAGCGTTTGTCTTCGGCACCACGGTGGGGGTTCTGGTGCAGCGTTCCCGCTGGTGCAACACGGCGGCACTGCGCGATGCGATGCTCTTCAAGAGCTATCGAAATACCAAGGCCTTGCTGGTCGGCATGATGATACTCACGCTTGGATTCACCGGGTTCATCACCGTAGGCAATGGCAATCCCATGCGCTTCGACGTCGGGCTCAACCAGTTCATCGGACTGTTCCTGTTCGGCATCGGCATGGTTCTGGCAGGTGCCTGCACCGTGTCCTCATGGGTCAAGACCGGGGAAGGCAACATCGGTGCGCTGTGGGCGCTGTTGTTTCTGATCATCGGGATGTTCGCCTTTTCGCTGGTTTGGTCGTCCACGTATTGGCCGCCGGCGCCGGCGGCCATGACCGGGCAACCCAACCTGTCGGGGCTGCAGTTCGGCTTTGCCGACGCGTTGACGCTGCAGCAGAAAACCGGCATCCCGGCAATCGTATTCGGCCTCGTCCAATTCGCGGCGTTGTTCGGTTTGTACCGCGCGATCTTGCGCAAGGAACGGGCCATGCAGGAGGCGCGCGGCCAGGTTCCTGCCGCGACGTCGCGTTCCTCGTCCTCTCGGGCGCCCGCGGCGATGCCGGAAACGGCCGTCGGTGCCGCGATGGCGGGTGGGGCAGGGGCCGGCGGATCTTTACAAGAGGAGGCGTAAGCATGGGCCTGTTTAGCAGCAGAAAGTCCGAAGAGCGGATCGCGCAGACAGCGGGGACGGTCACGCTCGATGATCAGCACTACACCATCAGTCAGGTCGTCGATGTCCTGGGTGATTCCTGTCCACGACCTCAGCTCATGACCAAGAAGGCGCTAAGCCATGCGGCGCCGGGTGCCGTCATCGAAGTCAAGGTGGATAACCCGACCTCCATGGAGGCCATCCCGCCGATGATGCCGGAACTCAATGGCTCCCACCTGGGTACCATCAAGGCGGAGCGATACTGGCGCGTGTTCGTGCGCAAGAACTAGGAGGCCGCCATGTCCGCCGCTCGGATACAAATGACCATTCTCGCGCTGGTGGGGTTCGCCGCCACCGTAGGCTCGTTTGCCTACCTCCTTGCGAAGCCGCCGGCATACCTGCGGGCCACCCGCGACGGTGTCCCGTTCTTCACGCCGCCCGTCATCAACCCGGTGGATGGCAAACCGCTCGACGTGAACACGCTGGTGCGCGATTACAAGGGAACGGCCGGGTCTGGCGTCGGCGCCGCAGTGGACTGACCTTAACACGATTTCTGGAGGCCATTATGCATCTTGACCTGCAAAGCTGGTTGCAGATCATCATGTTCGGGGTGGCGTTCTACATCCTGTATATCGCCCTGACCAAGGATGTCTTTTGAGGGAGCCGATGATGAGCCGCAAACAAATCATTCTGTACTGCGTCGTCTGCCTCGGGGTGACCCTGGGCGTGCTGACGCTCATGTTCCGGTATGCGGCGCTACCGCCGCAAACCATGGCCCAGGCCCATACGCCGCAGTCGATGGAATCGTTTCCACCGCTCAATCTGGGCGGTACCTATGGCACGGTGTCCATGGTCGACCTCGTAGGCTACTACCTGCAGCATCCGCCGACGGCCGCCGCCCCCGGCGTGCCGGCCGCCGCGCCGGTCAGGATCGGCGGCTGCTGAGGCATCATGGCGCGCCCCGCCCTCTTTGCGCTGGCGCTGCTGATGGCCGCCGGATGTGCGGCGGCGTCGCCGCCGGCGGGTGACTTTTGTTATGTCTCGCGGCTTTCCGATGCTCGCCTTCGCGAGGCGGTCGTGCTCGATACCCGGCCGCTTGCGGCTTGCGCGTCGCGTTCCTTGCCCGGGGCGCGATGCCTGCCGCCCCGCGAGTTCATGGGGCCGCATCACCGCTTGGCCAGTTTCCGGGACATCCTGTGGGTGCTGGGTGCGAGCGGGCTCTCGGGCCAGGAGAGCGTGGTGGTGGCCGGGGACGATCCGGTGCGGCGCGACTTCGTGGCGGGCGTGCTGTATCTCGCGGGCCAATCGCGGGTGGCGGTGCTGACCGCGCCGCTTACCCCTCTCATTGCCCAAGGGCCCGCGGCGCCGGGCACCACGCGAGGCATGTTCCGCAATCCGGTCTACCAGGGACGGCCGCGGGCGGGACTGATCGTTCTGCGTGGAGAGCTGGCCCGGGCCCTGCGCGGCGCGCATCCGCCCTATCTGCTCGACGGCCGCAGCCTTGCGTCGTACTGGGGTCGGCGCATCCGCGCGGCGCGGGGCGGGCATTTGCCGGGCGCACAGCCGCTCCCGATGCCGGCATTGCGGCTCGCTGTGGTGGCGGGCGCGGTCCAGTTGCCGCCGGTCGCGTCGGCGGTGGCGTACGCGAACGACGCCTACGATTCGATCGCCTATTTCACCTTGCTGCGCGCAGGTTCGGGGTTTGCGGCCCGGGTCTATCCCGGCGGATGGATGGACTGGGCGGACCACACCGGGCTGCCCGTTGATTCGGAGACCTTCGATCGAGGACCGTTGCAGACGCCTGGCCGGCCGGTGCCTGTTGCGCCGTCCGCCAGGCCGAAGTCCGATTCGCTCGCGCGGTTCGCCGCGGCAGTGCTGCTGGCCGCGATCACCGGCTACTACCTTGGACGGAGGCACTCATGATGGATCTCATGTTTCTCGTTTCTCGGCCCGATGCGGGGCGCATGCTGGCGCCGCTGATGCGCGCTTGCCGGCGGCGGGGAGTGAGTTGGGGCTGTTTTTTCACCAATGCGGGCGTGCGCGTTCTGCTGGATTCCAACGTCGTCGAGCAGCTCGGGTGCGCATCCAAGGCCATCGCCTGCGAATTCTCATGGGAGCGCCACATGGGGCATGCGCGGTGCCCGGTCGAACTCGGCAGCCAGACAGGCAACAGCGCGCTGGTGGCCGAAACCGCGAAAATCATCAGCCTGTGAGGGGGAGACCGTGAAAGCGCACAAATCCATTCTTCTGCTGGGGCGTGATGACCACGCCGAAGCCATGCGTGTGGCAGCCGGCCTGACGATCTTCGGGCACAAGGTACGTCTGGTGTTCATGACCGGGCCGGTGGCCGAGACCCCCGAGAATGTGCGTCAGGCCGAACTGCTCGAACTCTCGGACATCGAGCCCGAGACCACGGTGCCCGGACAGGATTTGCCGCATGTCAGTGCAGAGGCCCTGTCGCTCGCGATGGTCGAGGCCGACGCCGTGATCAGCCTGTAAAGAGGAGGGAGCCATGAATGTTGCCGTGCTGAATACGGAATCGTTTGCGGACAGGCAAACGGTGGAAGAGGCGCTGTCCGAGCTTGAGGTGTTCCACGAAGTGCATCGTTGGGATGTGACGCGGACGCCGATGTCCGACGAGGACTGGAATCAGGTGCTGGATACGCTGCTGGCTTCCGATGTGGTTGTGACGCTCTAACAAGGTGAGGAGACGTGTCATGAAGAGATCGTTACTGTGTGGGATCGCGTTGTTGGGGAGCAGTGCCGCCTGGGCAGCCCCTTCGGCTCCGGCGCTGGTGGACGGCACCTGGGTCGCGGCGCATGCGTGCAAGCCGGGCATCGTGCTGCTCGACATCCGAAACCCGATCGGCGGGGGCGGCGACCTGACGGCGTATCTGCGGGACCATATCCCGTGCGCGGTGTACAGCAACTATGCCAATGGCGGTTGGCGCATCAACGTCGGCGGCGCGCCCGGACTGGTGCCCCCGGTACCGGCCCTCGAGAAGCTGATCGGCGGGCTCGGCATCGGTAACAACACCCGCGTGGTGATCTATTCGGGCGGCGACAATGCCACCGACATGGGGGGCGCCACGCGCGTGTTCTGGACGTTCAAGTATCTGGGTGACAACAACGTCTCGATCCTCGATGGCGGGTATGCCGCCTATGTCGCCGCGAAGCACCCGGTCCAGCCCGGATTCAACAAGCCAGCGCCGACCGTCTTTGTCGCTCACCCGCGTCCGGGGCTGCTCGCGAGCGAACAGGATGTCCAACAGGCCATGAAGTCGGGCATCGCGCTGGTGGACAATCGTCCGTCGGCCCAATATCTTGGCATCAACCGGACCGCCAACGTGGTGGTGCGCAACGGCACCATTCCGGGTGCTCACAACCTGCCCGAGAACTGGATTACGCAAAACGACGGCGGGACCTTCCGGTCGCCCGTCGCGCTGCGGGCCCTCTATGCGGCGGCCCACGTACCGACGAAGGGCAAGGAGATCAACTTCTGCAACACGGGGCACTGGGCCTCGCTCGGGTGGTTCGCGAGTTATGAACTGCTGGGCAACAAACAGGCCAGGCTGTATGCCGGATCGATGTCGCAATGGTCGCGCAACCCGGCATTGCCGATGGTCGAGAAGGTGCACGACTGAGCCCGCTCGCCCGGCTTCTGGGCGGCATACTGGTGGCGACCGTTGTGGTCGCCACGGTTGCCGCATCGAGCGCCGTGGCCGGCGAGCGCACCCAGCGTTTCGCCCTCGAGATCGCCATCCTCTCCAGCCGAAGCAACCGACTCTTGTCGGGCGGTCTCACGACGGCGCAGCGCGGGCGATTGCAGGCGAAGATCCGGAGCGCGCTGGGTGTCCTTCCGTTGCTCGCGCGGGAGTGTCTAGAGGAGCAACGGCGCGCTGACGAACGCCCCCTTCTGGCGCGGCTGCGAACGCTCGCGGCAGACGATTCGCACGGGCGAACGACCGACCTGGCGCAGGGCCTTGAGAGGCTGTCGCGGCGCTATCCCGTGGACATGCAGGGGCTCTTGCCCCTGCCCGCTTCTCGCCGCGCGGCGCGCGCGGGTCGCACGCTGTATGATCAGCTGTGCATGGGCTGTCATGCCTATCCGGATGCCCGGTCACCGGCGCCGGCGCCTGACCTTTTTGCCATGGCTCATGCGCTCTCGGATGCCCAACTCGTCGTGAGCCTGCTGAATGGGGTACGGGGCACCCGTTCAACGACGTTGGTCAACCCGCTAAACAATCAAGAGATTGCCGATTTGGCCGCCTATCTCAAGCAGAAAGAGGCATCGGGTCCGTGACCGCCGTCTTGTGCATTCCCGGTCCCCTCTTCATCCGGGCGCGCCGTGCGGGTCTCGACGGAGCCCGGGGACTGGCCCGTGGACGACCGGGGCCGGCCCTGGGCGCACACGATGGCCGCCTGCGGCGTGTCTCGCCGCCAAGGCGTGCCTGGGGTACACTATCGAGGAGGAACATTGGATAGCCGGGAAGACTGGCGGGGTGCCCCACTGAGGGCGGCCCGTCGCAGGTGCGAGACGTGCGTCGGATGATCAGAGGGCCGCGATGGGTTTTGTGCTGCGTAGCGATGGTCGCAATGCTCGCGGCCGGCAGGGCGGCAGCCTCGCGACCCCAGCCGTACTACCGCTTCGGCGTACTTCCCCTGCAGAGCCCGACCATGCTGGCCCGCATGTTTCTGCCGCTGGCGGACGCCCTCCAGCAGGCACTGCACCGGCCCGTTCAGTTCGTGACCGCGCCGAATTTTTCCTCCTTCATGCGCCGTGTCCAGCGGCATAAGTACGACATCATCTATCTCAATCCCCTGCTGTACACGCGCGCCCGCCGCTGGGGATATCACGTCATTGTCAAGGTGGCGGGCGAGCCGTTCACGGGCATCCTCGTCGTGCGCCGAGACAGCGGGATCCGCGGGCTCGATCCACGGCGCTTGCCCCCGGGGCTGCGCATCGGGTTTCCCGATCCCAATGCCTACGCGGCTACCATCATGACGCGACAGTACATGGCGGCGCGCGACATCCATGTGAACCGAGACATGAAGGTGCGGTATTTCGGTTCCCAGGACTCCGCGCTGATGGCTGTGTATTACGGCATGGTCGATATGGCCGGTGCGTGGTATCCGTCTTTGCGTTCCATGCCGCGCCACGTCCAGGCGGCGTTGCGGGTGATCGCGCAGACGCCTCCGCAACCGCAGATGCCCATTGCCGTGCGCGACGACATGCCGGCCGCCGATGTTGATCGCATTACCCAACTGCTTACCCACCTGACTACCACCGCCCGCGGGCGCGCGGCCCTCGCGCACCTTGGATTCAACCGCGGCTTCGTGATCGCACACGAGCGCGAATACAACGGTGTGAAGCCATGAGGGCGATGGAGCTGGATCATGGCGATGCGCTGCGGGCTGGGAAGGCGCAGGCGCCGAAGCTGTCTTTCTTCCGGACTCTGCGGTTCCGGCTGATGTTGTCGGTTGCGCTCGTGCATGCGGTGCTGATGGGGGCATTCGTCTGGTCTGCCGTGAACCAGCAATCCGAGGCGATACGGGCGGAACTGCGCAACCGGGCGCACTCTCTCATTACGCTCATGGCCGTGGCCAGCACCAATGCCCTGCTGGCTGAGGATCTCGGATCGCTGGCCGAAGTGACCGCACGCGTGAAACGCCAGCCCGACGTCACCAATGGGGCGATCCTGGATGTGCGAGGGGACGTTCTCGCCAGCACCGATCCGCACCAGGTGGGCCATTACCTGCGGATACCGCCGCGCGGCAGTGCGGAGGGCGGGCGCCATCGCCTTCAACTGGAGGCGCCGATCCGGGTGGCGGGGCACCAGGTCGGTACGGTGCTCCTGGGCATGTCAACGCGCCACCTGCAGAGCGAGTTGGCCGCCACGCGCGATGAGGGCCTGCTTTTTATCCTGCTCGCGTTAGTGGTGGGCAGTGTTGCCGCCTGGGGCGTGTCGTTGCTCATCACGCGCAACCTGTATACGCTCATGACCGCGGTTCGCAGGATCGGCGGGGGCAATCTCGGTGTTCGTGTGGATCTGCAGGCGAACGACGAGGTGGGGTTGCTCGGCGGGGCATTCAATGCCATGGCCGAATCCTTGCAGCGGATTTCGGAGCAGGCGCAAAGCGAACACCAGCAACGGACCGATGCCGAACGCCTGGCCTGTGTGGGCGAGCTTTCGGCCAGCATCGCCCACGAAATACGCAATCCGCTGTCGGCCGTCATCAATGCGGTGAAGCTTCTCGACCGCTCCGACCTGCCGGTGAGTGACCGCGCGCAGTCGATCGCGATTCTCAATACCGAGTCGTTGCGCCTGCAGCGCATCCTCAACGATTTTCTGGACTTTGCGCGCATCCGCGAGTCGCGGCTGGTGATCGGGGACCTGAGCGCCCTGATCGAGGAGGTCGCCGCGCTCATTCGCCAGCATCCGCACGCTGGCCCGGTGACGGTGGAAATCCAGTGCGATGTCCGGCCGTGTATGGCGCGCCATGATCCGGACCAATTGCGACAGGTGATTTTGAACCTGATGTTGAATGGGCTGCAGGCCATGCCCGAGGGCGGCCAGCTCCAGGTGCGGGTCAGGTGCTGCGGTCGCACCGCGCGCGTCAGCGTGACCGACACCGGCTGCGGCATACCGGCCCAGCTGCTCGACAAGATCATGCGGCCCTTCGTGACCGGCCGCAAGCAGGGCACTGGTCTGGGCCTGTCCATCGCGCAGCGGATACTGATGCAGCACGGGACCACGCTATCGATCCTGAGCCATGTGAATGTGGGAACCGAAATGAGCTTCGATCTGGAGGTCGCCTGAATCCGATGGCCACGATACTGATTGTTGACGACGAACCATCCCTGCGCACGACGCTCAGCATCCTTTTGCGGGCAGAAGGGTATGTCGCGCTTGAGGCCGACGGGCTGGAAGCCGCAGCGGCGGCCCTGGAGCGGCAGCCGGTCGATCTCGTCATTCTTGATCTGCGCCTGGGGGATACGAGCGGGATGTCGTTGCTCATGCAGCTTAAGGCTGCGGCGCATCCCGCCGAGAGTATCGTGATGACCGCCTACGGCTCGATCGAAACCGCAGTCGAGGCGATGCGGCTTGGCGCCTATGACTACCTGACCAAGCCCATCAACCCCGACGAACTGATGCTGCGCATCAACAAGGTCCTGGAAAAGAAGTCGCTGCGCGAGGAAGTGAAGCGCCTGCGCGAGAAGCTCTCGGGGCGCGATCATTTGTCCCAGATCATCGCCGGTAGCCCAGCGATGCAGGAGATCGTCGCTCTGGTGGAGCGTATCGGCGACCTGGATATTCCCGTGCTTGTGACGGGGGAGACGGGAACCGGCAAGGAGGTGGTCGCCCGCGCCATCCATGCCGCCAGCCGACGTGCGCAGGCCCCGTTCATCGCCGTCAACTGCTGTGCGCTGCCGGAGGAACTCCTCGATTCCGAGCTTTTCGGCCATGTCAAAGGAGCGTTCACCGGCGCTACCGCGAACATGCGCGGCCTGTTCCAACGTGCCCACAGGGGCACGCTGTTCCTGGACGAGATCGGCGACATCAGTCCGCGCCTGCAGGCCAAGCTCTTGCGGGTGCTGCAGGAAGGCGAAGTGCGTCCGGTGGGTGGCGAATCGGAAGTGAAGGTGGACGTGCGCGTGGTAGTCGCGACCAACCGGGATCTCGATGCGATGGTGGCGGGGGGCGGCTTCCGCAGCGATCTGCTGTTCCGCCTGAACGTGCTGCCGATCGCCCTGCCACCCCTGCGTGAACGGCGTGAGGACATTGCGCTGCTCGTGGATCATTTCCTGACGCAGTTGCGCCAGCGTCGGGGACGGGACGACTTCTCCCTTACGGCGGCCGCGCGCGACAAGCTGCTTCAGTACGATTGGCCTGGCAATGTGCGACAGCTGGAAAACATCATGGAACGCAGTTTTGCGCTGCATGCCAAGCCCGTTCTGGATGCCGACGATATCGCACTGGGCCCCCCCCCGGCCGGGCCTGGGTCCCGGGAGGACGAGACCCGTCTCAGCCTGACGGAGCTGGAGACTCGCCACATCCGTCGCGTGCTCGCCGCCCACGGGGGGAACCAGGTTGTGGCGGCGCGGGTTCTGGGCATCAGCCGCTCGACCTTGCGGCGCAAACTCGAAGAAGCCGGGTCAGCGCCCCCGGCCTTGAAGGCCTGACCGTCTCCTTGTCCTTCCATTCGGACAAGCCAAGCCGCCGGGGCCGCCACATGAACCGTTTCCGGGAAATTCGGCGGGGTGTTGTCACGGCGCGTGTCGGGAGAAGGGATGGCAACGGCTTTGCCCACCGGCCTCAGAGACTTGTCCTCGCGCCTCCGGATGCCTGTTAGGGGCTGGCGCGGGTGGCGGGTGGGAATGACGCGAAAGTCGCCGAAGCCTGCCGCACGTCTCGCCAGGGGATCCCCGCGCGGCCCCCGGCCTGACGCCGCGTGCGGCTTTGGGGAAATTCAACCCGGCCGCCCCCTAAAATCACGGCACAGCACCGCTTGGTGGAAGTTGCGGCACCCAGGCCGGCGTAGTGAAGCGCTTTAGGGGTACGGTCATGTAAATTCAGCAGGTTGACGCCATGCATACCCTCGCATGGGCAAAGACGGGCTAGTGTCGGGCTTTCGGCAGGGCCGTCGCGAGTCTGTTGAGCAGGTGCTCCTGGGCGCAAAACGGCTTCCGGCGGCCGGGCGTGCACCGCTCGTAGCAGCCGGATGCCGTCATGGTCCAGGCCTGCGTGTTGTCTCTCAGGTAGGGCTTGAGCCCCTCGTTGATGACGCGCCTCTTGAGTGTGGGATCGATGACGGGGAAACACAGCTCGATGCGCCGGAAGAAGTTGCGGTCCATCCAGTCCGCGCTTGACAGGTAGACGTCGTCTTTTCCGCCGTTCGCAAAATGGAAGATGCGGGTGTGCTCGAGAAATCGCCCGACGACTGAACGCACGCGGATGTTGTCGGACACGCCAGGGATGCCGGGGCGCAAGGCGCATGCGCCGCGGACGATGAGATCGATCGGCACGCCGGTCTGCGAGGCGCGGTAGAGTGAGCGGATGATCTGCGGTTCGAGGAGCGAGTTCATCTTGGCGATGATGCGTGCGGGTCGTCCGGCCTGCGCATGCTCGATTTCCCGCTGAATGGCCTCCATCAGGCGAGGGTGCAGGGTGAAGGGCGATTGCCAGAGAAACGCCAACCGGCCTGCTTGCCCCAGGCCCGTCAACTGGGAGAAGACGTCGTGCGCATCGGCGCACAGGGCTTCATTGCAGGTGAACAGCCCGAAGTCGGTGTAGAGCTTCGTCGTGCGGGGATGGTAGTTGCCGGTTCCGAGGTGCACGTAGCGGCGCAGGTGTTCGCCTTCGCGCCTGACGACGAGCGCCATCTTGGCGTGCGTCTTGTAGCCGACGACCCCATACACGACATGGGCGCCCGCTTGTTCGAGACGGGCGGCCCAATTGATGTTGGCCTCTTCGTCGAAGCGGGCCAGCAGCTCGACCACGACCGTCACGTCCTTACCGCGCTCGGCAGCCGCGATCAGCGCCTCCATCAGCGTCGACTCGGGCCCCGTGCGATACACGGTCTGCTTGATCGCCACCACATGGGGGTCGTCGGCGGCCTCCTGGATGAAGTCGATGACGGGCTGGAAGGATTCGAACGGATGGTGGACGAGCACATCCCGGCGGGCGATCGCCTGGAACATGGAACGTTGTCTGGCGATCGCAGGGGGCTGGCGGGGAACAAACAGAGGAAATTTCAGCGCCGGGCGGTCCACCCCTTCCGGCACTTGCATGAGGCGCACCAGGTTGACGGGGCCGTTCACCTGATAGAGATCGTCGGGCTCCAATCCGAACTGTCCCAGGAGGAAGGCCGCGAGGCCCGCCGGGCAGTTGTCGGCGACTTCAAGACGCACCGCATCCCCGAAATGCCGGTGGGGCAGCTCCCCTTGCAACGCCAGGCGGAGGTTCTTCACCTCCTCCTCGTCGACGAAAAGGTCGCTGTTGCGCGTGACCCGGAACTGGTAGCAGCCCAGCACGCGCATGCCGGCGAACAATTCGCCCACATGCGCATGGAGGACGGAGGAGAGGAAGACGAAGCCATACTCGCAGCCCGCAATCTCGCTCGGCATGCGGATGACGCGCGGCAGCGCGCGCGGCGCCTGCACGATGGCGGTGCCCGACTTGCGCCCGAAGGCATCATTGCCTTCGAGCGAGACGGCGAAGTTGAGGCTTTTGTTCAGAACGCGCGGAAAGGGGTGCGCGGGGTCGAGTCCGATGGGGGTGAGCACCGGGATCACTTCGCGGAAGAAGTAGGCGCGAATCCACTCCTGCTGTGCCGGGGTCCAATCGGTTCGCCGGAGAAAGCGGATATCCTGCGCAGCCAAGGCGTTTAGGAGCGTCTCGTTGAACAGTTGATATTGGCGGTCCACGAGGCGGTGGGCCTGTTGGGCGACCAGGCGATAGGTCTGTTTCGGGAGCATCCCGTCGGGGGTGGTGAGCGCGCCGTTGAGCTTGATGTGTTCCTTGAGCCCCGCCATGCGGATTTCGAAGAACTCATCCAGATTGCTGCTGACGATGCACAGGAAGCGCAGCCGCTCGAGGAGTGGGGTTTCGGGATCCTCGGCCTGGGAAAGCACGCGCTCGTTGAATGCCAGCAGGCTGAGTTCCCGATTGATATAATAGTCTGGAGAAGTCAGGTCGATCATCCGTGTGATTCTACCGGACTTTGCGCCGAGTGCTCTACCCATCGCCTTGTATCATGAGCGAATGCGAAGAGGCTTGGGGGGGGGTGAAAGGCGCGGCGCCCGGAGGGCGGCTTATTCAGGCCGCTCCTGCGCCGAAGGTGCCGCTTCCGGGGTCATGATCACCGGGGGTGGGTGTGGTGCGGTTCCCCATTCATTTTTCCACCAAGCGTACGTCCCACGATTCGCACGAGTGGCGATGGCTGGAAGCTGATTCAGCCTGACGGCAAACACGGCAAGGCGCGGCTTTCTGGCATCGGCGAAATCCGTATCCGCGGCCAGGGGCGGTTCTGGGCTCCCCGAAGAGTGCGGAAGTGCTGCACACAGCCGGACAATGGCACCTGCCCGTCACCGATGACATGGCGCCGGAAGCGATTGCGCGTCGGTGCGGATCGGAAGCGGGCGCGTTCGATTGGGGTCGACTAGCTGCTGGCGATCGCCCTGGGGCGCGCACCCCTATGAAGCCGAAAAGGAACCCTTGCCTGTGATTGACTACATCAGTGGAAATGCGCCGCGCTTCGTCGCCCTGCGGCGCGAGATCCATGCTCACCCGGAACTGGCGTTCGAGGAAAAGCGGACGGCGGACTTGGTGGCCCAGACGCTGGCGTCGATGGGCATTGAGTGTCATCGTGGCCTCGCGGGCACGGGGGTGGTCGGCGTGCTCCGTGCCGGGGCAAGTCCGCGGGCCATTGGCCTGCGGGCGGACATGGACGCGCTGCCGATGCAGGAGCAAAACGCGTTTCCGCATCGCTCCCGGCTGGCGGGCCGCATGCACGCGTGCGGCCATGATGGCCATACGGCGATGCTGCTCGCTGCTGCGGATTACCTGGCGCACACCCGTCGTTTCGAAGGGACCGTGTATCTGATCTTCCAGCCGGCGGAAGAAGGGGAAGGGGGCGCTCGACGGATGATGGAGCACGGCTTGTTCGAGCAATTCCCCATGCAGGCCGTGTTCGGCCTCCACAACTGGCCCGCGCTGCCCGTCGGACAGTTTGGGGTGATGGCGGGGCCGGTGATGGCGGCGGCCGACCAGTTCGACATTCGCGTGCGCGGGCAGGGCGCCCATGCGGCCATGCCTCATCAAGGGACGGACGCCATCGTCGCCGCGAGCGCCTTGGTGCAGTCGTTGCAGACCATCGCGAGCCGCACGCTCGACCCGCTTGATGCCGCCGTCATCAGTGTGACGCGTTTCCAGGCAGGCGATGCCTACAATGTGATTCCCGAGGAGGCTTTGCTGGCCGGGACGGTGAGGACTTTCCGTCCGGCGGTGCAGCAGACGGCCGTCGCCGCGATCGAGCGCATTTGCGAAGGCATCGGCAAAAGCTTTGGGGTGAATGCGGCGCTGGATTACCAGAGGGGCTATCCCAGTGTGGTCAATTCGCCTGAGGAGACGCACGCCTGCCGTGCCGTGGCGGCTTCGGTGGTGGGCGAACGCAACGTGCGTTCGGACCTGCGCCCGTCGATGGGAGCGGAGGACTTCGCCTTCATGCTGCAGGCCAAGCCGGGGTGCTATGTGGTGCTGGGCAGCGGCCACGGCGGCGCGGACGCGATGCTGCACAATCCCCGCTATGATTTCAACGATGAGATTTTGCCGATCGGCGCCGCTTACTGGGCACGCCTCGTGGAACATTGGCTGCCACCCGCCCCTGCCCGTTAGAGCGCGCTCTCGGGCGTCCCCCGACGCTGCCTGTTCGCATGCATGCTAACATGGAGAAAGAGGGAGGTGGCGCATGGACACGAACCAGTTTGAGAATCTGCTGACCGAGCTGCACAACAACTTTCGCATGCTGGCCGAAGAGATGCTGCGGATGCATATGCGACTTGCGCAGTCGGGCTCGGAGGGCGTTCCCCCGCGCGAGGCGATGGCGCCGCCGCAACACAAGGAACGCATCGTGGGCCTTGCCGATGAGTTGTTCGGGAGCCATGAGGCCGCGATGCGCTGGCTTTCGAGCCCTAAGCGGCGCCTGCACGGCCTTGCGCCCATGGCCCTGCTTGACTTGGAGGACGGTGCGAAAGTGGTGGAGGAGATGCTCCACCAGATCGCCAACGATTAGCGCACGGGCTCGTGCGGTCGCGACGCGCTGCCGCTGATTCGGGCGGCGCCCCTGTAACACCCTATTGCCATGGCGGACCCAATCGCCGGTGGCGTCCGAGGTTTGGCACGGACGCCGCAGGCGATCCCTTTCCCTGTGGCCTTACTTTTGAGCGGAACTGAACAGGGCGCCAAGACTCTGATAAAGCTGCTGGGCTTCGGGCAGCGTCAAGGTGATTTGTCGGCTGGCGACCTGGAACGCGATGGTCACCTCGAGCGCTCGCTCGCCGAGCGAAGGCGCGATTGCCGTCGCGCGCGGCTTTGCGCCGCGTGCCGTACGGCCGACAGGGGCAGTGGCGCGCACCCTGCGGGTCTTGGCCGCGGCGTTCGTGCCGGTGGGCCCGGCTTTCCGCCGGAGAACCCGCGCCTTTCCCTCGGCCGGCGCGCCCGATTCGCGGCGCCGATACCCGAAAACCGTGCGTTTCAGCGTGGGGTGGGGGACTTTCTGGCGTTCCAGAACCTGCTCGTCCTCCGTGAGCACCGTTAGAACCGGCGCGATGTCGGTGATCTTCTTGCCGGTCTTGTCGGCGATCTCCTTGGCGACCAGGAATTGTCCGCCCGCGCCGTCGATGACGTTCAGAATCCTATCCTTGACAAATGCTTGACCTTGATGATCCATGTTGTCTACCTTCGCTTCCCTGATGTCTAATGATGTGATGTCTAAATCTTCAACACCTTCAATTTAGGACATATGCGGCCCCGCGGTTTGGGCGGGTCCGAATTTTCACGCATGATGCAGCCGCAGAAGCCGCACCATGCCTAGTGTTTGCCACTCCGTAATATTTTTGACGCCAAAACGTGCCCATCCGTTCCGAGTATTTCTAAACGACATGGATTCCCTCGGTTATCGATTGGGCACCCCAAAATCCTGTACACGATATTCTATCATTCTCGTGAAGGAGAGTTAAACCAATCGGATAGGTTTTTCCTACTGGTAGGAAGCTTCTAGGGATCCCCATCGCCGAGTTAGACCCTGGCCCGGGCGCGGGATGCACACATGGGCGCACGGTTTAGACACCCGCCGGTCATGCTCGAGACGCCGATCCGTCGCGGCGTTCCCCTCGGCACGCGCTGGCGCTTGATGGAGCACCGAGATCCTTGAGTCGTTCGTGCGATTGAGCACTTTGCGGCGGAGCAGATGCCCTTGCCGGGGGGGCGTGCCCCCCGGGGCTATACTGAAGCGTAAAGGCACAGGCTGCGACGCGTTGCCTCGGCGCCCCGGATTCGATCGGGCGATGTCCGTCTGTACGGAACGCGGGCTTTCGTGTGCCCCCAATCACGAAACGGATTCGGTGACCGACTATGGGACATGTGGGATCCGGTCGGCATGTTTGGGTCAACGGGCTGCACTCGGCGCTCGTCTTGGCGGCGATGGGGGGCGTGCTGGCCGTGCTGGGCTGGCTGTTGGGGGGACGGGCCCTGATGGTGTCGGCGCTGGTCGTGGGGGCGGGCGTGGCGGTGGCCGTCCCGCGGATGCCCTCCCGTTTCCTTTTGCGGCGGTGTGGGGCTCGCTATCTCGCGGCGACCGATGCGCCCGAACTGCACTTCGTCCTCGGTGAACTGGCGCGACGAGCGGGTCTTCCAGCAACCCCGCCTCTCTTTCTGATTCCGAGCGCCAAGGTGAATGCTTTTACCGTCGGCAAGCGCGGCGACATGTCTGTGGCGCTGACCGACGGGCTTGTGCGCGGTATGACGAGCCGGGAGCTCGCTGCGGTGCTGGCGCATGAGGTCAGCCATGTCCGCCATAACGATGTAGGCGTGATGGCGCTGGCGCAGCTATTGACCCGGTTCAGCCGTTTTCTGTCGATACTCGGCCAGATCATCCTGGTGGTCAATTTGCCCTTTGTCCTGCTCTCGCGGCCCGCGCTCTCCTGGTTCACCGTCTTTGCGCTGATTCTATCGCCCACGTTGATGGCGTTCTTGCAGCTGATGCTCTCGCGGGTGCGCGAGTTTGACGCCGATCGCGGCGCCGCTGATCTGACGGGCGACCCGGAGGGGATGGCGATGGCACTCGAGAAAATTGAGCGGGACGAATCGCGGCCGGCGGGGCACCCGTTCTCGTTGCGTCATCTGCTCGGCATCCTGGTGTTCCGAACGCATCCGCGGACCGACGAGCGTATTCGCCGGTTGGCGGTGCTTGCCTTGAGCCTGGAATTGCGGGGCGAAGCCTGGGAAGGCGCGGACAGCGTCCCTCGGTCCGTCGTTTAGGGCGCAAAGGCTTCGCTGCGCGATCAAGAGGCACATGCCCCGTGCAAGGAGGAACGTCAGTGCGTGGCGTTCAGGAGCGGGAACAGTTCCTTGAGGCCATTGGCCATCATCTGGATGGCGATGGCCGCGACCAGGAGCCCCAGCAGTCGGTTGGCGATGTTAAGGCCGGTCGTCCCCAGGGCGTGGCCGATCGGGACCGCGAGCCGCAGGATGGCCCATATGAGGAGGGCCGCGGCGGCGATGCACCCTATGAAAACGGCATCGGCGGCCCAGCTTCGGCGGTTCATCGTGACGATCACCATGCTGATGGCGCCGGGTCCGGCCAGCAGGGGGATGGCCAGGGGAACGATGCCGAGGGACTCTTGCCCATCGATTTCGCTCGCCTCGGCCGCGGTCTGACGCACGTTGCCCGGCGTGGCGTGCAACATTGCGAAGGCCATGGCCAGCAGCACGAGCCCTCCTCCCAGGCGGAAGGATGCGAGGCTGGCGCCGATCAGCTCCAGGAGGGTGGCGCCGGCAAGGCCTGACAACAGGAGCACGATGAAGACCGTCAGGCTGATGACCTGCGCGAGATGTCGGCGTTGAACGTCGGTGCGCCCTGCCGTGAGCGACAAGAAAACCGGGACCGCAAAGAAGGGGTCCAGCACCGCGATCAACTTGATCAGGAAACGCAGATATTCCGTTCCCGCGAAAGCAAACATCGATGGCTTCCTTTTATGGCGATCCATGTGCCGGTCGTTCCGTCCGTCCGGGCTTGCCGACGCCGATGCGCTTTCAAGGACCCGGGAGCATCGCGCCGCCAAGCCGGTTCCAGGGCCAAGGATAGCATGCCTGGCCGCGCGCAGAGGAACGGCGCGGCACAGGCTCGGGGCGTGAGGGGGGCGCCTTGCGGGTTGGCCGGTCGGCAGCCATACTCGGAGGGCATCGGCTTTGGAGCGCGCCAAGCCCCGTCGCCTGGCGCACAAGCGGCGTCACCCGCTCGGCGTTCTCACGGCCCGCGCTGACGTCGTCGTTGGCCCGCGAGGTGTCGATATGTCGTACGCAGCCCACCTTTTGACATTCCTCAATGTTTCCTTCTGGGGCCCGCTCGCCACCTCGGCGTCGTTGCTCCTGGCGGCCGCCGTCTTCGGGTGGCTGCTCGCCCGCATGGTGTTGCTGACCTTTCGGCGCATGGTCAAATTGCCCCACAGTCTGGGCCCACGTCTGGCGGGGGCCATCGCCGGTCCGCTGCAGCTGGCCTTGCCCGCCTATGCGCTCGACGTCGCCCTTCCATGGGTGCACCTTGCCCGCCCCATTGAAACGAGCATCGACCACTTTGTCGACCACTTCGTGGGGCTGATCGAGCTTGCCTCCCTCACTTGGCTCCTGGTGGAACTCGCCATCGCGGTCTCCGAAGGAATGGTTGAACGCTACCTGGTCACGGAGCACGATGAATTCCGATCGCGGAGCGTCATTACCCAGATCCGCGTTTTTCGGCGCGTCCTCGTCGTCGTCCTGGTCGTTCTTGCGCTCGCGATAGGCCTGATGTCGTTCCAATGGGGGCGCGAACTGGGCGGCAGCCTGCTGGCGTCGGCCGGAATAGCGGGATTGGCCGTCGGGTTGGCCGCACGGCCGACGGTCGAGAATCTGGTGGCGGGGGTGCAGCTTGCGCTCACCCAGCCCATGCGGATAGAAGATGTGGTGATCGTGGAAAACGAGTGGGGATGGATCGAGGAAATCACCACCACGTACGTGGTGGTCAGAATCTGGGATCTGCGGCGGCTGGTCCTGCCACTGACCTATTTCACTCAGACGCCCTTCCAGAACTGGACCCGCCAGACGGCGAATCTCATGGGAACCGTGTTCGTCTATGTCGATTACAAGCTCCCCGTGCAAGCCGTGCGGGACGAACTCGCGAGCATTGTCAAAACCATTCCCCAATGGGACGGCAAGGTTTGCGTGCTCCAGGTCACCGATGCGACGAACGAGACGGTGCAACTGCGGGCATTGGTGAGCGCGTCGGATTCGAGCCGGCTATGGGACCTGCGCTGTGCCGTCCGCGAGAAGCTGATTGAATTCATCCAGCGAACCTGGCCCGACTATCTGCCCAGGATGCGCGCAGAAATCTCCGGGCTGACGGGCGAGCCTCCCGGGGGTCTCCACCTGGCGGACGCCTCGTCGCGATCGGGTACCCCGTCCCCGGAAGTGCGCTGACGGCGAGGGGCAGCCTCAATGCACGCGGTAGGCAGTCAGTACATCGATCTTTTTGCTGTAAGGGGTCCCATAGAGCAAATCCTCGGTGACCACCTTGACCGCTTGTTTGATGCGCGGGACATACCAGACGGTTCGGCGCTCGAAAAGGACCGCAATGTGTTCCACGGGGTCCTGCGGCAGAAAAGCCGTCGCGGTTTCGATGCGGAGCGCACGAAAGGATCCTGCGGGAACGGAGATCGTCTCCCAGCCGGCGACGAATCCCCGTGTCTTCATGGACAACGAGACGTGAGGGTCTCCGCGGTCGGTGAGGGTTGCGTCCTGTCTCCAGGCCTTGCCGGTCGTGAGCGGAAAGGGGAAAAGCCGCCAAAAGGGGGCAAAACGCAAGGCGCCCTCTGCGACCAGACCGAGGTCATCGGTCATGGCCAGCACCACCGAGCGCCCCGTCCCGCTGATAGTGACCCTCGCGGTGACCCGCCTCGGAGAGACGACGGTGACCCTCTCGGTATAGACTTCCTTGAGGTTTCTCGTCCAACCATCCAGGCGGTGGTAGGTCCAGGTGTCGCCAGGTTTCACGGACGGCGGTGGAACGCAGTGGCCGCGCAGGCAGGCGGCTGCGGCGCAGGGGCCATGCCAGAGCATGGCCACGACGGCCAGAGGGAATACGGCGTACCCGAAAGTCGACATTCTGCATCTCCCCATGGCTGAGGCCTGGGGCTTGCGCCACGCGTTCGATCCGTGCGAAGCGCGAGCGTCCTCGGAAGAGGGGCCGGTCTATTGCGAATGCCCACTCGTTTTGAGCATAGTCTAAGATAAGCGGGTGCGCCCAGATCGCGCGATGAAGGGGGGCGCCGCGTTCCAGTGACACCGGCGGCGGGGCGTGCCAGGTGCGCAAGGCACCATGCGGAGCATCGCCGCCCCAGCCCCGCGTCTTGGACGCCACGGGCTCGGGCGTGAATGGCCGTATGGCGATTAATGGATGGCCAGTTTCTTGGCGATGCTCGATGCCTTCTTGGGGAGCGTCAAATGCAGGATACCATCGTAATACTTGGCGTCAGCACCGCTTTCGTCCACCTCGAAGGGGAGCGTCATGGTACGGCTGAACTTGCCGAACCAGCGCTCGTTGCACAAGGCAGTGGCTTCTACGCCGGCTTCCTTCTCTTTTTTGGATTCCCCGCTGATGGTGAGCTGGTTGCCGCTCACGCTGACGTTGATGTCTTCCTTCTTGATGCCGGGCAATTCGGCGGAGACTAGGTAGGCGTTTTCCGTTTCCATCACCTCCATGGGGATCGTCGGCTGCATGTGCGTGCGAAGGGGCCGCAGCATCGTCGGCATGAAGCTTTCAACCATTTCCTCGAAGGGATCGCTGCGGACCAGATTGAACGGATCAAAGCGAGCAAGGGTTGCCATGGTAACTTCTCCGATCGTCTATGACAGAAAAGAGGTCGAGCGCTTGCGCGCTCAATTCATTGGACCGCCCGAAAACGAAAAGATTCAGGCTGTGCGCAAAGCGCCGGGCCTGTCGGGCAGCGTGTGGATAAGGAAGGGCGCCGATGCCGGCGGCCCGCCGATGACCTGGCCGGGAACCCTCCATGATCATTCCATTTGACGCGCTCAGTCCGGAGGCGCTCGAGGGGCTCATCAGCGAGTTCGTCACCCGGGAGGGGACGGACTATGGGGAAATCGAGGCGCCCCTTGAGCGAAAGATCGCCGACGTGCTGAGGCAACTCAAAAGCGGCGAGGCCGTTATCCTATACAATCAAGCCACACAGAGCACGGACGTGGTGCTGAGGCGCTGGCTCGTGCACCGCGACGGCGAGGGCCGGTCATGATCGGCGGCGACGGCGCGCACACCGCGCCGGCATCAGCGAGGATGGAACAGCCGTGAGGCGTGCCATACGTAGAACGTGGCGATCGCCGTCGAGATCCGCGTGGCGCCGTCGGGGCTGACGACCACCGCCTGCAGCGTGTGGGCACCACGTTCGACCCCGCTCAGCGTGAACGATGTCGCAGTGTACCGCTGCGGCAGCATGCGGCCGTCGAGCAAGACCGCGATGCGATCGCCCGCCGAGGCGTTCAAGCCCGGCTGCACGCTCACCTCTACGGGCACTTCGCCGGCGTTGCTATGGATGGTCGACTCGTCTTTTGGCTCGACGATCAAGGCTTCCGTGTACCGGACGTCCGCTTGTTTTGCGGGCATCGGCTGAACAATGTTGGCCGGGCCTGGCTGGGTGGGGCCTGTCGCTGGGTGCGGCGGGGGGACCAGGATGGTGCTCGCGCCTGGACGGGGCTCGCTCGAATAGACCACGGTGCCGTTCCGGTCCACCCAACGGTAGATCGTTGCCCCGAAAGACGTGGCGCTCAAGGCCAGTGTCGTGATCAGGACGGCCAGTTTTGGAGCCGAAGCGGTCCAACGGACCTTTGCGCGGTGCAAGAACATGATGACTCTCCCTTGAATGATCTTATTCGAGGACGGCGATCTTGTCGCGCCCGTGCGCAATGGCGCCGACCAACCCGCTCGGATGCGGTGGGCGATCCATCGTGCGGCCGTTGCCAGGGCGGCGAGGGCGCGATCGCTTTGTGTCCCTCCTTATTTTGCTCTCCCCGGCGCGTAGGCGAAACAGTGGCCGCTCGGCCGGGCGGTCGATCAGTAGCGCCGTACAAGACCACGCCCACCAAGCCCGCGGCGCAGGCGGCCGCTTAGGCGTCCGCGGAGCCCGTTCGCGCGGGGGCGCGCCTCATTGACCGTCATGGGCCGGCCTTTGAGCGCCTTGAGATTGAGGCCAGCGATGGCGGAGTAGGCATGATCCTTCATGGGCATGTCAACGAATGCGAATCCTCGGGCTTGGCCCGTCGTCCGGTCTGTCACGACCGTGACGGAGATCACCGGACCAAATGTCTCGAAGGCGGCCCGCAAATCGGCTTCTGTCACATCACGTGATAAATTTCCGACGAAAATATTCATTGCGTGGCTCCTTAATCGACCGTGGCATTGGGCCAACGTGCTGGCGCTTGGGGCAGGAGCGGCCCCATGGCGCAGGGGCCGCCACCCAACACGCGTCTCATGCCCGCATGGATTGCGCTCCTGTGGTCGCAGGGCGTGACTGTGGTGCGGACGCTGCGGTCAAACGAAGGCTGCGCGGCTCGCTCCGAGCGGAGCGGCCCTGGAGACGTCTTCAGAGGAGGGCATCCGCCCGAATGACAGGGAGCGGCTTTCGGAAACGATCCCGCCACGCAGGGACACCCGGCCAGGCGTGCGCAGCGGCGGTTCGCTCCCATTGGAGTCACGGCATGGCGTAACCCCAGACGTCGAGTGTGCACGCCACATACCCAAGGGGGGCACCGGCATCCGAACCGGAGAACCGTTGCGGTTCGGTCAACCGATAGTGTTCCCTCAGGACAAGCCCGCCCTCACCTCGGAAGAGGGGCCCGCGCCGTCCACGATGTGCGCTTGAACCGTGGCAAGGGCATCGCAGATCGTCTCTTCGGGCGCAAGGTTAAGATATTCCGCAAGCAGTTCCGCTGCTTCGTAGGTGTCCGCCGGCAGTTTCTGGGCATCAAGTTCAGCCACGAAAGCCGCCGCTGCGCCCGCGATGCGCAGGAGCGACTGCCGCTCAGTCATCAGCATCTCTATTTCGGTCCGAAGCATCGTGGCTTCGGATATGTCACCCTTGTACGTCATCGTGCCTTCTCCTTAAAGCACTTAAATTTATAATTTAAGTACCATCACCCCATGGGTATTTTTGTCCGCATGCGCCGGCAGATGGCCGCCAGCTCTCATGATTTATGATATGGAAATTCACGGCATGTCACCCACGCCGTTATGTTCAGTCTAGACGATGTCGGCGAGTTCGCAATGAGGGGTTCGGGACGATCTTGCTCGGTCCGGCCGTCGGCCGGATCGGCCGCGACGCGCGGCAACGCATCGGTTCACCGCCCCATCGTCTGCCTCGCCCCCGCGTTGACACGGGCCGCAGATAACCTATAGTTGAATGGAATCCACGCGCGCTGTCGCATGTCAGCGTCTGCCGGTTTCGCTATTTTGGGCCGTCCCCCACATCCGCATCGCCTCTCTCCATCTCGCTGCATTCATCTGCGTTCCACATGGCCAAGGACATGCACGAATGAGACGCTTATATTTCCTGGTGCCGACCGTCGAGACGGCGAAGAAAATCGTCGATGACTTGCTGCTTGCGCGTATTGAGGAGCGGCATATCCATATCCTGGCGAAGGAAGGGGTTCCGATCGAGAATCTGCCGGAGGCGGGCTTGTTGCAGCGAAGCGACTTGATCCCGGGCCTGGAGCGTGGGCTCGCGCTCGGTGGCGTGGCAGGTTTGCTGGCGGGCGTTCTGGCGCTGTCCTTTCCCCCCGTGGGCGTGGTCGTGGGCGGGGGCGCGGTACTGGCGACCGTGCTGGCCGGCGCGGGCATCGGAGCCTGGATCTCCAGCATGATCGGGGCCGCGGTGCCCAATAGCCGGCTCAAGGCGTTCGAGGAAGCCGTGGCACGCGGAGAACTGTTGATGCTGGTCGACGTTTCCGCGGAACGGGCGGAAGACATCGAAGAGCTCATTCGCACGCATCATCCGGATGCCGAAATCGGCGGCAAGGAAGCCACGGTGCCGCCATTCCCATGAAGCGCATCCGCACGCATGTGGGCGTCCAGACCGTGTCCTATACTGTCGTGCAGGGCCATTTCTCTCCCCGCCGGAGAAGCGCCAGGCGGGACCGCGTGCGCGCTTGTGCACTGTTGTCTGGCACCCCCGCCAGACGGGAGGTTCGCCGATCCATGGACGGGATGGCCACCCGCAGTGTCCGCATAACATCGTAGACAGGGGATCGATCATGTTTGGCCTATTGCTTCCTGCGCAGGCGCGTTCCCTCCCCCGAACGGGTTCCGGGAACCGATCCTCTTGCCCTTCCGCCCACCCGACATGGCCGGGGCGATGGTCCTGGTTCTGGCGTCTGGCAGCGATCCACAGGCGTCGTCAGGTGTCCTCGCAATCGGCGACGGACCGGGGAAGTTGATCGCCGCCGCCCCGGCAGCGCGGTAAGGGGCGCCGGGATTGCGAACAGTTCGCGCTTGCGTGTTCCGCCGATCTGTTCGCATAATAAGTACACCTTGCCGCGAACGGACGGGGGCGCGCGCACAATGGGGGTGCGCCGGACGCCGTTTGCGGCTTCCGACGCCATGCGCTATGTTTTAGGTATGGCTAAGAAGAACCTGGAGCAGCTTGTCGCGGGGGGGAGGCCTTCCCTAGGCGTTTCGGAGAAGGCTTATCGGCCAGGACAGGCGAGGCTCGATCTCGCCGCGATTCAGCAGGCTTACCGGCGCTATGCCAGGCGGTACGACGTCTACTTCGGTGCGCTCTTTCAACCGGGGCGCGAAGCGATCATCGAATGCCTGAATTGCCGACCGGGCTCGCGCATCCTGGAAGTGGGCGTGGGCACGGGATTGTCGTTGCCGCTGTATCCGGACCGGGTATCCGTGACGGGGATCGACGTATCGCCCGAGATGCTTCACCGGGCCCGCGCGCGTCGGTACCGTGCACGCTGTGTGGCAGATATCGAGCTGCGTGTCATGGATGCGGAGCGGATGGACTTCGCCGACGACACCTTCAACACCGTGGTCGCCATGTACGTGGCCTCTGTGGTGGCTCATCCAGCAAGGCTCATTGACGAGATGCGGCGCGTTTGCAAGCCTGACGGCGAACTGTTTATCCTGAACCATTTCCAGAGCGCCAACGCCGTTGCGGGGTGGGCCGAGAGGCTGCTTGCCCCGTTTTCCAGGAGGTTGGGGTTCCATCCCGATTTTTCCTTGCAGCGATTTCTTGACGAGACGCACCTTGAACTCATCGAGTCGCGGCCAGTCAATCTCTTTGGCTATTGGACCCTGCTGCGGGCGCGCAACAACAAACCCGTCGCCGACAACGCAACGGGGGAACCACGAGGATAACCACCCGCGCGCCGGCCGGACACGTGGCCACGCCTGCCGACCGCACGCCCATTAGCAGACAAAAACAAGGACCAGTGGGAGTGGAATGCGTATGAAGCGCGATGTACCCGATATGCTCGACAGACCGACCGTCACCCCAGACACCCCAGAGGGGATGAGTGTGACTCCATACCAGCAAGGCGTGTCTGGCTTGGAGCGATGGTTTCTCGCGACGCTGCTCGATAGTCTGGGGCGTCCGCCCCTTGCCGTCGACCTGTGGAACGGCGAGACCGTGTCGGCGACGGGCGATCCGGTTGCGCGCATCCGGATCCGCGACCGTGGCGCATTGCTCAAGCTGGTGTCCAACCCCGACCTCGAGTTTGGCGAGCTCTACAGCAGTGGACGGGTCGACGTGGACGGAGATCTTGTTCAAATGCTGGAGGCCGCCTACCGGGCGCGCTCCGGCGCAGGGCGCGGCAACTTCAAGGAGCGCCTGCTGGCAAGGCTCCATCGGCCGCGCCGGAACACCGTCGCCGGATCGCGCGAGAATATCCACCACCACTACGACATCGGCAATGACTTTTACCGGTTGTGGCTGGACCGGCAGATGGTCTACACCTGCGCCTATTTCCCCGAACGGGACGCGAACCTAGAGACGGCGCAAACGGCGAAGCTGGATCATATCTGCCGAAAGCTGCAGCTCAAGCCGGGGGAGCGCGTGGCGGAGGCGGGGTGCGGCTGGGGGGCGCTGGCCCTGCATATGGCCAAGCACTATGGCGTCAGCGTGCAAGCCTACAATGTCTCCCGCGAGCAGCTTGCCTATGCGCGCGAACGCGCCAAGGACGAGGGTTTGAGCGATCGTGTGGAGTTTGTCGAGCGCGACTATCGCGAAATCGAGGGCGACTTCGATGCCTTTGTGTCGGTGGGCATGCTGGAACACGTGGGGGTAGATCACTACGGCGAACTGGGGGCAGTCATCGACCGCTGCCTCAGGAGAGACGGGCGCGGCCTGATCCACTCGATTGGACGGGACCAGCCGGGATTGATGAACCCGTGGATTGAAAAACGCATCTTCCCAGGTGCGCGGCCGCCCAGTCTGTCGGAGATGATGGCCATCTTCGAGCCCTGGGGCTTTTCGGTGTGCGATGTCGAAAACATTCGGCTGCATTATGCCCAGACCTTGCGCCATTGGCTGGAGCGCTTTGAGACGCAGGTCGAGAAGATCGCGATGATGTTTGACGACTTCTTCGTGCGCATGTGGAGACTGTATCTCGCCGGATCGATTGCCGCCTTCACCACCGGCGAGCTGCAGCTTTTCCAGGTGGTATTCAGCCGCTCCGGAAGCCACGAGGTCCCCTGGACGCGGGCTTACTTGTACACCCATCACGGATAGGGGGCGGCATGGAATGCGAAGTGCTCGTAGTCGGCGGGGGGCCTGCCGGTTCGACATGCGCGCGCGCCTTGCGGAGCCGCGGCATCGACGTGTGCGTGATGGACAAGGCGGTCTTCCCCCGCAACAAGGTGTGCGCCGGGTGGGTGACGCCGCCGGTGTTCGAGTCGTTGGCGATCGAACTTGACGATTACGCGCGGGGAAGGGCGCTGCAGCCGATCACCGGTTTTCATACCGGCATCATCGGGGGCGATGTCCTGGAGACGCGCTACGGGAAGACCGTGAGTTACGGCATTCGCCGTTGGGAGTTCGACCACTACCTCATCGAGCGCGCGGGCGCGCGCCTGCTGTTGGGGCAGCGCCTCGACCGGCTCCGCCGGGAGGGAGGGGTCTGGGTGGTCAACGACACCCTACGCACGCCGCTCGTGGTGGGGGCGGGAGGACATTTCTGCGCAGTCGCGCGGCACATGGGCGCGAAGCCGGAGAAAGCGCAGCCGCTGGTGGCGGCCCAGGAGACCGAATTCGAGATGACGGCCGAGCAGGCGGCGGCCTGTACCGTTGACCCCGAGATCCCGGCGCTTTTCTTCTGTCAAGATCTGAAAGGCTATGGCTGGTGCTTTCGCAAAGGGAATTTTCTGAACATCGGACTGGGACGCGAGGACAGCCACCGTCTGTCGGAACACGTCAGGGAATTTTGCGAATTCCTGCGCGTTTCCGGCAAAGTTCCCTTCGATGTGACAGAGAAGTTTCAGGGGCATGCTTACCTCCTGTACCGCCCCGATGCCCGTCCCGCCGTCGCCGATGGCCTCATGCTGATCGGCGATGCGGCGGGTTTGGCCTATCCGCAAAGCGGGGAAGGCATACGTCCGGCGATTGAATCGGCTCTCATGGCTGCGCAGGCGATCCTGGAAGCGCGAGGGGATTATCGGTCGTCGCGGCTCGAGGGCTATCGGCATGCGCTCCAGGCGCGCTTTGGCGGGAGCGCGCGGACGGGCGTGTCGCCTTACGTGCCCCGTGGCCTGAAGCAGTTCCTGGGCAGCAAGCTGTTGACCAACCGATGGTTCACGCGCCATGTCGTGCTCGATCGCTGGTTCCTGCATGCGGACCAGCACCCCATGGCCGCAACGGCCTGACGGGCGCGTCGCTTCGCTTCAGGCCTCTTCGTCGACGGCGGCTCCTGTGCTTCGCAGTCCCGCGCTTTCGGATGCCTCGAGCCCGAGCGCAGACCAGTCCATGCCGGCGCGCCCCTTGGCCGCCGCGCTGAGCAGTTGGTCCCTCACGACGCTGGCGAGGCGCATGGGCACCCGACTTTCCGCGGCGGCCGCGAGGGCGAGGGTGACATCCTTCAGGCCAAGCGCCAGCTTGAATCCCGCAGGTTCATAGAGCTCGGAGGCAATGGCCCTGCCATAATTCTGATACACCGGGCAGGGAAACAGCGTCGCACCGAGCATCTCGGCGAAGGCGGTGCGTGGAATGCCATTCTTTTCCGCAAACGCGAGGGTCTCTGCCATGGCCTCGAGGGCCGACGCCAGCAGCACGTTCCCGGCGAGTTTCACGATGTTGGCGCCGCCGGGGTCCTCGCCAAAGTCGAAGATGCCCTGGCTGAGCGCTTCGAGATAGGGACGTGCGATCGCTTTGGCTTCGGCGTTGCCGGCCTGGATGATCCACAGCTTCCTGGCGGCGGCTGCATCCGGACGGCCTAAGACGGGCGCGGCCACATAGAAGGCCGCCCGGTCTCGATGCAGCGCAGCCAGCCGGCGGGACAATGCGGGCGAGATAGTGCTCATGGACAGGTGCAGGCCGCCGGGGCCCAGGGATTGCGCGAAGCCGTCCGGCCCCGTCGCGAGCAATTCCAGCGCGGTGTCGTCGGAGACCATGGTGATCACGACCCCGCCGGCTTGCGCGGCCTCATGCGGCGTGGCCGCAAGCTGCGCGCCCAGGGCGAGCAGCGCTTGTGACTTCTCGGGGGAGCGATTGTAAACGCGCAGCCGGTAGCCAGCCTTGAGCAAAGTGGCCGCCATCGCCGCACCCATCTGTCCCAGTCCGATGAAGCCGACAGTCCTGTCCATGGCCTTGCCTCCGTTTCGTGCTGAAGAACGGCGTGGCTCGCAGGCGAGCGCTTTGAAGTGTAGCCCAAAAAGCAGGCGCGGGCGGGTCCTTCTTGGGATGTTTTTCCCAAGAAGGGGCGCACCGCGCGAATCCCAATCGGGACGCCCTCTCGCCATCGCCGCCCTCGGACCGGCGCCGCATCTGCCGCCAGGGCGACGGCTTCGCCGCTTGGGGTCATGCGTTCGCATGCCCATCGCGGCGGGCAATGAGCGGTCTTCCCCGAAAGGGGTGCCGTCACGGAGGACCAGGGGAGCAGCGGAATCGACGCAAGCGCCATGGACTGGCCCATTGCGTTTGCGGTGCGCGGGGTCGGTGGGGCCACGGCGAGGTGCAAAGGCGCTGCCAAGCCGGCAGCCACAAGATTAAAGCGCGGCGCCGCAATTCCAGCAGATCTGGAAGTTGCCCGGGTTTTCTTCCGCGCAGCCACGACAAAAGACCACCCCGACGTCGGCCTGAGCGCGGTCATGGCCCTTGACGATCTGGCGGGCGCGGGCTGTTTGGCCCTCATCCGTGATCCAGACCTCGGGGTAGGCGTGGGTAAAAGGAATTTCGCCCAGCCCGCCCTGCGCATTCTCGTTGAAGACATGAGCCGTGATTCCGGCTTCCGCGAGAAGGTGCAAGACCAAATGGGCGTCGGGCAGATCGGCTGCGATATAAATTCGGGTCACACGACAGCCTCTACATCCGATGCGGATCAAACACCGCGATGTCGCATGATACCACGAGCATGCGTGATCGCCCTCTCGAGCGCCCGGTGCTCCGGGAGGCCATTGGCGGGCAAGGCAGGCAGAGCATCCCGAGCGCTGTGCGGCGCGCTTTAAGGCCGCTTTAAGCAAAATGCGCTACGATGATGGATTGCGGGTGCCTGGTTTTGTGCCTCCAACAATGCCGATCGAGGGAAAATATTATGGGACGAGGTTTTATCCTGGGTGTCGTTGTCACCGTGGTGGTGGCCATGGCCGCCATCTATCTTGCGCTCGTCAGTGGCAGGATTCCCACCAATGCGGACGCGAAGCCCGGCGCGCTGGAACTGTGGGCGGCAGGCACGGCGCGGCATGCGACGATACGGCGCGAAGCGCCCAAGGAACCGGATCCGGTGCCCCTGACCGATGCCAATCTCATCGCCGGGATACGGCTATACGGGGCGCATTGCGCGATGTGCCACGGCACATCGAAGGGCGAGACATCGCCCTCGACGGTCGGCGAGGGACTCTACCCCAGAGCGCCGCAGTTGGCGACCTACGGCGTCGAGGATGACCCCGCCGGGGTGTCCTACTGGAAGATCAAGCACGGCATCCGGTTGACCGGGATGCCCTCGTGGCGTTATACGCTCAATGATCGTCAGATCTGGACGCTGGCACTGTTCCTCAAGCACATGGACCATCTTCCGCCTGCGGCCCAGCATGCGTGGGAGCAAGTCAAAAGCTAGACAGGCCTGTTCGACGGGCGGCGGCAATCGGGACGCGAAGCCTATGCGGCCTCACGCGCGCTGCCCGTGGACGACGGCCATGAGGGGCAGAAAGTAGCGTCTTGCAATCGAGGCCGCCGGGTCAAGGCTCAAAACCGTCTTGCCCGAATGGTCTGCATGTTGCCACTCGAGAGCGTCCTCCCGTGAGCAAAAGAAGACGATGTTCGGGCACAGCGTATGGGCGGCGCAGCTGTGAGGTTCCTCCCACTGAATGCCGACGTGCACGTTGGGGCAAGGTGCCTGTGCGTGGAGGCTTTCCCCGTCCTGATGGAGGTTGATCGGGCGTCGGGTGCGGTGGCACCGGGAATAGATCGTGACGGGAGTCCGAAACATCGGGCTGACGGCAAGCGCGTCTAATGCACAGGTGGCGCATATCTCGTGGCCATGCAGGACGACGCGATGAGGTGTCTCCTCCAAGGTGAGGGGATAGGCACCCACGACCTCGCCCCGGGCACCGAGAATCACCAAGTCGTTGTCGCGCAATGTGGCGAGAGCGGCATCCACGTCGGCAATGGTGGGGACGACGGCGAGTTCGCCGCGGGTCGGCGGGCGCCCGAGTTCCGCGAGCGTTTGCAGAATGACGCGGTGAAATTCGTGGAGCGCCGGCGTCAGCGCACCTTGGCGGCTCGCCAGCGGCAACATGTGGTTCAAGCGAGACAGGGTCTGTGCATCGTCCATGGCGTGCATCCTGACGGGGTGGCGAGGGTCGCGCGTCGGCGCTCTATCCTCAGTATAGCCATCGCCTCGACGGACTTGCGTGGCACTCCGGGCAGGACGGCACTGAAGACGTGGAAGCAATCAGGCTTTGCCGTATTGCAGGGGCCAACGGGGCATCATGAACTCCAGCACGGACCTGTCCATTTCCTTCGACGAGAATGTCCAGACCGGGGCGTGGTGATCCATTCGGTTGAAGCTTTCGAACCGGATGTTGACGTCCTGCACGACGAGGTCGGCCGCGGCATAGGCGTGCATATCGGGCGCCCGTGTGGGGTCGGTGGCGAGGAACAGCCATTCCGAGAAGAACACGTCTTGCATGTGCTCCAGGGTGTGACACATGTCTTCGTCGATCGGGATGCCGGTGCCCAGCTGCGGCGCGTGCGCCGCATAGTCATAGCGCCAGCCGCCGTAGACGTCGCTGCCCTGGGTGGCCAGAAACGCCGTTCCCGTGCTCGAGAAAAAGTTCTCGAGCTTGAAGAAGGCGGAAGGGAAGCCGCCGTCCGCAGATCCGATCCACCACCCCCAGATGTCTTTGTGCGTCTCGATGTAGACCAGCGCGCACAGCAATCCCGCATCGTGCGGGGCATAGGCCAGATGGCTTTGAGGGTTTGACATGGGCGGTTCCGGCGTCGGCGTGACCCAAAGCGTCGCAAAAGGACACCCTGAATATAGCAGAGCCCGCGGCCCCCGCGTTTCCCGCTCCCGCGCTCATCCTTGTCCACGGCCGCTTCGCGCGCTCTGCCCGGCGCTGCTATATTCAATGAATGCCTGCTTGCGGTGGCTGCACCATGGACTATCCGATTGTCATTCAGCCTGTCCTTCCTGTTCGGTATCGGCATGAATCGAAGCGCGCGACGCCTCCCCATTCCGTCCGGGCGAGGATGCGTTTTGCGCGAAGCCCGCGTGAATTTCGGCTGACGGCCGATGAGGCTGGATCCGTATCCTCTTTGGCGTTCTTCGTCGAGACCCGGCACTGCCCCGATCGCCGCACGCGCTGCCGCCGCGTCGTGCGCCACCGCGTGGTGCTCGACACGCGCAGCGGAGGAGACCGGCGCCGGGCGAATCGCCGGCTGAGCGATGAACGCACGGCGATTGCGCTGCGCGTCTGAGCGAGCCCCCCTTGTCGGGTTCGGTGGCTCCATCCCGGAAGGCGCGCCCGAGGGCCAATATATGGAGGTGATAGTCCTAATAACAACGTGGAACCCCATGTATGATCTTTACTTTTGGTTCTGCGAGGCGTATTAATCAAATTTTGGGACAGTGCAAAACGCAGGAGTCGATACCATGTCCGTGCAGCATCCCATTATCGCGGTGACGGGGTCTTCCGGTGCCGGCACGACGACCGTTCGTCATGCCTTTGGGGGCATCTTCCGGCGGCAGGGCGTGAATGCGGTGTTTGTTGAGGGGGACAGCTATTTTCGCTATGCGCGCAGCGACATGCAGCAGGCGATCGCCCATTCCATGGCGGAGGGGTCGCCGATCAGCCACTTCGGCCCTGAAGCGAACGATTTCGAAAGACTGGAGACGCTATTCCGGGAATATGCGCGCTCGGGCACAGGGACGATCCGCCATTACGTGAAGGACGCCGAGCAGCCCGGGGACTACGAGCAGGAAGCCGGGACGTTCACGCCCTGGGAGGAGATCCCGGCGGGCTCGGATCTCCTGTTCTACGAAGGGATGCATGGCGGCGTCGTCGCATCGACATGGGCCCGCCGGCGGATGGACGGGACGAGCAGTGTTCCGCCGCAAGCGGAGCGGCGCAAGCGCGACAATGGCGGCGTCGATGTGGCGCAGCATGTCGACTTGCTGCTGGGCGTGGTGCCGATCGTCAACCTGGAATGGATTCAGAAAATCCATCGTGACTGCTCCAAGAAACACTGCAGCGCCGAAGCAGTCACCGCGACGATTCTGCGGCGCATGGGTGACTACGTGCACTTCATCGCGCCGCAATTCTCGCTGACGCATATCAATTTCCAGCGGGTCCCCTTCGTCGACACCTCCAACCCGTTCATCGCGCGGGACATCCCCACCCTGGATGAAAGCTTCGTGGTGATTCGCTTTCGCGAGCACAAGCAGTTCGATTTCCCTTCCCTGCTCCAGCGCATCGACGGTTCCTTCATGTCGCGCCCGAACACGCTCGTGGTGCCGGGGGGCAAGATGGGCTACGCCATGGAAATCATCTGCACGCCGCTCATTCACGAGATGATGGACAAGAAGGCGAAAGCCGCCCGCTCGGCCGGGCGAGGCGCCGTGCCCCGGCCCGTCGCGTCGGGGGAGACCGCGTAAGTTCGCGCTTGCCCTGGCCGGTGTCTGACCGCCGGGAGGGCCGCCCCTCCCGATCGTGCCACCCGTCGTGGATCGGCCGGCGTCGCCGGTCCACGACGGCGCGATGAAACTTTCCTATACTACGGCTGTCTTTTTTGTTGGTTGAAGACAGTTCGTGCCACATTCAAGAACAAATCGCCCCTAAGTCATTCTCTCTCAAGGAGCATCCGAATGTTTAGAAACGGGACAACGAAAAGGGCATTTCTTTCGCTGGTGCTTCCAGCGTTCCTGTTTGCCGCCTGTACGGCGCCGAACAAGGCGGAGTCCAAGCAAACCCCCGCCTCCACCTTCGTCGCGCCTGCCGCGCCTAATCAGCCGCCGCTGGTGGCCTTGCCGAATTTCAGTTCCATCGTGCAGAAAGAGGGGCCTGCGGTGGTGAATATCAGCACCACGCAGACCGTCCATGCACCCAATGCAGGCATTCCGGGCTTGTCGCCGGAAGATCCCTTCTATCAGTTCTTCCGGCAGTTCATGCCGCCGCAAGGCCCGCAGGTGTATAAGACGCAGACCCTGGGGTCGGGTTTTATCATCAGCCCCGACGGCTACATCATGACGAATGCGCACGTGGTCGGCACGTCGACCACGGTCACCGTGCGCCTGACCAACAAGCGCCAGTACAAGGCCAAAGTCATTGGGACGGACAAGCGGACTGACGTGGCGCTGATCAAGATCGATGCGAAGAATTTGCCGACCGTCACGATCGGCAATTCGAAGACGCTGGGCGTGGGACAATGGGTCGTCGCGATCGGCGCCCCCTTCGGCTTCCTGAACAGCGTGACGCAGGGCATCGTCAGCGCCATCGGCCGGTCGTTGCCGAATGAGAGCTACGTGCCCTTCATTCAGACGGACGTGCCGATCAATCCCGGGAATTCCGGTGGGCCGCTCTTCAATCTCCAGGGCCAAGTGGTCGGCATCAACTCGCAGATCTATACCGGCACCGGCGGATACATGGGACTGTCCTTTGCGATCCCGATCAACCTTGCGATGCATGTGGCCGATCAGTTGCGCGTGTACGGCAAAGTGAGCCGCGGCCGCCTAGGCGTCGAGATTCAGGACGTGACGCCGGAATTGGCGAGCTCCTTCGGCTTGCCCAATACCAACGGCGCGCTCGTCGCGCAGGTTGAGAGCAATGGCCCCGCAGGCCACGCGGGGATTCGGCCGGGGGATGTCATCCTCCGCTACGATGGCAAGGCGGTCAAGAGTTCCTCCCAGCTCCCTCTTCTGGTGGGCAATACCAAGCCGGGCACGCGCGTGGATGTTGAGGTGTGGCGCAACGGACGGGCGCGGAACCTCACCGTCACGGTGGGCCAGCTCGGGGCTCACGCGGTGGCTCAGAAGGCGCCAACGGCGCCCGCCAGTTCGGCGCTGGGCCTGACGCTGAGCGTGCCCACGCCGGCCCAGCGCGAGGAGCTCGGGGTCAACTATGGTCTCGTGGTGCAGGGTGTGGGGGGGGCGGCGGCCGAGGCCGGCATCGAGCCGGGCGATGTCGTCCTGGCCGTCAATGATAAGAAGGTCCGCACGGTGGCCGAGTTCAACCGCCTGGTCGCCCGCAGCACCGCCAAGCATAGCGTGGCTTTGCTGATGCGGCGCGGCAACGAGTCGATCTACGTGGCGATCTCGACAGGCAAGTAATCAACGCGGAGCATGGGGCGGCGGGGCGCAAAGGTCCCCGCCGCGTTTCCTCGATCACGATAGGCCCGGGCGTTTCCGGCGGTGAGGCAGATCATGGAGAAGGGTGCACGAACGGAAGACGAGTGGCGTGCGATGCTGACGCCGGAGCAGTATCGCATTTGCCGTGAGAAAGGCACCGAACCGGCATTCACGGGCGCTTACTGGAACCTCAAGGACGCGGGCCGTTACCGGTGCGCGTGCTGCGGCGCCGAGCTCTTCGAATCCGATGCCAAGTACGACTCCGGCACGGGCTGGCCCAGCTTCTGGAAGTCCGCCAATGCGGCAAACCTTAGGATGGAGCGGGATACGAGCCTTGGCATGCAGCGGACGGAAGTCCTGTGCGGCCAATGCGGTGCCCACTTGGGGCATTTGTTCGAGGACGGCCCGCCGCCGACCGGGCAGCGTTTCTGCATCAATTCGGCGGCGCTGCGATTCGAGAACGCATGAAAAGGCGAGTGGGCGTCCCGGTCACGGCCGGAAATAGGACCATCCCTCGCTTTCGCGCCGCATGATGTGGACGGCGCCGAACGGCACGACCACGACCCCGGGGGCGAGGTCGCTGCGTTTGACGTGATCTGTCTTCATCGATCGCTCACATGCGACGACCTTGATGCCGTCGGATTGGTCTTGCTGGATGAGGGGCACCGCATCGCTGAATGCGGTCAGCTTCTTGATGTCAGGCCCAAAGACGACGACCTCGAAGGGCGTCTTCTTGAGCACCTCGCGCATGTTGTCGGCGAGCTTGAACGCCCGCTCGAATTGGGCCTGGTTGCCATTCGCCTGGATGACCACCCCTTTGATGCTGTCCGCTGCCAGTGCCGGCCCGGCGACTCCGATCGCCAGAGCAACGGCCGTCATGAATTTTTCCACCAAAATCGTTCTCCTTCGGATGATGTGCCCGCCGGCGCGTGCGCCGGCATCGGCCAGAATGGCGCAAGAGGCTCGCCAGGCGCCGTGTGCGTGCAGATTGAGCGCCTAAAGCACCGTCGTGCCGGGCAGGTTGCGAAAAATCGACCATTGTGTCAGGGTTTGACGAAGAGGGGCACATACTCTCCAGCCACCGCCGGCCGCCGAAGGCTGCGGACATGCAGGGCACTATAGCAGACTCGGCGCCAGCGGCAACCTCTGCGCGAGCGGCCGATAGACCCCGCAGCGTGTCGTTGGCATGAGAACCCTGTCCCGGAAGAGACCGCCGGGCTACCCAGCAGCCCCCATCGGCACTCGCTGAGACGGCTTCCAGTGTCTAACCCGATATGCCATTCTATTAGAGTGGAACAGCCATTAGAATGGTAGGGATTGACTAGGCGGCGTGGCACGGATGCGCGCTTCAAGGACGCGAGCGATGAACCGCGAGTCCGGCGGGCGGCGCGGACGGGTCCCTTTCTGGCGGGGCCGCTCCTCCCGTCACGCGGTTGGGGTGGCGTATTTTCGCGCTGACGAGGCTGGAACACATGCATGATTGGAATCCTGCGGCGTGGTTTGAGTCGCCCTGCTTCGCGCCGTTGGTCCCCGCGCTGGAGGCGCTCGGCCACGCCCGGCGCACGTGGCCGTCCTGGGCAGAGCTCAACGCGCTGGTGGACAGTGCGCAAGGCGCGGTCGCGAATGCCCAGGGGATGCCGATTCGTTTCGTCCCCCAAGAGGAAGGCAAGAGAGCGTTTTGGCAGCAGTATGAACCCTGCATTTTTCAGCGGGGGGAGGTTCCGACGCGTGCCGGCAATTGGCACGATTTCTTCAATGCCCTGGTCTGGCTGACCTTCCCGAAGTCCAAGGCGGCCATCAACGAAGCGCATGTGCGGGCGATGCTGGCAGCATGCGGCGCGACAAAGCCTCAGGACAGCCAACGGGGTCGCCTTCGTGATGCGTTGACGCTTTTCGACGAAGGCGGCGTCGTCGTGGTGAGCGCGAATGCCCGCCTGTCTGATTTGTTGCGCGAATTTCGCTGGAAGGAACTCTTCTGGGACGAGCGTGCACGGGTCTTGACCGACATGCGTTTCGTCGTGTTCGGCCATGCACTCTATGAAAAGGCGCTACGGCCCTATGTCGGGATGACGGGGCACGGGCTCGTTCTGTCCGTCGACGCCGATTTTTTTGCGCGTCCGCAGGCAGCCCAGGTTCTCGAACTCGATGGCCGATTGGCGGCATGCTTCCGGTCGCCCGCATCTGCGAGGCCGACCTGGTCCCCCATTCCGCTGCTTGGCGTGCCCGGATGGACGGAAAATAATGCACAGGCGCACTATTATGACAACGTGCGCTATTTCCGTCCGGGCCGGCGGGCTCCGGCGCGAGCGCAGAACCCCAAGGCGTGCACCGTATCAGAGCCCGGCGGCGAGCCCCAGAAGCAGATTGAACACGGCAATGACGAGGCTGGCAATCAAAGCGGTGACGAAGTTCTCGACATGAAAGCCGGGAACGATTCGTGCCACCAGAAGGAGCATCAAGGCGTTGATGACCAGCAGGAAGAGGCCGAAGGTGAGTATCGTCAGCGGCAGCGTGAGCAGGATCGCCAGGGGGCGGATCACCATGTTGACGAGAGAGAGCAGCAAGGCGGACAGAAAAAGGATCTGCACGCCGGAGAAGGAGATGCCCGGCAGGATCGCGCTGGTGACCCACAAGGAGAGCGTGGTGACGGCCCAGCGCAGCAAGAAAGAGGGTAACCCGAGGTACATGGTGGCTCCGATCCATAGGGCCTGGGGCGGATGCCCATTGCCCCGCGTGCCCGCGGGGCGGCACGGCGGCTCATCATAACATCGTAACCGCGGGTTCGTCTGCTTTCTGCGCGGTGCTCTCGTCCTGCGGGGGCTTCGGAGCGGCTGAGCGAAAAGCGGGCAACGGGGCTATATTGCGAAAGGGGAGAGCGTGCGCGCCATGTTCTCGCCCACCTCCGATGGCCGGAGGTTCCGAGTGCAGGCTTCGACAGGAGATTGCGAATGAGCGATGAGGTCTCCGGCGCCTTCGATTCCGAGGAGTGGATGGCGCTTGCCCGGTCCGATCCGGAGCAATTCGAGAAGCGGCGTACGCAGGCCATCGACGAGGTCATCAACAGCGCGCCGGCGCATATTCAGCGCCGCCTGCGCGGCTTGCAATGGCGTATTGATCTGGAACGCAGCCGTGCCGGCACCCCCCTGGGGGCTTGTGTGCGCCTTTACAGCATGATGTGGGACTTCGTCTGCGCCGAGAACGGTTTTCTGGCCGCGCTCAAGTGCTTGAGCGAGGATCGTCCGTGGCCGGAGCGGCGCATGACCCGCGCGCGTGTGATCGCCTTCCCTGTGACCGCGCATCGCGGCTGCAGACAGCACGAATAATCCCGCCGGTTTTTCTCTTTGTCAGATTGTTCCCGCAGCGGTTCCAATGGGCTCACTTGTGCCCGCTCGGCGGACCGAGCGCGTGTCTTTGCCCTGCCGACTCCGGTAGAATCAGCCGTATCACGCCGTAACGCGGGGGGGGGCGACTGGATGGTCTGCAGCGTACGCTATTGCATCGAGCCGAAGAGCCTTGATGCGCATCTGTTCGAGGTCACGCTCACGTTGGAGCGGCCCGATCCGCAAGGACAGCGTCTTTCCTTGCCGGCGTGGATTCCCGGCAGTTACATGATTCGCGAGTTTGCCCGGCACATCGTGGAACTGCGCGCCTATTCCACCGCAGGTCCGGTCGCCGTGCGCAAGACATCCAAGGATGCATGGTTGTGCGCGCCATCGCCGGGACCGCTTCATGTGAGCTATTCCGTCTATGCGGGGGATGCTTCCGTGCGGGGCGCTTTCCTCGACCGGACACGGGGCTATTTCAACGGGGCAAGCGTCTTCTTGCGGGCGCATGGGAAAGAGGCAGAGCCCTGCACTCTCGCCATCTCGCCCCCGGCGGGGACGGCGTGTACGAGCTGGCGGGTGGCGACGGCGATGCCACGCCTGGAGGCCGAACCGCACGGCTTCGGGCTGTACGGGACGAGGGATTACGATGAGCTGCTGGACCATCCGGTCGAGATGGGCGAATTCAGCCTCGGCGCCTTCGAAGCCTGCGGCGTACCGCACGAAGTGGCGGTGACCGGGCGGCATTCGGCCGACATGGAAC
Organism: Pseudomonadota bacterium; assembly: GCA_021817985.1. Taxonomy (GTDB): domain Bacteria; phylum Pseudomonadota; class Gammaproteobacteria; order Burkholderiales; family JAKAFK01; genus JAKAFK01. The sequence goes on along the minus strand of JAKAFK010000001.1, from coordinate 76,998 downwards.
GGCTTTGCAACGACCTCAAGCGGCTTTGCGAGCACCATATCCGGTTCTTCGGGGAAAAGGCGCCCTTCGCCGACTACCTGTTTCTCGTTTCCGCCACCGCCGAGGGGTACGGCGGCCTGGAGCATCGCGCCTCCAGCAGCTTGGTATGCGCCAGGGATGACCTGCCCCGCGTGGGGGATGCAGGAGTGAGCGACGGCTACCGGAGCTTTCTCGGCTTGTGTAGCCATGAGTATTTTCATGCCTGGAACGTGAAGCGCATCAAGCCGGCGGCCTTCATGTCCCATGACCTTGCGCATGAGGCGTACACGCGCCTGCTATGGGCCTTCGAAGGGATCACGTCCTACTATGATGACCTCGCCCTGGTGCGATGCGGGCTGATTTCGCCGCCAGGGTATCTGGAACTGCTGGGCAAGACGGCCACGCGGGTGTGGCGCACGCCGGGTCGGCGCAGGCAAACGCTGGAGGAGGCGAGTTTCGATGCCTGGATCAAATTCTACCGGCCGGACGAGAATTCACCCAATGCGACCATCAGCTACTACACCAAAGGGGCGCTTGTCGCGGCCTGCCTGGACCTTCTGCTGCGTTCGCAAACCGATGGCCGGAAATCCCTCGACGACGTCATGCGTACCCTCTGGGCGCGTTTCGGGCAGACTGGCCTGGGTGTTCCCGAGGACGCAGTGGAGGCCGTCGCGAAGGAAATCGGCGGGCCCGATCTGACGGCCTTCTTTGAGCGCGCGTTGCGCGGCACCGAGGAGTTGCCGCTGGGCGAATTGCTCGCTTCCCATGGCGTTTCCTTCCGGCTGCGCGCGCCCGAGGGCGCGTCGGACGAGGGCGGCAAGCCCGGCAGCCTGCCGGAGGAGGAGATCCTGTCGCGGCCGGTGCTCGGGATGCGGGTCGCAGCGAGCGGGGAGGCCAAGATCCTGTCGGTGTTTGAAGAGGGGGCGGCGCAGGCGGCGGGCCTCTCGGCCGGGGACGTGATCGTGGCCATCGACGGCCTGCGAGTGAATGCGGCCAACTGGGAGCATCGGGTGCATGCCTGCGCGGTCGGCCTTCCCGTTCCGCTGTTCGCCTTTCGAGGCGATCTGCTGGTGCGTTTCGAGGTCGTGCCGCAGATCCCGATCCGGGACACCTGCGTGATCGCGCTGCAAGACGACGCAGACCCCAAGGCCCTCGCGCTGCGGGCGAGCTGGCTTGGTGGTGGTCCGGCAAGCGGGCTTGCCCGCCCGGAGGATTTGGGCGGCGCGGCCTAAGAACCCCTCGACTCGAATCGGGCGCGGTGTCAAAATCGTACATTTTTCCTGATCATCTTGGCACGCTCATGACAGAAGAGGTTCCTTCCCCCTCCGGTCCGTCCGCGGTCGCAGCCGAAGTCGCGCGCCGGCGGACATTCGCGATCATTTCGCACCCCGACGCCGGCAAGACGACGTTGACCGAAAAACTGCTCCTGTTCGGCGGCGCGATCCAACTGGCGGGCACCATCAAAGCGCGAAAGAGCCAGCGGCACGCGACCTCCGACTGGATGGAAATCGAGAAGCAGCGCGGCATTTCGGTCGCCAGCTCGGTCATGCAGTTCGAATACCGCGACCACATCGTCAATCTGCTGGACACGCCGGGCCATCAGGATTTCTCGGAGGACACCTATCGCGTCCTGACGGCTGTCGATTCCGGGCTGATGGTCATCGACGCCGCCAAGGGCGTCGAGGAGCAGACGATCAAGCTCCTCGACGTGTGCCGTATGCGCAACACGCCGATCGTGACCTTCATGAACAAGCTCGATCGCGAGGTCCGCGATCCCCTGGAGCTTCTCGACGAGGTGGAGTCGGTGCTCAAGATTCAGTGCGCACCCGTGACCTGGCCGGTCGGGACAGGCAAGGCGTTTCGGGGCGTCTATCACCTCGCCCATGATGAAATCCTGCTCTTCGCCCCGGGGCAGGCGGAGCAGGGGCGGGTGCCGGAGGTGATCCAGGGGCTCGACAACCCGCGCCTGGACGAGTGTTTCCCGGACGAGGTCGCCCAGTTGCGCAAGGACATCGAACTGGTGAGAGGCGCCTCGCATCCCTTCGATCAGCAGGCCTTTCTGGAAGGGCGCCAGACGCCGGTTTTCTTCGGCTCGGCGATCAACAACTTCGGCGTGCGAGAGATCCTCAATGCCCTCGTCGATTGGGCGCCTGCGCCGCTTGGGCGCGATGCGGGCCGACGACGGGTCGATCCCGCGGAACCGGCATTCAGCGGGTTCGTGTTCAAGATCCAGGCCAACATGGATCCTGCCCATCGGGACCGGATCGCGTTTCTGCGCGTGTGTTCCGGACGCTTCGAGCGCGGCATGAAGATCCGCCACCTGCGCCTGCAGCGGGAGATGAAGGTGGCCAATGTGATCACGTTCATGGCCCATCGCCGTGCCCAGGTGGAGGAAGCCTATGCCGGCGATATCATCGGCATTCCCAATCACGGCAACATCCAGATCGGCGACAGCTTCAGCGAGGGCGAGGCCCTTCAGTTCACCGGCATTCCGTTTTTCGCACCGGAATTGTTCCGCACGGTTCGCCTGCGCAACCCTATCAAGATCAAGCAGCTGCACAAGGGCCTTCAGCAGCTCGGCGAGGAAGGGGCGGTTCAGGTCTTTCGTCCCGTGATCGGGGGCGATCTCGTCCTGGGCGCGGTAGGCGTGCTTCAGTTCGAGGTCGTGGCGCATCGGCTCGGGGCAGAGTACGGTGTGGATGCGCTGTTCGAGGGAACGAACATCTTTACGGCGCGCTGGGTGACGTGCGAGGACCCCAAGATCCTGACCGACTTCGAGCAGGCGTTGGCCGCGAATCTGGCCTACGACGCGGCGGGAAACCTTGCCTATCTGGCGTCCTCGAGGGTCAATCTCCAACTGACGCAGGAGCGCTGGCCGAAAGTGGTGTTCCACGCCACGCGGGAGCATGCGGTGGGCCCATCATGAACGATCCGGATCGAGAAGGGCGGGCAGGCGCTGGACGGATGCCCCCCACGTCTCCACAGCGCGGGCGCCGCGTCGTCTTGATCAGCCTGTATGAGCTGGGGCGCCAGCCGTTTGCCTTGGCGGAGCCCGCGGCATGGCTCCGTGGCGCGGGGTTTGATGTCGTCTGCGTGGATCTTTCCCTCGCGCGGCTCGATACCTCTGTCCTGTCAGGGGCGGCTCTTGTGGCGCTGCACCTGAGCATGCACACGGCCACGCGCATCGCGGCCGAGGCGATCCCCAGGATCCGCGACGCGGCGCCGGATGCCCTTCTTTGTGCCTACGGCCTGTATGCTCCCATGAATGCAAAGTGGCTGAGCACGCTCGGTACCGACGCCGTGCTCGGCGGCGAAATGGAGCCCGGGCTCGTGCGGCTGGCCGAGTGGGCCGCAGGGACGCGCGAAGAAGCCTGTCCCGTTGAGCCGCTCGTCAGTCGCGCGAAAGTGGACTTCGTGACGCCGGATCGTTCCGATTTGCCGCCGCTGGACCGCTACGCCCATCTCATCTTGCCCGATGGCGGGCGCTCCGTGGTGGGGTTCACGGAAGCCAGCCGTGGGTGCAAGCATCTTTGTCGCCATTGCCCGATCGTCCCCGTCTACGAGGGGCGCTTCCGCATCGTGCCGCTCGAGGTCGTGCTCGACGATATCGCCCAGCAGCATGCGGCCGGTGCGCGCCATATCTCGTTTGGCGACCCCGATTTCCTGAACGGGCCGACGCATGCGCGCAGGCTCATCGGTCTGCTGCGTCAACGGTTTCCCGACCTGACCTTCGATGCGACCATCAAAATCGAGCATCTGCTTGCCCACGAGGGGATGCTTGCCGAACTCAAGGAGGCCGGGTGCCGCTTCATCACGTCGGCGGTCGAGTCGCTGGAGGACGAGGTGCTGCGCCATTTGGCCAAAGGCCATACGCGGGCGGATTTCGAACGTGCGCTGGCGCTCTGCCGTGCACACGGACTCGCGCTTCTACCCACTTTCGTGCCCTTCACGCCCTGGACGACGCTCGAAAGCTATGCAGATCTGCTGCGAGCCCTCGTTGATCTCAAGCTGGTTCGCGCAGTGGCGCCAGTCCAGCTCAGCATCCGGCTCCTGGTCCCCGCGGGGTCGTATTTGCTCCGTCTGGAGGGATTCGGCGCACGGCTCGATCCTTTCGATGAGCGGCTGCTGGGATATCCTTGGCGGCACGAGGATCCACGCGTGGATGTCTTGCAGCAGCGGGTGCAGGCCTGGGTGGGCGAGGCGGAGGCCAAGGAACTTCCACGCGAGCGGGTCTTCGAGGGCATCTGGCGCATGGCGCACGAAGCGATCGGGGTGCAACCGCCGTCCTTGGCGGGTGCCGACCATGGCGATGCCTTGCCGCGCCTGTCGGAGCCGTGGTACTGCTGTGCCGAACCGACGACGAGCCAACTCACCGGCTTTTGAGGACAGGGGCCATGACGATATCCGGGAAGACGGCAAGCTCCATCGTGCTGCTGTTGCCTGTGGCGGGATACCAGAACAGCGAGTTTTTGGCGGCCGGGAAGCGTCTTGGCGTGGAAGTCATCACTGTTTCCGATTACTGCCGGGCGCTGGCGCCGTTCTGGGGCCTTCCTCCTTTGGCTTCGGTGCCTTTCGATCGGCCGCTCGCTGCGCTCCCGAGGGTCCTGCGAGCGCTCAAGGGGCGCCCCGATGCGGTCCTGGCCGCCGACGACCATGGCCTGGAACTGGCCGCCTGCCTGCGAGCGCACTATGGGTTGCCGGGAAATGCGCCGGACGCCATTCGGGTGACTCGCGACAAGTATCTGTTCCGCAAACTGTTGGCGCAGGGCGGTTTTTGCTGCCCGGAGGTGCAGGTGCTGGCGGAGGGGCAGAATCCGGCCGACTTGGCGGCCGCCCTTGAGTTTCCCGTGGTGGTCAAGCCGCGTCGGCTATCCACGAGTCGCGGCGTCGTCCGTGCCGACTCGCCAGAGGCGTTTTTGCGGGCGGTGGGGCAGGCGAGGCGCATTCAGGCCGACGCCGCGCGTGACGATCAGCAGCTGGGCTTGCTCGTGGAGCGGTTCATACCCGGGCGCGAGTATGCGCTGGAAGGACTCCTGAAACGCGGCGAGCTTCGGGTATTGGCTCTTTTCGACAAGCCGGATCCACTCGATGGACCCTACTTCGAGGAGACTCTCTACGTCACGCCCTCGCGCCTGCCCATGGCGGACCAGAAGCGGGTCGCCGAGAGCGTACAGCGGGCATGCGCGCAAGCAGGCCTCACCGAGGGGCCTGTGCATGCCGAGATGCGGCTGAATTCGGAAGGCGTTTTTCTTCTCGAAATCGCGGCACGCTCCATCGGCGGCTTATGCGGCAGGATCCTGCGCCATGCGCTCGGCATGAGTCTCGAGGAATTGATCCTGCGCGCTGCACTCGATTGGCCGATTCCTGACCATGCGGCAGCGGTTGCAGCAGGCGTCATGATGATTCCCATTCCATGCCGCGGCATATACCGTGGCGTGCAGAATCTCGAAGCGGCCCGCCGCGTTCCAGGCGTGGAAGGCATTGAGATCACGGCGCTGCCCGGCCAGCGTGTCAGTCCCGCACCGGAAGGCTCCAGCTACCTTGGCTTCATTTTCTCGCGAGGCGACCGGCCTGAGGGCGCGGAGGCCGCCTTGCGCGCAGCGCATGGGCAGCTCGCATTCGACATTCGGCCAGAAATCCGGCTCGACAAGGCGTCCGAAGGCGCTTGACCACCGCATGTCGATGTATCCTGTCCATAACGGACACTCCCGTCTCAAGCAACGGCCTGTTGAGCGCTGAATTCTTGCGCAAACACGGCCGGTGCCTCGTAGCCAAGGCGCGAATGGCGCCGCTGGCGATTGTAAAAGACCTCGATGGATTCCCGGATGGAGGCTTCCGCCTCCGCGCGGGTCGCGTAGCGGCGCTCGTCACCTGTCCAAAGCACGATCACGACCATTGCGCGTACAACGGGTGATATGACAAGAAGCCAGGCTTCTTGATTGTCGCCATCAGTCACGATTACAATTATTGTGATTGTCGTTAATTGATGTTGAGACTACCCATACCGTGCGCGAGATCATCAGCCCTGTGGCGCTCAAGGAACTGGTCGCGGCCAATGCCATCTGCAGCGCCCTCGTCATCGGCGAGGACGGGGCCTATTTCGTCACCGTCAAGTACGGCATGGCCGAAAAAGTGGTCGGTGCCCGCACCCGCCAGGGTGGCGTCAAGGAGCGCGAGTTCCTGTCCCTCGATGCTGCCGCGAAGTACCTGCGCGGGATCGGCATCCGCCGCTTCGACGTCGACGAGAGCCGCTTCACCGGCCTCAAGAAACGGGCCAGTCGGCCGGATCGCGCCGCCGCCCTCAAGGCCGCCCACGAGGCCGCCGCCTATGACAAGTGGTTCCGGGAGCAGGTCCAGGAGGCCCTGGACGATCCAGCCCCAACGATTCCGGACGCGGAGGCCAAGGCGCACTTCGCCGCCAAGCGCGCCGCGTTGCGGAAGCAGATCAAGGGTGAACGGGGCCCGGCTTGAAACTGGAATGGAAGCGCCAGGCCATTGCCGACCGCGAAGGGATTTTTGACTTCATCGCTCAAGACAACTCGGTGGCCGCGCTGGAATTCGACGAGTCAATCGAGCAGAAGGCCGCACTCCTGACGAGCCAGCCCAAGTCCGGCCGGCCTGGACGCATGCGGGGTACCCGGGAATGGGTCATTCATCCGCGTTACGTGATCGTCTACCGACTGGCCGCGACACAGCTGGAAATCCTGCGCGTGCTGCACACGGCGCGGCAATTGCCATAGCCCAGGGCTGTCAACAAGGTCTTGCGTCTATGCACGCAAGCTTTTTCGGCGATGGGGGGAGCGCAGATGCCGGGCGGGATGCAAATCGACGACCGGCGAGCAGCAACGCCACCGCTCAGGAACGGGCTGTGCAGTTCGACCTGACTGAGCCCACTCGGTCAGCTGCTAGCAGCCTGGATCGACAAGGCTCATCTGCGGAACGATCAGCGCCTGGTCCCAAGTTGGATCGAAAAATCGCCTCACGTCTCGACGCGTCAATAGGCCCGAATGGTGCATCACTGGGCAGATGCCGCCGGGTTGGATTCATCGGCCTACGGCACTCACTCGATGCGGCGGACCAAGGCGACGCTCATCTATGACAAGACAAAGCATCTGAGGGCCGTTCGGCTATTGCTGCGTCGTGAAAAATTGGAAAGCACTGTCAGGTGCCTTGGCATTGAAGTGGACGACGCGCTGGAAATTTCCGAGCAAACGGAAATCTAGCAACGCCACGCGGCCATAGGGGTTCGCTGTGCGGCTGCTTCACTCCCAAACCAGCCATGTAGGCTATGCGTGCTCCTCGGCCAAAACGGCCAGTCGGCAGTATATTCGACACAGTCAGCAAGGTCGCATTAACCAGCCGTTCTTTTCGTTCCATAGTGCTTCGCGCGGATGTGTTGACGCACGACTTCCATGAGCATCGATGCATGAGATGCTGAGTATGCAGGAGTGCTTGACATGATAAAATCGTCGCAACTTTGGAATCAGCTGGTTACAGTATATCGGGACGGCTTGTACAGAACACCCTCCTGCATACATTTGAATAGTTCTGTCTACTTACAGTTAGCTCTCTCAGGGGTCTCTTCATGGACAAGAATGTTGAAAGACAGTTGGCCGAGTTATTCGCCGCTCACGATGCGAAGAAGGAACACGTACGCCAAGTTAGAACTGAGCGAGAAGAGAAAGAGGCAGCGTTCCTGTCTCAGTTCGTGGAGCGCTGCGCCAAGGTATTTCGGCCTGCGTTCGAATCCTTTGCCAAAAGCGTCGAAGCGCGGGGCATCAAATGTCGAATCGAAGAGAAAGAAGAGAAGCCCATAGACAAACATCAAACTCAGTCGGCTTCAATCGCCATTGCCTTCTTAGTTGGCGACGAAGGTAATCGGCGGCAATCTGAATATCCTCATCTCATGGTGTCATGCGAGAAATATTCCGGCATGGTCACGCTTTACAAGAGCACCATGGCTCCTGGTCGTGGAGGACAAAGCGGCCCCGCTGAAAAGGTCGGAATCGAGGACGTTACAGAAGGTTCTTTGCATCAAGCTCTCGTTGAGATACTTCAGCGTGTGCTGCTCTAAGCGAGGGCTAACCTTTCGTTGCATGCTCCGCCTATCGGCGGCGCGCCCCTGAACTCAAACGTTATGCGTCGGGAGATACTCCGTGACTGAATGGTCCGAGTTCGTGAAGGGCGTCCAAGATCACATGCGCGGTTTGGCTGACTCAGGATGTGACATGCCGTTCTTCCGCGGGCATAGTAACAGCCGTTGGCCATTGCTATGTGGCCTTGGACGGCAAGCACCCGACAAGTTCAAGAAGCAGAACATCGAGGGCATTCTGTACTACGACTTCTCGTCGCTCGGCGGGAGCATGCTTCGCCGAAATGCAGACTCGTGGGAAGTCCTATTCGCCATGCAGCATCACGGACTTCCCACGCGGCTCTTAGATTGGACTACTACGTTTTCCACGTCGCTGTACTTCGCTATTCGTCCTTACCTCGCCACTCGAGACTTTCCTGAAGTTTCTATTCCTGCCGTTCGCCCTTGCATCTGGATTCTTGACGCATTCGAACTGAACCGCCGTGAACAGGGCGACCCATCCATTGCGAACCCCTATACAGATTTCGAGGGCAACTATCAGGAGAACTTCATCGAAGGCACAAAAGCAATTGGTGCCCGTGCTGTTGCGATCATGCCGCCTCAACATAGCCCACGCCAGTCCGCGCAGCGAAGTGTATTTACGCTACACAGCGATCTATTCACCCCGCTGGAAAGCATTGCTGGTGAGTGCCTTCGCAAGTTTGAGCTGCCGCCCAATTGCTTACGTGACGCCATTTCATTCCTGACACTTGCGGGTGTTAATGAGTTCTCGGTCTTTCCTGACCTCGACGGTTTGGCCCGCCATCTCAAGTCGGAGCACGTATCTTGGCTTTAGTGTTGGCCACGACGCATAACCCTGCGTTCGAGCTGACCCGCGCGAAAGACCGCGCAGGCAGCTCAACTCCACGTTGGGCATCTACCAAGGAGGCAACATAGGAGCGGACGGAACGACGACCAGAGCTACCGTGTTTATTCACAAATAATCATCGTAGTCGAAGGAAATCGCTCAGGAGGTTCAACTCCTCCGGGCGCGGGAAATACCAAACGCAAGTCAGCCAAATCCGGCGGAAAGGAGAAAAGCCATGGCAAGAAAAACTGTCATTAAGCTCAGCTTCAAACTAAAGGGGGTAGTCTGCTTGTCGGCCGCGCTGCTGGGTTTGTACGGTGTAAGCCCCGTCCGACCCTATGTTGCTTCCCATGAAGTTCGATCCCAAACGCACTGAGCTAACTATGCGAACCATTGCCGAGATAATTTCTGACGCAACAAATACAACACACACCGGCGCTAGCAGGCTGCTGAAAAACCCGGCGAGTTTGATGCCGGACGGGTAAAATTACACGCATCAAGGAAAGGCGAGGAGTTCCTCGGATGCGCGGTTCGAGCCAACAGCAGCAAGGGTTGTTCAACTACGTGTCGCCGGAGCAGATGGTCCCCAAGGATCACCCCCTGCGGCGGATGCGCGAATGGACCGACGTGGCGCTCAAGGCGATGAGCGGGCACTTCACGACGCTTTACTCGCACACCGGGCGGCCGTCGATCGCGCCGGAGAAGCTGCTGCGGGCGTTGCTCCTGCAGGTGTTCTATTCGATCCGCAGCGAACGGCTGCTGATTGAGCAGTTGAACTACAACATGCTGTTTCGCTGGTTTGTGGGGCTCAATCCGGACGATGCCTTGTGGGATGCGTCGACCTTCTCGAAGAACCGAGACCGTCTGGTGGAAGGCGATGTGGCGCAGGCGTTCCTGAAGGCGGTGGTTGACCAGGCACGCGAAGTGAACCTGATTTCCGATGAGCACTTCAGCGTGGACGGAACGCTGATTGAGGCCTGGTCCTCGCAGAAGAGCTTCCGGCCAAAGGAGCCTACGGACGGACCACCGCCGGGCGAAGGCGGTCGCAACGCCGAAGTCGACTTCAAGGGCGAGACCCGGACGAACGACACGCACGCTTCCACGACGGACCCCGATGCGCGGCTTTACCGCAAGGGCGACAATCAGGCTGCGCGCCTGGTCTATGCCGGGCATGTGCTCATGGAGAACAAGAACGGCCTGATCGTCGATGCGTGCGTGACGCATGCGAGCGGGAGTGCGGAGCGGGAAGCGGCCACGACGATGGTCAATCGCATGGACGGGGATCAGCCCGCGACCCTGGGGGCCGACAAGGCCTACGACGTGAACGCATTCGTTGAGGATCTCAAGGCGGCGAAGGTCACGGTGCACGCGGCGCGCAACACCAAGAACCGCAAGTCGGCGATCACCGACGCGATTGCGCAGACGCCCGGCTACGCGGCGAGCCAGCGCATTCGCAAGCGCATCGAGGAGGCCTTCGGCTGGGGCAAGACGGTGGGCGGCATCGCCAAGACCAAGCTGCGAGGCATCGCGAAGGTCGACTGGCAGCTCACCTTCACGATGGCAGGCTATAACCTGGTACGCATGGTCCGCCTGAGGCCGGATTCCGCCTGATCGCGGGAGAATTGCGCCCGCAGCGGCCGAAAAGCGCGAAAAATGCTCAGGATATGAGCAAAACACGGCCATTTTGGGTGTTTTATTGACCACGACGCTTCTCAATCTAAGACATCGTCACAAAAAATGAGGCGTTTTTCAGCATCCTGCTAGCGGTCCGGTGCTCGACGTCTGTCGCAAGTTATCTAAAGACGGCCGCTTTGAAGAAATGGCTCAAGTTCTAATTGCGTGGTGTAGGCATGCACCCCACTCTGAGCACTTCATTAAGGAAAGGCTTCCCGCTGTCGTTCTGAACGCGTATCTCGTTAGACAGGACATCTTGACCTTTGAGCAATTTCTTCAATGGGAGAAGTCTTCCCCAGGGTGGGCTGGCTCGATCAAAGATCATGCACTGTCGGAGGTACGCTTACCTGCCGCAGTAGCTTCCGTGGTCAAAGCCATGCAGCAGTTCGCCTATGCCCAACCCGGCAGTCCACCGGACGCTGCGCGATAAAGCCGCGCAGCGTCCGGTGACTTCCACGTTGGGCGTCACACGAATGACTAAGCAGGTTCCACAACACGAGGTCTACCATACTTGCATGGCTGAAGCCAAGTTGCGCCTCCTTGCCGCGGAGAAGGTGTCCAATTCTTCGCGTTCGCTGAGCGGCCTACCTTCGCTGGATATGGAGTTCTGCTTTCTACAGATTCGTCGAGTCATCGAGGCAATTGCTTTTTCAGCGATGATTCGTGAAGAAGAACGATATGGGAAGCATCGCGAACAGCAACGCCAACAAAACCAAAGGGACCATGGGGACCCGTCTAAGGACTGGCATGCCCCCGAGATTCTCAAGCGACTGGTTTCCCTCAGCCCGTATGCTCTCCCGATCCCTATTGCAAAGGCCACCCGTCAAGATTCCGGCCATGTGCATTTTGATCGCGCCCAAATCAACGTTAATCACGGGCGGCTAATTGAGATGTACGAACTATGCGGTGGCTACATGCATGGAAAGAGTCCGCTCGTTGAAGATTTTGGAGCGCAAGTTGAAGCAGAGCGCGCGAAGTATGTCCAGGCACCAGCGGAAGTGACTCGCGGACTGGAGTTTCTCCGCAAGCTGCTGTGGCACCACGTAGTTGTACAACTCGACTGGTCAAATCCAGACGATCCGAAGTCTCTCGACGACCCGCGTTCTGCATGGATCGTGGACTTCGGCTCAAACGAGAGCCAAGAGGTAACCATTGCTCTCGCGGAGGCTACATGACGCCCAACCCTTCATTCGAGCGGATCTGCCGCATAAAGCCGCGGCAGGCCGCTCAATTCGAACGTTGGGCATCTTGGTTAATCTCACCGTCCATCGGCAAATAAGAGGAGACATCAAATGCAATATTGGGTCGTTGGCGCAATGTGGGGCGGAAAGGACGATGTGCTGCCGCAGTTTCTTAAGCGAGGGTATTGGTATTGCTGGGATGTGAACACGACTGCCCCAGACAATAATGAACAGGGAAACTCGATCTCTGTTCAACAAGAACGCTTCCGTAAGATAGAGCCGGGTGACCGTATCGCAGTCAAGAAAATGCTAGGGCGTGGCTCTGCCGAAATGAGCATATTGGCAATTGGCATCGTCAAAGACGTTGATGTGAACGAGTGGCGCGTGTACGTAAACTGGATGGAAATTGGCCCCATCGAAAGAAAAGTGCCGTTACATGGCTGCACGGCATCAGTACACGGTCCATTCGAGGGCACAGACCCATGGGTGCAGCAAGTCTTTCACATTTAATTGGGCGGCCTCCGATGCCCAACCCATCATTCCACCGGACCCCCGCGAAAAGCTGCGCAGGCCAGTGAATTAAAACGTTGGGCCTCTCCATGACGGCTACACAGACGACATTGACCAATCGTACCTTCCGCCCATTATTGCGGGGTGCCAAGCGATCCTTTCCAAGCTGCCCCTGAGAGACCCGAGGCGCTAAATAGATGAGCAAAACGCCCAACAATGCGGTCAACAGGGACGCCCAAACAGCCGGCTTCGCCGCCCGTTACCTTCGACGATCCGCGATCGACCGGTCACAAGCCAATAGCGGCCGTATTTTCCGTGCTGAGCAAAAGGCGGCTTTGGCCGATGAGTTAGCATAGCCCTCGGGCGGGTTTCAGCCGTTTGCTGCCGTTGCTGCTGAATTCTCTTATCGACGCTTCAGTTAGCAGAAACACTACCCCGCTTGGGGCGGCGGTGATCAGGCTTGTGGAGAAGCGCACTCAGCGAATCGACTGTTTCGACCCAGTCTGCATCGTCTGCCCAAGATTCCTCCAAAAAATGCGCCTGCGCCGGTGTCCAGAACGGCTCTTCCCACAATGCGCGCTCCGCATGGAGCGGGCGATGGCTGGCGATGAAGCGCTCGATCGAGCGGTCGTCCGACGGCAGACCCAGCTGCGCGAACAGCGCATTCAATGTCTTGGCGGCATAATGCATGCATCCCCCTGACCGCGGAGGTCCGCGCGGCGCCATGCTTTGCGCCGCAGCGGGCGAGTGGAGGGCTCTCGGCGCTGAGCGGGCGTAACCTCGCCCGCTCGGGCCGGTTCCTGCTTCCTTCGTAGCACAGGCGCCCAGCCGATGCAACGCGCGCGATGCCCCCTTTGCGCCCATGATATGTTATCCTCATCACCCACCTAGTTCAGCCGCGCATAGCCGGCGCTCAGGACGGGCGGTGGTTCGGACTGCCGCCACGAGCAGGCGTTTCAGGATGGCCCGCAAGTCGAAGCGGCGATAAGAAATATGGCACCTGCCCGAGATATCGCTCAGCATACTTTTCGAAGTCGAATGCATGATAGGTTCCCGAGTAGGCCGTCTTCAGATTGCCGAGGAAGGTGTTCACCGCGTGAGACTGCTCCATCTTGACGCATTGTGCGCCACCGCCGGTGGCGATCGGCTCGTGCGTGAGGTCGGCGGCCGTGAGCGCCCGGAAGCATGCCAGGCCGTCAGATATGGCATGCGCCGACGCGGAAAGTGCCGCCTTCGTCCACTTGGCCAGCGCTTCCTGGGTGAACGGGAGTCTCTTCAAGCCCACATACAGGCCCTTGCCCGTGTGCGAGGTCTACACGGCCGCAGCGAACGAAACCTTGTTCTCCGAACCGCGTCCGCGATTGCCACCCGGGCGTTCGCCACCCAGGCAGGCATCGTCCATGCCCGACAGCGGGCGCAAGGCCTCGCGCTCGCACATCACCTGCATGAGTTTGTGCTTGAGGCGCCAAGCCATATCGTAGCGAACCTCGAGACCCCGTTTGAGCGCCAGCGCCGAGACGTTGTTCTTCGACCGGGTCAGCAGAGGCATCCCAAGAAACCACTTCGTGAGCGGCGGTTTGGCTGCCCCAAAGATCGTCCTGCCCAGGACGCTCGTCTGCTTCCGGCACGCCGAGCATTGCCAGTAGGTCAGGCCATCCCGCTCGAACGTGAAGTGGTGCGTTTCCCCGCATTTCGGACAAATGAACCCATCCGGCCAGCGAACCGTCATCAACGCGGCGTGGCACTGCGCTTCGGCACCCTGGCGCCTTCGGAAATCGACCATCGACAAACCCCGCTGAAACTGCACTGGGTTGACCGCCATTTTGCGCATCTCCTCTCGAAAGATGCGCTATTTTCCAACCCCGGTGGCTCACCCAATGCGCCTGCCGAACCCTGTGGGCAATCAAATATGTTATTGTCTCTTCATTTGCCGTTTTTGGGGACCCTTGATTGAACACCAAGTTTTGGCTTCAGTTTCTGTCGTTCTTTGTTCTGCCGATCCTGCTCGTCCTCTGGTTCATGGGGTTCTTCAGCGGTGCGCATATCCGCTATGCCGAGCGCGGTCCTTATCATTACGCGTATGTGGTCCACGAAGGCGATCTTGCAAAAATCATCGATACGCAAAATAAGGTATATCAGATCCTCAAGCAACAGGGCATCGCCCCGGGCGTGCCGGTGGCGAGACTTCTTGAGGACCCTCGCGTGACGCCGCCGCTGAAGATGAAGGCGGAGGCCGGGTTCCTCGTCCCGGCGGGTGCGCCGGTGGGTGCCCCTCTGCGCGCCGGGGTGATTCCCGCCCGCCGTGTCCTCCTGGTGACCGTCAAGGCGAGCCCTCTTTTGGCGCCCAGCAAGGCTTATTCCGCCCTCCTGGATTATCTTTCGTCGCGTGCGATGAAGCTGGCCTTGCCGACCCTTGAACTTTACCAGCATGGCACGCTGAGTGTCGAAATGGACGTTCGCCATTAACGCGCGGGCGCTCGCGCCCTGAGGCGGCCTGTTTCCGGCCCGAAGGATCGTCGATGACTTTATTTGCACTTATCGCCGCTTTGGCGCTGGAGCACTTTTATCCGCTTGATCCGCGTGGCGAACTGCACCGCGGGTTCGCCCGCTATTCTGCATTCCTTGAAAGCCATCTCAATGCGGGCCAGCGGTTGCATGGGCTCCTGGCATGGGCGCTGGCGGTGCTGCCCATCGCGGCTTTTGCGGGGGTGGGCTATCTTTGGCTGCAGCACTTGTCCGTGCTTGCGGCGTGGGCGTGGAATACGGTGTTCTTGTACCTTTGCCTGGGATTCGAGCGCTGCGCGCGCGAGCTCTCCAGCATGGGCCGCGCACTCAAGGAGCGCGACTTGGTGCATGCGCGCGAGCTGCTGGGTGCTACGTGGGCGGGCGGAGAGGTCGCGGAGCTGCAGGCGCCCGAAGTGACCCGGCTTGCCATCGAGCAGACCTTCTTGTGCGCCCACCGCCAGCTCTTCGGCGTGGTCGCATGGTTTCTGGTGCTGTCCCCCTTGGGGCCGGTAGGCGCTGTCCTTTATCGGTCGTCGTTCTGGCTGGCGGCCCTTTGGGCCGACCTTGATCCGCAGTCGCATGGCGACTTCGGTCGCTTTGCCGGCGAGGCGTTCGCCAAGCTCGACTGGATCCCGGCCCGCCTCACGGCAGTCAGTTTCGCCATCGTCGGTGACTTCGAGGATGCCCTGTTTTGCTGGCGCGCGCAGGCCGCGAGCTGGAGCGACAAGTTGCAGGGCATCATCCTGTCGAGCGGGGCGGGCGCCTTGGGCGTCAAGCTGGGAGATCCCATCCACCAGGCCGGCGGACTCGTGGCCCGCCCTGAGCTGGGACTCGGCGATGAGCCCGACGTGGGTTACCTGCAAAGCGCAATGGGTTTGATCTGGCGGACGGTCGTCCTTTGGCTCGCGGTGTTGGCTCTGCTCACGCTGGCCAGTTGGGCCGGCTAGCGGACGCCCTGCTTGTCGCCCGCCGTGACCGCACCCTTAGGGCAGGGGCAGCGGGGGCGTCGCTCCTTGTACGTCCGGCGTCCATGAAGCGGGTTTGGCATCCCAAACCTTCTCGGCGTATTCCAGGATGCTGCGATCGCTGGAAAACCGCCCCATGCTCGCAGTGTTGATGATGGTTTTGCGCGTCCATCCGTCGCTGTCGCGGTAGGCTTGGTCGACGCGGTCCTGGCACTCGATATAGGGGCCATAGTCCGCGAGCAGCATGTAGTAATCCCCTCCGCTTGTCAGATTGTCGAAGATGGGACGGAAGCGGTCGGGCTGCTCGGGAGAGAAAAAGCCCGTTCCGATCATGTCGAGCACTTCCTTGAGTTCCCCGTTGCCATGGTAGTAGCTCCACGGGTTGTACCCGTGGCGCCTGAGTTCGGCCACCTCCGTGGCGTTGTGGCCGAAGATGAAGATGTTCTCATCGCCCACCTCGTCGCGAATCTCCACGTTGGCGCCATCGAGCGTGCCGATCGTCAGGGCGCCGTTTAGGGCCAGCTTCATATTGCCGGTGCCGGAGGCCTCCGTGCCCGCCGTGGAAATTTGCTCGGAGAGGTCCGTCGCAGGAATGATGAGACTTGCCAGCGAGACGTCGTAGTTCGGCAGAAAGGCCACCTTGAGCAGGTTGTCCAGTGTCGGGTCGTTATTGACGATATCCGCAACATCGTTGATCAGCTTGATGACCAGCTTGGCGATATGGTAATCCGGCGCCGCTTTTCCGCCGAAGATCACCGTGCGCGGGACCGGATTGGCGATGCGGCCTTGGCGGATGCGGTTGTAGCGTGTGACCACATGCAGCACGTTGAGCAGCTGCCGCTTGTACTCGTGAATGCGCTTGATCTGGACGTCGAACATCGAATTCAGGTCGACGTCGATGGCGAGGTCGCGCTGGATCATGGCGGCCAGGCGCTCCTTGTTGTTCTGCTTGACGCGCCGGAATTCGGCTCGGAACTTGGCGTCGGAAGCGAGGGGCAGGAGCTGGCGCAACTCTCCAAGGTCTGTCACCCAGCCTTGCCCGATGTGGGCGGAAATCAGGTCGCGCAGGCCATGGTTGGCCTGGTTGAGCCAGCGGCGGGGGGTGACGCCATTGGTGATGTTGATGATGCGGCCGGGAAAGAAGCGATCAAGATCGGCAAAGATGGTGGATTTCATCAGTTCGGTGTGGATCTTCGCGACCCCGTTGACTTGGTGGCTCCCCACGATCGCCAGGTGGGACATGCGAACGTGCTTGACCCCTTCCTCGCCGATGATCGACACGCGCCGCAGCAGGTCCATGTCCCCCGGATAGCGGTGGGTGACCTCCCGCAGGAAGCGCAGATTGATGTCATAGATAATCTTCAGGTGGCGCGGCAGGATGCGTTCGAACATCTCGACCGGCCACGTTTCCAAGGCTTCCGGCAACAAGGTGTGGTTGGTGTAGGAGAAGGTCCGCACCGTGATGTCCCAGGCCTTGTCCCAGCCGAGCTTGTAGATGTCCAGAAGGAGCCGCATCAGTTCCGGGATCGCGACCGACGGGTGGGTGTCGTTGAGCTGAATGTCGACCTTGTCCGGAAGCTCGTCGAGCGACTGGTGGTGGGCGAGGAAGCGGCGCAGGATGTCCTGCAGCGAGGCGCTGACGAAAAAATACTGCTGCTTGAGGCGCAGTTCCTTGCCGGTGGTCGTGGTGTCGCTCGGGTAGAGGACCTTGGCCAGGTTTTCGGTCTGGTTCTTTTCCTCCACGGCCTTGATGTAGTTGCCTTCGTTGAAGTACTTGAGCTCGAAGTCGCGAGAGGCCTTGGCCGCCCACAGGCGCATGGTGTTGACGGTCTTGTTGCGGAAACCGGGCACCGGCGTGTCATAGGCCATGGCCATGATCTCTTCCGCATCGACCCAATGGTCGTGTTCCTGCCCGTGCTCGTCGCGAAATTCAACCAGCTTGCCGTAGAACTTGATGGGGTAGAGCACTTCGGGGCGCGGAAATTCCCACGGATTGCCGTAGCGCAGCCAGTTGTCCGGGTGCTCGATCTGGAAACCATTCTCGATGCCCTGGTGAAAGAGGCCGTACTCGTAGCGGATGCCGTACCCGTAGCCGGGCAGATCCAGGGTCGCCATGGAGTCCAGGAAGCAGGCGGCCAGGCGCCCCAAACCGCCGTTGCCCAGGGCGGCGTCGGGTTCCAGGTCCCGCAGTTCGGACAGGTCGAGCCCCAGTTCATCGAGCACCGACTGGCAGGTGTCGTGGATGCCGATATTGCACATGCTGCTCGACAGCAGGCGTCCGATGAGAAATTCCAGGGACAGGTAGTAGACGCGCTTGGCATTGGTCCGGTGGTACAGATCGAGCGTCTCGCGCCAGCGCTCGGCGAGCCGGTCACGGACCGAGTAGGCCAGCGCATTGAACCAGTCGCGCTGGGTGGCGGTGCGCCGGTCCTTGCCCATGGAGTAGGTCAGGCTGTTCGCCAAGGAGCGCTTGATCGAGGGCGCATCCAGACCCAGGGAGTCATGTTGAAAAGAATTCGTGTTCGAGTGGCTTTCCATCGCAAATTGGACGCCGCTGATCCCCCGTGACGCGCGCCTGGCGGCATTCGCGGCAAAGGAGACGGGCGTTGCCCCTTTCTCTAGTTGTCTGTAAGGTCTGCGCGGTCGGCGCCCCGTCAGTATGCGGTCCCGGCGCCGGCCGGGTATGGCTGGAAATCGTGCATCCGCCGTTGCGTGCGTCTGCGCGCAAGGGCCTTCTCGCGGGGCGAGAGACTCAACGCGCACTCCCGCGGATTCCTGCCCGTTGCCCGACGTCGCGACCGGGCGCATGATAGACAGTATAGGAAACTCGGCGGCGGCCTATCGAGAAAGACTGCTCACGCGACCCGCGCGAGCAGTTTGCACGCGGGATGTTGCGGTTTCATGCTCACCGACGGCTTCCGTGTGCAGGGCGCCTGGGCGGCGCAAGGCTCGCGACGATGCGATGGTAAGACGCGAGCCGCCGCGGGTCAATGGTCCCGAGCCGCGTGGCCTCCAGAACCGCGCAGCCGGGCTCCGAGCGATGGCCGCAGTTGCGGAAGCGGCACCTGTCCAGGTGAGGGCGGAACTCGGGAAACGACCGGGCGATTTCTGGCGGCTCGAGGGCGGACAGTCCGAATTCCTGCAAGCCCGGCGAGTCGATGATGCGGCTTTCCGGGTCGAGCGGGTGCAGCCGAGTGGCGGTCGTCGTATGGCGCCCGGTGTCGAGGGCTTCCGAGATCTCGCCGATCGCGGCGCCTGCGTCCGGCAGGAGGGCATTGAGGATGCTCGACTTGCCCATGCCGGATTGGCCGACCAGAATGCTCGTATGGCCCTCCAGGCGGGGGCGCAGGGCGTCGATGCTCCGGTGAGCCGACACCTTGAGCAGATCATAGCCGAGCCTTTCGTAGAGGCTGAGCGCCTGCGCGGCGTGTTCGGTCAGGTCTTCCAAGTCGCATTTGTTGAGCACGATGAGCGTCCTGACGCCCGCTGCGTCGGCCGCAATCAGGCAGCGGTCCAGCAGATCCGGATAAAACGTGGGCTGGGCGGCCACCACCACGACCGCTTGCGTCACGTTCGCCGCAATGAGCTTGGTGCGGTGGGCATCCGCGCGGAAGAGCAGTGTTTGGCGGGGGAGAATGTCCTCGATGACGGCCTGCCCGGCACCTGTGGCCCGAAGGGCGACCTGGTCGCCGCAGGCGATGCCGCCCTTCTTGCCGCGGGCTACGCAGGCGAGACGCTCGCCATTTCCGATGTCGACGTCGAAGTGCCGCCCGAATGCCGCCACCACGAGACCCCGCACGCGCCGGCCGGCCGGCGCGCTCATGACCTCACGGCCCTCGATGTCAGCGCGCAGGGTACCGGGCGACTGGGAATCAAAGGGCAAGCAGCGCGTCGATCTTGGCGGCGCAGATGAAATCGTTGTCGGACAATCCGCCGATGGCATGGGTCATGTAGCGCACCTGGCACCGGTTGTATCCCACCTCGAGATCGGGATGGTGGTCCTCGCGGTGCGAGATCCATGCGGTCGCGTTCACGAACGCCATGGTTTCATAGTAATTCTTGAACGTGTAGGTCTTGCGGATGGCCGGACCGTCCTGGGTCCAGCCGGACAGCTGAGCCAGCTGACGTTCGACTTCGGCGGCGGGTAGTGGATCGACGCCGCCTTCGCAGGGCTTGCAGTGTTTCTGGGACAGGTCGCATGCCGCTTCACGGGTGTTCATGGGAGCCTCCTGTTTCGAAATGGGGAATGTCCGCTGGCCAGCGTGGAGCGTTTGCCGTCGGAAGGGTCGATGCTCCCGCAGGCCGCTTGGCCAACGACGCGAACTGGCAGCGATTCAACCATGGTTGGGCGCATTTTGCAATCGTGCGATGCGTTGCGCCGCGGGCGGGTGCGAGTCGTAGAAGGCCGAATGCCAGGCATCGGGGGTCAAGGTCGTCGCGTTGTCCCGATAGAGCCGCACCAACGCCTGCACCAGCGTTTCCGGGCGCGTGTGCTGGGCCGCATACTGGTCCGCTTCGAATTCCTGCTTGCGGGAGTAGTGGCTGAGCGCCGGCTGCAGCGGGAACGTGAACACCGGGATGACCAAGAAGAACAGGATCAGGGCCATGCCGGTGCCGTGGGCGGTCACGCCGAGTCCCTGGTAGAACCAGCTTTGATCCATGACGCTTCCGAGCGCCCACAGCAGCAGGAGGCTCACGCAGAACATGCCGGCCAGGCGCTTGGGGATATGGTGCCGCTTGAAATGGCCGATTTCGTGCGCCAGGACTGCCTCGACCTCGTCGGGCGTGAGATGGGCAAGCAGGGTGTCAAAAAAAATGATCCGCTTGGATCGCCCGAATCCGGTGAAGAAGGCGTTGCCGTGGTTTGTACGCTTGGAGCCGTCCATGACGAACAGGCCCTGCGCCTCATAACCGCATTTCTGGAGCAACGCCTCGATGCGCGTCTTGAGCGCAGAGTCAGTCAGCGGCGTGAAGTGGTTGAACCATGGGGCAATGAAGCGGGGATAAATCATGAGGACGCCGAGATTGAACGCGAGCCAGGTCACCCACACGTACAGCCACCAGTGGCTGCCCATCCGGGCCATGAGCCACAGCACCGCCCAGGCGAGCGGCAGCCCGAGCGCGGCCGCAAGGGCGGCCTGCTTGGCGAGATCGAGGGCGTACAGGCGCGGCGTCATCTGGTTGAAGCCGAAGCGCGCTTCGACCACGAAGGTTCGATAAAGACCGAGCGGCAGTTCGACCAGTGCGCTGATCACGACCACCATGACGATGAGCGCGAGATTTTGGAGCAGGTCGGAGGCGAATGCGCGATTCGCGATTGCGGCCAGGACATTGAGGCCGCCCCCGAGGGTGAGGGCGAACAGGAGCGCCGTGTCGAGCGCCGTGTGCGCCCGTCCCAGGCGCGTCTTCGCGCCGCTATAGTCGGCCGCCTTGCGGTGGGCATCCAGGCTGATGCTCTCCGAAAACCCCGCGGGAACCTGGTCGCGGTGTGCGCGGATGGCGTGCAGATGGCGCTGTGCGAGCCAGAATTTGAGTGCGGTCGTGCCTAAGGCGGCGACCACGAAAGCGAGGGTAAACGGATGCATCCCGGTTTCCGTGATGAAGTCCTATGCCAGGCCGCGCGCGGAGGGGTCCGTGCGTCCGTGCCTGCAATGTGCCAAAATATCCGTCCTTTATGCGGCCTGGCCGAGGGCGCAGGGGGCTGAGCGCCGATCCTGGCAGCAATGGACTTTATTTAGGACCTATTATGGCACAAGACAACAATCGCCTTATCTGGATCGACATGGAGATGAGCGGCCTCAATCCGGAAGCCGATCGCATTCTGGAGGTCGCGCTGGTGGTCACCGACGCGCAGCTCGAGATCGTGGCGCAGGCCCCGGTGCTCGTGGTTCACCAGCCGGATGCCGTACTGGATGCGATGGACGCATGGAACAAGGCGACGCACGGGAAATCGGGCCTGACGGAGAAGGTCAAGGCCTCGGGCCTGTCCGACGCGGGCGTCGAGGCCCAGCTCTTGGCTTTCCTGCGCAGCCACGTGGCTCCCAAGGCCTCGCCCATGTGCGGCAACTCGATCTGTCAGGACCGGCGATTTCTCGCGCGCTACATGCCGCAGCTTGAAGCCTACTTCCATTACCGCAATCTCGACGTCAGCACCCTGAAGGAACTCGCGAAACGCTGGCAGCCGGCGCTGCTGGAGGGGTTCTCGAAGCAGAACAAGCATGAGGCGCTGGCGGACATCCATGAATCCATCGCCGAAATGAAGTACTACCGGCAGAACTTCCTGCGCGGTTAAGGCAGGGCGGCTGAGCACGCGATCCTGGCGACGGGCTGGGCGCGTGCCGCGAGGATCGACCGGTAGAGGGCGAGATACCCGCGTGCGCTGTGGTCCCAGCTGAAATCGCGCGACATCCCGTTGAGCTGAAGGCGACGCCAGGTGCGCTTGTCGCGATAGGCGTCCAGTGCCCGCCGGACGGCCTGTTCGAGGGCGCGCGCGGTCATTTCGCGGAAGACGAAACCGGTCGCTTCGCCTGCTTGCACGGCCGCCGCCGTCGCGTCGACCACCGTATCGGCGAGCCCCCCTGTGAAATGGACGACCGGCGGGGTGCCATAGAGCTGGCTATACATTTGGTTGAGTCCGCAAGGCTCGAAGCGGGAGGGCATGACGAAGATGTCCGAGCCTGCTTCCACGAGGTGCGACAGCCGCTCGTCGAAGGCGATGCGCGCGGCGACGGCCCCCGGATAGCGCGCCTGGAGCGCGAGCCAGTCGCGCTCCAAGTCGCGGTCGCCGTTGCCCACCATGGCGATCTGTACAGGCGTTTCCAGCAGGCGGGGCGCGGCCTCCAGCAGTAAATCGAGGCCTTTTTGCGGCGTGAGGCGGCTGACCACGCCAAGGATCGGCCTGTCCGGCCGGACCTCAAGGCCCAGCGTCTGCTGCAGCGCGGTTTTGTTGGCCTGTTTTGCGTCCCAGTGTCCCGGCCCGAAGGGGGCTGGCAGCAACGGATCCGACGCCGGATTCCAGCGTTCGGTGTCGACGCCGTTCAAGATGCCCGTCAGCGCCCGCGTGCGCGCAGCGAGCAGCCCTTGCAGCCCGAAACCCAGCGGTTCCGACTGAATTTCCTTGGCGTAGGTCGGGCTCACGGTACTCAGATGGTCCGCGTAATAGAGGCCCGCCTTCAAAAAGGAGAACAGGCCATAATATTCGACGCCCTCCATGTGAAAGCTGGATGCCGGCAGGCCGAGGCGGGTGGCGAACTGCGGCGCGAAGACGCCTTGATAGGCGAGGTTGTGCACGGTCATGAGGGTGGCGGCCTTGCGACCGGACATGAAGTGCATCAACGCGGGCGCGAGGCCGCTCTGCCAGTCGTTGCAGTGGACGATGTCCGGGCGCCATGCCAAGGGGCTTTGGGCACTTCCGAGACGCGCGGCGACGTGCGAGAATAGGCCGAACCGCCAAGCATTGTCGGGCCATTCGCGCCCATCGGCATCGAGATAGGGGCCGCCTTCCCGATCATAGTAGACGGGATAGTCGACGAGCAGCAAGGGCACCTCCGAGTGGGGCAGGCAAGCGGACAAAAGACGCACCTCCCCGTGTTCCGGAATGTCCTCGATGCGGGCGCAAACCCGGATCTTCTTGCTCTCGTCCAAGACCGCCCGATAGCCGGGCAGCAGGATGCGCACGTCGGCCCCGAGGTGGCGCAGGGCCGCGGGCAAGGCCGCGCTGACGTCGGCCAGGCCGCCTGTCTGGACGACGGGGCGGACCTCCGATGTCACGAAGAGGATCTTAAGGGGCGCGGCTTCTTCTTGGAGTGGGGCGGGCGGGGCCATGTGCTCGTCCGGCAGATGCTAAGGCAGACAAAAAAGAAAGCATTCTAGCAGAAGATGTCTCCTTCAGATGCGCCTGAAACGGCGGTGTCGCGGGGGGACGCCCCGGTGAACTATACTTGTTCTCAAAGGGCGCGGGACGGCAAGCCAGGAAGCAGGTCGACGGCCCATCGAAAGGCACGACATCGTGTGCGAGACTTGTCCATCGCCGCGACGGAATGGAACCGCGGGATTCACCGGGGGTCTGACCGGACGTGGCGTTCGAATCGGCCCGTCGCGGCGACCGGCCTCGGCAGGCATTCTTTTGAAGGGGCGACAATGACCATTGGCATGGCAGGCATGGGCCGCATGGGCGCGAACATGGCGCGTCGGCTCCGCAAGGCGCAAATGGAGGTCGTGGCGTATAACCGCACCCCCGCGGTGACCCAGGCCCTGGCACAGGAGATCGGCGTGGCGGCGGCGGCGAGCCTCGCAGACATGGTGGCTCGCCTGACGCCCCCTCGGCTCGTATGGCTCATGTTGCCGAGCGGACAGGTCACGGAGGATGCCGTCGAGGAGTTGGCGGCGTTGCTGGGCCGCGGCGATGTGGTCGTGGACGGCGGCAATTCGTTCTACAAGGATTCCCTGCGGCGTGCGCAAAAGCTGTCCGAGCGGGGCATCCAGTTCGTCGATGCGGGCGTCTCGGGCGGGATCTGGGGGCTGGCCGAAGGCTACTGCCTGATGGTGGGCGGCCCCAAGGAGGCGCTTGACCGCGTCAAGCCCTATCTGCGCGCTCTCGCGCCCTCCCCCGATACGGGGTGGCTGCACTGCGGCCCGGTCGGGTCCGGCCATTTCGTCAAGATGGTGCACAACGGCATCGAGTACGGGATGATGCAGTCGCTTGCGGAAGGCTTGAGCCTGCTGGCGGCGCGCAAGGAGTTCGACCTCGACCTCGGGGCGGTCGCGGAACTGTGGCGTCACGGCAGCGTGGTCCGCTCCTGGCTGCTTGACCTGACTGCGGATTTTCTGAGAACCGATCAGCGTCTAGGCGAGATCGAGCCGTATGTGTCGGACTCGGGGGAAGGGCGGTGGACCGCCCTGGAGGCCGTCGAGTTGGGAATTCCTACGCCGGTGATGAGCCTGGCCCTCATGATGCGCTTCGCGAGCCAAGGCGCGAACGATTACACGGCCAAACTGCTGGCGATGATGCGCAAAGGCTTTGGCGGGCATGCGGTGCGCGAGGAAGGGACACCGTAGGCCGATCGTCCGCCCTCCGTCATGGGGATTCGGACTTGCTTGCTCCGGCTGCACGGGAAAAAGGCCCTGCCATGCGCGCAGGGGGCCGGGCGGCCGGCGAAAGCCGTCCAGTGAGGGCGCGGGTTTCCTAGCGGAGATTCTATGAGTCTGGATGAGTTGGCGACACCTTGCAATTTCGTGATTTTCGGCGCGACGGGCAATCTGTCCGCCAATAAGCTGATCCCGGCGCTGTATCACCTCGAGGTGGCCGGCCGGTTGCCCAAGAGCATGGGCTTTACGGCGTTTGCGCGGCGCGAGTGGGATCAGTCCCAATGGACGGAGTATCTCAAGCAGGTGCTGCAGGAGAGACTGGGCGATTATTTCGACGAGGGCGTGTTCCGCTCCCTCTCCAGCCGCTTCAACTATGTGCGCGGTGAACTGCATGACCCGCAGTCGTTCGTCCAGTTGGGCCAAGCGATCGCCAAGTCCAGAGCCAGTCCGTCAGGCTGCAGCATCTACTATCTGGCCATCAAGCCGACCGAGTATGCGGCAGTCATCCGCAACCTCGACCAGGCTGGCCTCAACGAGCCGCACGGCCAGCAGCGGATCGTGGTCGAAAAACCCTTCGGCGAGGACATCGAGAGCGCGCTGCTACTGAACGAGGTGCTGCACAAGCATTTTGCGGAAGAGCAGATCTATCGAATTGACCACTACCTGGGCAAGGAGACGGTGCAGAACCTGTTGGTCTTCCGCTTTGCCAATACGCTGATCGAGCCGTTGTGGAACCGGAACTTCGTCGATCATGTGCAGATCACGGTGGCGGAGGAGATCGGGATCGAGAAGCGAGCGGATTACTATGACAAGGCGGGCGCGCTCCGCGACATGCTGCAGAACCATTTGATGCAGCTGCTCGCGGTCGTGGCCATGGAGCCGCCGCCCGCGTGGGAGGCCGACGCCTTGCGTGACGAGAAGGTGAAGGTCTTGCGCTCGGTGCGCCCGATCCCGCGCCGGGCCGTGCATGCCCATGCCTTCCGGGCCCAGTATGGCGCGGGCTTCAGCCGGGGGGTGCAGGTGGGGGGCTATCAAGACGAAATCGGCATCGAGAAAAACTCCGTGACCGAGACTTTCGTGAGCGCCAAGTTCTATATCGACAACTGGCGCTGGCGGGGCGTCCCCTTCTATCTGCGCACGGGCAAGCGCATGGCCAAGCAGATGTCGCTCATCGCCTTGCGCTTCAAGTACCCGCCGCAACAGCTCTTTCGCGAGACCCCGGTCGAAGTGATCGCACCCAACTGGGTGTTGTTGTCCATCCAGCCGTCCGAGAGCATGCACATGGAGATCCACGTCAAGAAGCCCGGCCTGGAGATGGATACGCGCGTGCTGGCGCTCAACGCCTCCTATCGCAAGACCCACGAGGTCCCGCTCGATGCCTACGAGACGCTGCTGCTCGATGTCATCGAGGGCGATCGCAGCCTGTTCATCCGCTTCGATGAGGTCGAATGGGCTTGGCGCGTGGTGGATCCGATCCTCAAGTACTGGGCGCAGGAGCGCGAATTCATTCACACCTATCCTGCCGGGACCTGGGGGCCGGAGGAGGCCAATCGGCTCTTCGACAGCGAAGACCACGAATGGCGAAATGAGGTTTGAGGGCGATGGAGGTTCGCACCCAAGTGCGCCGCTGGCACCTGTTCCCCGACGCGGCAGCGCTTTTTGAGGGCGTTCGAGCCCGCGTGCAATGCGCTTCGCAACTTGCGCAGTCCGCGCGCGGCGAGTTCCGGATCGTCCTGTCGGGGGGGCAGACCCCGCAAGCGCTCTATGAACGCTTGCCGGAGCTTACGACCGATTGGAGCCGCTGGCACGTCTACTGGGGCGACGAGCGCTGTCTTCCGCGTGAATCGGCACAGCGCAACAGCGCCTTGGCCATGCACGCGTGGCTTGATCATGTCCCCATTCCGCGCACTCAGATTCACCCGATCGAGGCCGAACGAGGTGCCGCCGAGGCGGCACGGCGCTACCGTGAGATCATCCGGGGCGTGATTCCGGACCTGATATTGCTCGGGCTGGGCGAAGACGGCCACACGGCGAGCCTTTTTCCGGGCCATGAGTGGGGTGCGCAGCGCGATGCGCAACCCGTGCTTGCGGTGTCGAATGCGCCCAAACCGCCGTCCGGGCGCGTCAGCCTGAGCGTTAGAACCTTGAGCAGCGCGCGGGAGGTGATCTTTCTCATCACCGGCGCCTCCAAGCGGCAGGCGGTGGAGCTTTGGCAGGGGGGGCACCGGATCCCCGCGGCCGCCGTCGCGCCGAGCGCGGGTGTCGATATCTGTCTTGCCGGCACCGGGTGCGTGATTGCGGGATAAGGCCCATCCGGCAGAGGCGCGGCATCGCGGCGACGCCTGAACGGCGGGGGCTTCGGCCACCCGCGCGCTTTGTCCTTCCCGCTGTGAATCACCTGTCCGGCCATGAGGCGCGGCGAGTTTTCATGCCCGGTGCGGAATAATCCGCATCTTGGGCCGGTACGGCCGATGGTCGTCCTTACGGTTGAGGGCTTGTGCGAACCCCGCCGAATCCGGGACGGGAAACCTTGCGATGTGCGGAAGGCTTTTCGGTTCCGGTTGGGGTGAGGCAATGTCTCTCGTGGAGAGAACTCGCGACGCGGCACGGGAGGCGACCGCCCCAGGCGTCCGCCCGGCCAATGCTCTGTGTGCCACGTCTGAGTGGTGCGCAGCTTTTGACATCAGGAGAATGCGCTTGGAGATGAAACGCAACCGTACAGTTTGTGCCGGCATAGCGGTTTTGATGATCGCGGGGTTGTTCCCCTTGCATGCCCATGCGAAAGCCGACGTCTTTTCCTTCGGGCACCCCGGAACGGCCGCCAAGGCGGACCGCACGATTCGGATCGCCGCGCTTGACACGCTGCGTTTTGTCCCCTCCGTCGTCAAGGTGCGGGAGGGGGAGACGGTTCGCTTCGTCGTGACCAATAAGGGCAAACTCATGCATGAGTTCGTGCTCGGAGACAAGCGTGAACAAATGGCGCACGAGGCCGAAATGAAACGGATGGCCGCCATGGGTATGACCATGGGTCGCGATCCCAACGGCGTTCCGTTGGCGCCGGGCAAGACGCAGACGCTGATCTGGACGTTCGCCGACAAGCCCGGCACGCTCTATTATGCGTGCCACGAGCCTGGGCACTATGCCGGCGGAATGGTTGGGACCATCCTCGTCGAACCGGCCGCGCACACCTCGAAGGGATAACTGGCGTCGGCCCCGAGTGTTCGACGTCGGGCGGCCGTGGGCCGCCCGACGTTCTCAGCCTGCGGCTAGAAATCGTGGCTCAGAATTTGTTGTGCGCGGGCGCAGATCTCGCGCCCATAATCGACCCAAACCCCTTGCCCCCAATAGCGGTAACAGCTCGTCTGCGAGGCCATGAGGTGGAAGAGGGCGTTGCGGTAGCGGTGCTCGTTCGTGGGCATGCCCGGACGGATTACCTTCTCGTAAAAGAGCGAACTGACCTTTTCCATGGGGCCGAGGAGGTTCTCGTACCCCTTGACCCAAGAGATATTGTTGGTCCAGCTGCCGCCGTCCATGTGGAAGCGATGATCCTCCTGGCCCAAGCTCTTGATGACCGCCTCCATCTTCTCGTCGCCATCGCCTGGCGCAAAGCGGTCCCAAATTCGCTTTTGGAATAGGGGCTGAATCACCGGAAAGTCGTTTTCGGTGATACCCAGGGCGAACAGGTGCTCCAGGTACTCGGTCGCGTTCATGAGGGGCACGTCGGAGCCCGAAGATTCCCGAACGACTTCCATGTACTTGGGCGGAAACTCGTTCATCATGACCCCGCCGTTCTCCCCGTCGGCGATCTGCGTCACCAGCGGCGGGACTTCGCGGCCTGCGAGCTGCCAGTGCGACAGGCTGCGTGCTTCGTACCAGGGTTGCATCTGCGCCACGAGCTTGGTGTCGCTGCCCTGGGTTTTGATGATGGCGATGATCCGGGCGGTCTCGCCCTTCGAGTTGCGGCACTCCAGCAGGTGAGGCAGATGCCGCTGTTGCGGATGCGCCCCGGTCTCCGGCAGCTCCACCGTGTGTTCCTGCACGAGCACCCATTGATACCCGCATTCCTTCAGGGTCTTGACGAACTCGTAGGCAAGGTTCGGGTGGTTCGGAAGCGCCATCTCCGACGGCGAGAACCCACGCACCCGCGAGAGCGCCTCCAGGCCGAAGATGGCGGCGAAGTGGTGCTGCCAGGCCTTGATGTGAAGCCGGTAGTCCTGGATCGGCGTGGACGGCGCGACGGCGTGGCCCCACGGGCAGCCCAGCCATTCGGCCGCATGCCGGTAGCGGGGATCGCAAGTGATGGTTTTCAGGGCATCGAATACGTCGTTGAGTCCCATTTGGCGCATGCCGTGGAGGAGGGTTCCGGAATACTCGAGCATGATCCGGGGTTCCTTCCCTTCCGAAAAAAGCTCCGGTATGAATTCCCCCATGCGCTTGTAGCACCAGACGAAGACAGGGGCATTGTGGTTGTCGCCGATCCCCTGGTTATCCATCATGTATTTGAGGTTGCTGATGATCGCTGCAGTGCGCAGGTCGCTGCCGCCCGCCGGGATAAGGGGCTGGTGCATGTGCAAGGCGTTTGCCGCTGCCGCGCGTGTGCGTGTGAAATCGATTCGGCTTGCGGGCAGAAAGACAGGCTTGTCCTTGGCACGCGCGAGGGTTTCCTCGATCAAACTTTCCGAGCCGCTGATGTTCGGCAAGCCCTCTACCTGTTCAGGAAGTTCGTTCATCGGTCATTCGCGGGAAACCCCGGCACAGTGCCGGGGAGGGATAGCGCCCGCCGTCAGGCGGCCTCACCCGCTTCCTCCGTATGGTTGAGTGCTATCTGCAATGGTTGGCTGGCCGCCTTGCCCTGGAAGGGAGTGCCTTCGGTTGCGGGTGCGCCGGCCGGTCTGTGAACCGGCGCTTCGCCGGGCTTACTTGTGGCGGATGTAGTCGTAAACATTTAGATAATGCTGGCCCGAATGATTCCAGGAGTAGTCTTGCCGCATGCCGGCGAGCATCAAGTGCCGGAATTCGGCAGGATAGGCGTACCACAGGCCGATGGCGCGCTGCAGGGCGGATTCTATTCCGCGCCCGTCCGAATGATGGAAAACATAGCCGTTTCGTTCCTCGATCGGTCTGCCAGAATAATCGCGGTCGAATACCGTGTCGGCAAGCCCGCCGACGTTGCGGACGATGGGGACGGTGCCATATTTGAGACCGATCAGCTGAGTCAGGCCGCAAGGCTCGAAGTTGCTCGGCAGGATGATCATGTCCGATCCCGCATAGATGAGGTGCGCGAGTCCCTCGTTGTAGCCGATCTCAAGATGGCAATCGGGGTTGTTGTTCAGCTGATTCTTGAGGGCCCAGAAGCTCTGGTTGATGCCCGGATCCGGACTCGCGCCCAGCAGCACGAATTGCGCCCCGTGGGCCAGTGCATAGAAAATGGCGTGGCGGATGAGATGCACCCCCTTCTGTGCATCGAGCCGGCCGACGTAGGCGATGATCGGCTTGTAATCCGTCCTCAGCCAGAGCCGTTCGCGCAACGCCTCCTTGTTGCGGTATTTCTGGTCGAGCGTGGCGGCTCCGTAGTGGAAGGGAATGTACCTGTCGAGTTCCGGATTCCAGGTGTCGTAATCCAGGCCGTTGAGAATGCCGCCAAACTTCGAGCGATGGGTGTGGAGCACAGGCCCGAGTCCCTGATTTTCTCCGGTGTGCAGGACCTCCCAGGCATAGTGGGGCGAGACGGTCGTGATGAAATTAGAATAGACGATCCCGCCCTTCATGAGGTTGATGGCACCCGGATGCGCGTCGTCGCGCAACCGTGTTCCGTCGAGGAAGTGATGCGCTCGCCCGCCAAGACCCACGGCGTTGAGCAGGTCGGTCCCGGTTACCCCTTGATGCTTGAAGTTGTGAATGGTGAAGCACACGCGCTGACGGTCCATGCCGTGAAATTTGTAGATCTCGTACAGCAGGACGGGGACGAGCGCGGTTTGCCAGTCGTGGATATGGATGATGTCGGGGCGCTTGCCGCTCTGCAGCAGGAACTCCAGTGCCGCCTTGCTGAAGAAGGCGAAACGCAGGGCCTCGTCCTTGAAGCCATAGAATGCACCCCGGTTGAAAAAGTTGTCCTGAGAGTGCGGTTCGATGAAAAAACACTTGCGCCCATGCACGAACCCGAACCACACGGAGCAGTGAATCGACGCGCCGTACCAGGGCACCCAAAGGTCCTGGTAGGTCATGGTCAACCCCCAGATCTCTCCGTAATGCATGCAATCATACTTGGGCAGGATGATCTCCACGGCATGGCCGCGGATCTCCAGTTCCCGCGACAAGCCGTAGACGACGTCGGCGAGTCCGCCCACCTTGGCGACAGGGGCCAGTTCCGACGCGATCATGACGACGAACATGCTGGGGATCGCGGACTCGGCGGACGCTCGCGCGGGTTCCGGGGTCGCCTCGGGTTCCGGCTCGAGGCGTGCTGGCGCCTGGGGGGGCGGCGCCACGACGGCCGTCCCAGGTGCATTGAGGCCCTTGATGACCGCCTCCTCGTGAACCTCCGGCGCGTCTTGGTGCGCCGCGTCGGCAGCCTCGGGCGGCCGCGCCGGTTGCGGCCGTTCGCCGGAACGGGTCCCGAGGCCTGTGACATTCGCCTTCGGCGCCCGTGCGCCGCGCTTGGAAGGCTCGCCGGCGGACGTTCGGTCGGCGCGTTTCGGCGCACCGACGGTCTCCTTGGTGCCCGGATCCTGGCCGGCGATCGTGGCCACCTTGCTGGACGCGCTCCGCGCTGGGCGGGTGGTTGAGCGCTTTATCGTGGGCTTAGCCAATGTGATAGTGCTTTCTGACCGGTTTCTTGATGTCCCACGTGCATGACAGCCCCGTGGGGAAGATGGCGAGATCGCCTTGCGCTATTCTCACCGGCTGGCCGCCGCGAGGGGTCACGACGGCCTCTCCTTCAAGGAAATAGCACGTTTCCGGCACATCGTAAGTCCACGGAAAAGTCGATACGCCCTTTGACCAGATCGGCCATCTCGGCACCTCCAGATCCATGAGCCTGGCTTCCGACAGGCCGTGCTCCAGGGTAATCAGGTTTGTTTGCATGGTTATTCGCGGGTTAATGGGAAGACGGTTTGCGGGCCTTGAAGCGCTCGATCAACTGCGCCGTCGACGAATCATGGGGTGAGAGGACGCCCTGGGATTCGATGTCGGCCTCGACGATGCGCGCGAGTTCTTTGCCGAGTTCCACGCCCCATTGATCGAAGGAGTCGACGTTCCAGAGGGCGCCTTGCACGAACACCCGGTGCTCGTAGAAGGCGAGCAGCGTGCCGAGCGTCTTGGGGTCGAGTCGCTGGTAGAGGATCGAGTGGGTCGGGCGGTTGCCGGGAAAGACGCGGTGCGGGGTCAGCGCTTCGATCGCGTCGGGCGAGAGTCCCCGGGCGGCAAGTTCGGTGCGCACCTGATCGGCAGTCTTGCCGCGCATGAGGGCTTCGGGCTGCGCGAAGAAGTTGGCGAGCAGGATCTCGTGATGCCTGCCCAAAGGATGCGGGGTTTCGATCGCGGCGAGGAAGTCCGCCGGGATGACCTGCGTGCCCTGGTGGATGAGCTGATAGAACGAGTGCTGGCCATTCGTCCCTGCCGCGCCCCAGACGACCGGACAGGTCGCATAATCGACGTCGTCGCCGGAGAGGGTCACACGCTTGCCGTTGCTTTCCATGTACAACTGCTGCAAATAGGCGGGCAGGTGCTCGAGGTGCTGATCATACGGAAGAATCGCCTGCGAGTCGAAGCCGAAGAAATTGGTGTACCAGATCCCGATCAGTCCGGCGAGGACCGGGATGTTACGATCGAGGGGCTCGGTTCGGAAGTGTTCATCCATTTCGTGGGCGCCGCTCAACAGCGCCTCGAAATGATCCCAGCCGATCCCCAGGGCCAAGGGGAGGCCGATGGCGGACCAGAGGGAATAGCGTCCCCCCACCCAGTCCCAGAATTCGAACATGTGGCTCTCGTCGATGCCGAAGGCGCGCACCTTCTCGGCATTGGTCGAAACCGCCACGAAGTGGCGGGCCACCGCGTGCTCGCTCCCCAGCCTCGAGACGAGCCAATGGCGTGCGGAATGTGCGTTGGTCAGCGTCTCCTCGGTCGTGAAGGTCTTCGAGGCGACGATGAACAGCGTCGTCTCGGGCGCAAGGGGCTCCAGCGTTTCGACGAGATCGGTGGCATCGACGTTGGAAACGAAATGCAAACGCAGCCCTGTCTTGACATAGGGCGTCAGTGCCCGGGCGGCCATCGCGGGGCCCAGATCGGAGCCGCCGATGCCGATGTTGACGACATCCGTGATGGTCTTGCCCGTATGGCCTTTCCAGGTGCCATCACGCACCTGCTCGGTGAAGGCCCGCATGCGCGAGAGCACCGCGTTGACCTGTGGCATGACGTCCTGGGAGGCCACCAGGATCGGCCGATTGGAGCGATTGCGCAACGCCACGTGCAGGGCGGGCCGGTGCTCCGTCACGTTGACCGGCTGGCCGTCGAACATTCGGCCGATGGCCTCGTTGAGCCGACTTTCCGCCGCCAAATCGAAGAGACGGGCGAGCGTCTCGCCGGTGATCCGGTTCTTCGAGAAGTCGAACAGAATGTCGTTGAACAGATACGAAAATGACTGGCTGCGCGTAGGATCCTGTTCAAACAGGTCGCGCATGTGGATCATGCGCATCGCCTCATGATGCCGGGCCAAGGCGGTCCATGCGGGGGATTGGGTCAAACGGCTCATCGTTGGGCCTCGCTGACGGTGCATTCGGCAAAGAACGGGATTCACGTTTCCATGGGCGTGCGGGCGGCCGGTTCCGGGGGCGCCGCCTCGGCGTCGCGGTGCGCGGGCTCCTCCCCGGGTTCCAGGACCAGCACCAGGCCGCCCAAGGGGGGCAACGTGAATTCCAGCATGTAGGGCAATCCCATCCACGGGGTTTCCTCGGCCGCGATCGGCTCGTTGCGCACATTGCTGCCGGAATAGACGTCCGCGTCGCTGTTGATGATTTCCCGGTAGACGCCCTTCGCCGGCGCGCCGATTCGGTAGTTTCTGCGCGGGACGGGGGTGAAGTTGAGCGCCACGATGACGAATTCCCCGCTGCGCGCGCGCCGAATATAGCTTAGCACCGATTGGTCGGCGTCATGGCAGTCGATCCAGGAGAATCCCTCCTGATTGAAGTCGAGATCGTGGAGTGCGGGCATGTTGCGATAGAGATGGTTCAGGTCGCGGGAGAGCCGCCGGATGCCTTGATGCCATTGAACGTCGAGCAGCGGCCAGTCCAGATCCTCCTTGACCTGCCATTCCTTGCCCTGTCCGAATTCGTTGCCCATGAAATTGAGCTTCTTGCCGGCGTAGGTGGCCTGGTAGATGAACAGCAGGCGAAGGTTCGCGAATTTCTGCCAGGCGTCCCCTGGCATCCGGTCGAGGAGCGAGCCCTTCCCGTGGACCACCTCGTCGTGGGAAAGCGGGAGGATGAAATTCTCCGTGTAGGAATAGAGCTGCGCGAACGTCAGCTCGTTATGGTGGTAACGGCGATGCACCGGATTTTTGCCCATGTAGCGCAAGGTGTCGTTCATCCACCCCATGTTCCATTTCATCGAGAAGCCGAGACCTCCCAAATAGACAGGGCGCGAGATCATGGGCCAGGCGGTGGATTCTTCGGCGACCATGAGCACGCCGGGGAAGGTTTCGCCGACCATGACGTTGAGTTCGCGCAAAAAGTCGATTGCTTCGAGATTCTCGCGCCCGCCATACTTGTTTGGGATCCACTGCCCAGTGGGGCGCGAGTAGTCGAGATAGAGCATGGACGCCACCGCATCCACCCGCAGCCCATCGAAGTGAAACTCCGTCAGCCAGTAGTAGGCGCTGGACATCAGGAAGCTTCGCACCTCGTTGCGTCCATAGTTGAACACGTGGGTGCCCCATTCCCGGTGGAAGCCGAGTCGCGGGTCCTCGTGCTCGTAAAGGGCGGTGCCATCGAAGCGGGCGAGCGCATGCGCGTCCGCGGGGAAATGCCCGGGCACCCAATCCAGAATCACGCCGATGGAGGCCTGATGGCACCGGTCGATCAGTTCGCGCAACCCGTCTGGCGGACCATAGCGGCTGGTCGGCGCGAAATAGCCGGTGCTCTGGTAGCCCCAGGATTCGTCGAGGGGATGCTCGGTGATGGGCAGCAGTTCGATATGGGTGTAACCCATCTCCTGGACATAGGGAATGAGCAGATCGGCCAATTCGCCGTAGGACAGGAACCGCCCCTCGGGCCCTCGGCGCCAGGATCCCAGGTGCACCTCATAGATGTTGAAGGGGGCGTGAAGCCAGTCGAGCGAGGCCCTTGTCTCCATCCATCGGGCATCTTGCCAGCGATGCGCGGATGGCCGCGGCACCCGGGAAGCCGTGCCAGGGCGCACTTCGGTTTCCTGTGCGTAAGGGTCGGCCTTGGCGAGGATCCGTCCGGAGAAGCGATTGCGGATCTCATATTTGTATAGCGCGCCGGGGGACGCGGCGGGGATGAAGAGCGTCCACAAGCCGGTCGAGCCGACCGAGGACATGGCATGCGCGCGCCCGTCCCACCCGTTGAATTCGCCGATCACGCTGACGCGTTCGGCATTGGGCGCCCACACGGTAAAACGGACGCCGTGGGCGCCGCCGACCTCCATCGGGAGGGCGCCCAGCAGCCGGTAGGCTTGATGCAGCTTCCCGGTGTTGAAGAGATAGACGTCGTCGCGGTTCAGTTCAGTGGGAAAAGCATCGCTTTCTTGAGTGTCGTGCACGATATCGCCTTGTTGGGTGTCTGATGGGCTGCCCGATACGCCTCTTGCTTCTCCATGGACGTGCCCCGGGGGCCTGGGGCCGCCCACCGGTGCCCGGGATGGCCGGGTGTTCCCCCGCCGGACCTCTCCCGGCGCGGCGCAGGTCCTCCAGGCGTGGAGTCGGAAAACGGGGGTGACAGCGAGTCCGTTCCGGGAGGCATCGGCGTCCTGGCGGCACGCATGCTGGGGAGTCCTCGCGTCATCAGGCGGTCATTGTTGGTGTTGGTATCGGGTTTGCTTGCGTGCCCGTTCCGCTGCCATCTGGCGGGTTGGCGGCGGACTTCCGGTCGAAGCGGTTCCGCTTGCCGCCAGATCCGATGCTTCCGGAAGACGGGTGTCACCCCGACCCGGCCGCGCCGGTGTTGGCACGTTATTCATAGCACAAACTGCCAAGCAGGGCGTGATTCGTCTCGCGTCACATCCGGCAGGCGCGCCGGAGCCCGTTCGCGCTGCAACACGGCCGGACGGAGTCGTCGCGCGAGCATCATTCTGAATTCATAGTACTACAATTTTATTTAGGCAAGCACCCCGTATAGTGGGAGCCGCATACCCGCTTCGATCGGCTTGCCTCCTGGAGGCCCTCGGATCTGCGCCTTGCCTAAATCCAGGACACTACGGTACTGTATCGGGAATGTCCGGGCGGCGCGACGGCGGCAAACGAAGCATCGACGCGGCACTTTCTTTGTCGCTTTCTTTATCTAGAATAGAGGATGCTTGTCGAACAGGAAGGAGGACCTTTTGCAGACAGAATTTCCGCGCTTCGTCAGCTTATTGACCAAAAATACGGTGGCGCTGATCCTTGCGGGAGGGCGCGGCAGCCGCCTCAAACAGCTTACGGACTGGCGCGCCAAGCCCGGGGTTCCCTTCGGTGGCAAGTTTCGCATCATCGATTTTCCGCTGTCGAACTGTCTCAACTCGGGGATTCGCCGGGTCGGCGTCGTGACCCAGTACAAGGCGCACAGCCTGATCAAGCACATCCAGCGCGGCTGGGGATTCTTGCGGGGTGAATTCAACGAGTTTGTGGAACTGTTGCCTGCTCAGCAGCGCATCGAGGTCGACTGGTACAAGGGGACGGCCGACGCGGTTTTCCAGAACATGGACATCATCCGCGATTATGATCCGGAGCATATCCTGCTCCTCGCGGGCGACCACATCTATAAAATGGATTACGGCGAGATGTTGGCCTTCCATACCTCCAATGCGGCGGACATGAGCGTGGCGTGCATGGAAGTGCCGATCGAGGACGCGCGTGCGTTCGGGGTCATGGAGGTCGATGACGCGTCCCGCGTGGTCGGCTTCGAAGAGAAGCCGCAAACGCCGAAGCCTATCCCCGGCAACCCCGGCAAGGTGCTGGTGAGCATGGGCATTTACGTGTTCAATGCGCAGTTCCTTTATGAACAGCTGATCCGCGATGCCGACGAGCGTCATTCGTCGCACGATTTCGGCAAGGACATGATCCCCTACATGGTGCCGCGCTACCGGGTTTTCGCGCACCGTTTCACCGACAGCTGCGTCGGCAAGCCGGGGGGCGTGCCCTATTGGCGCGATGTCGGGACGGTTGATGCCTATTGGGAAGCCAACATGGAGTTGACCAAGGTGACCCCCGATCTCAATCTGTACGACGACAAGTGGCCCATCTGGACCTATCAGGAGCAGCTGCCGCCCGCGAAATTCATCTTCGACGATCAGGATCGGCGCGGGATGGCCATCGATTCCATGGTCTCGGGCGGCTGCATCATCAGCGGGGCCACCGTGCGACGCTCCCTGCTGTTCTCGAACGTCCGGGTGAACAGCTACTCGGAAGTGGTCGATTCCGTGGTGCTGCCTAATGTCAACATCGGGCGCGACGTGTATCTGAGCCGCACGGTCGTCGACAAGGGCTGCAGCATTCCGGACGGCATGGTGATCGGGCGCGATCCGAAGGAAGACAGCCGCCGCTTCTACGTGACGGAGCGGGGCATCACGCTGGTCACGCCGGAAATGCTCGGGCAGCCGGTGCACCACGTGCGTTGAGCGCGACGACCGTGTCGGCCGAACAACGTCGATTGCGTCTTATCCTGTGCTGGCATATGCACCAGCCGGACTATCGCGATCATGCCAGCGGCGAGTTCATCTTGCCCTGGACCTACCTCCATGCGCTCAAGGACTATACCGACATGGTCCGCCACCTCGAGCGTCATCCGCAGGCGCGGGCGGTCTTCAACTTCGTGCCGGTCCTCCTTGACCAGCTGGAAGCGTATGTGCAGGCATTCAGGCAAGGCACTGTTCGCGACCCCCTGTTGCGCCTGCTGGCGGCCGAGGACCTCGACCGGATCACCGACGAGGAGCGGCAAATTGTCCTGAACGACTGCTTTCGGGCCAACCATACGACCATGGTGGAGCCTTTTCCGGCGTTCAAGCGGCTGGTGGCCATCTACCGGGTGTTGGAGGAGAGCGGCGGCTCGGCGGCCCACTACGTGTCGGGGCAGTATATGGCCGATCTCCTGGTGTGGTACCACTTGGCGTGGACAGGCGAGACCGTCCGCCGCGAGCACGAATTCCTGATCGGTTTGATGACCAAGGGGGAGCGCTTCACCCATGCCGATCGCCTGGCGCTTTACCGGCTCATCGGCGAGATCTTGAGCGGGCTCATGGCGCGCTACAAGGCGCTCGCCGACGCGGGCCGCATCGAGCTGTCGAGCACCCCCCATTATCATCCGATTGCCCCGCTGCTGCTCGATTTCAGGGTCGCGCGGGAGAGTGTTCCGGATGTGCAGTTGCCCGACTCCCCCTGTTATCCGAACGGTCCCGTCCGCGTCGCGTTTCATGTCGAGTCGGCGCTGTCCTCGCACGAGCACCGCTTCGGTGCGCGTCCACAGGGGCTCTGGCCGGCGGAGGGGGGGGTGTCGGATGCCTTCGTGCGCATGCTCGGGCAGCGCGGTTGCCGCTGGACGGCCAGCGGTGAGGGCGTGCTGGCCAATAGCCTGCGCCACTATTCGCCCGCCGAGCCGGGAGACCGGCGGGACTATCTCTACCGTCCCTATCACATCCAGGCGGCGGGGGCATCTCCGGCTTGCTTTTTTCGCGACGACCGGCTATCCGACTTGATCGGCTTCGAATATGGGAAATGGAACGGAGAGGACGCCGTCAAGAATTTCGTGCACGAGCTGGAGGAGATTCTCGCCAATTTCCCGACCGACGCCTATGATCCCGTGGTGAGCGTCATCCTCGATGGTGAGAACGCTTGGGAGTATTATCCTTATAATGGATATTATTTTCTGGACGGCCTGTATGAGGCGCTCGCGCACCACCCGGCGATCGAGATGACGACCTTCAGCGCCTACCTGGACAGCTGTGCGCCGCCCGGCGACGAGCGCGCCTCGCCGTCTTCCCGCTGCGCGACCTTCGGGGTGCTGCCGAGCCTCGTCGCCGGCAGCTGGGTCTACGGCACCTTTTCCACCTGGATCGGTTCGCCCGACAAGAACCGTGCGTGGGATCTATTGTGCAAGGCCAAGCAAAGCTTCGACCTGATGATGACGAGCGACAAGCTCACCGAGGAGGAGAAGCACATCGCCCACGAACAGCTCGCAGACTGCGAGAGCTCGGACTGGTTCTGGTGGTTTGGCGACGACAACCCGAGACACAGCGTGGAGAGCTTCGACAAGCTCTTCCGCGACAATCTCCGCCATCTTTACGCCCTGCTCAAGCTTCCGGCCCCCGGGTGGCTGGATCGCCCGATCAGTCGGGGCGGGGCGGAGGCGGCCGAGCGAGGAGGCACCATGCGGCGGGCCTCATGAGCGGTCGGGCACATGCGCTTAGCCGGCCCGCGCGCGTGTTGCGTGATCGAAACCGGCGTACCGCGGGCAGCCGCCTGCCTTCTCGGCCCTGAACACCGGAAAAAAATGACTTCCCTCTCCCTGTTATTTGGCGTACATGCCCACCAGCCGGTGGGCAATTTTCATTCGGTATTGGAGGATGCGCACAGCCGCTGCTATCGCCCCTTCCTGGAAACGGTGCACCAGTATCCCGAGTTCCGATTCGCGATCCATATCAGCGGGTGGTTGCTGGACTATCTGGCGCGGACGCATCCGGAGGACCTGGCTAGGCTTCGGACCATGGTGGCGCGCGGGCAGGCCGAACTGTTCGGGGGCGGCGACACGGAGCCCGTGCTGGCGGCCATCCCGCACCGCGACCGCGTCGGTCAGGTCCGCGCCTTGGCGGACAAACTGGAGCGACTCCTGGGAAAACGGCCCGAGGGAGCCTGGCTGACCGAGCGCGTGTGGGACGCGACCGTCGTGCCCGGCCTGCACGAGGCCGGCATCGCGTACACGACGGTGGACGACTACCATTTCCTTTGCACAGGGCTCAAGGCGCCTGCGCTCAAGGGGTTCTTCAGCACCGAGGAAGGTGGGACGAGACTCGACTTGTTTCCGATCTCCGAGGAATTGCGTTACCGCTTCCCGTTTTCGCCCGCCGGTGATGCGGTGGCCTATCTGGAAGGGTTGGCCGATACGGGGGGGCAGGCGGCGGCGATTTATTTCGATGATATCGAAAAGTTCGGCATCTGGCCGGAGACCTACCAATGGGTCTACGAGCAGGGCTGGCTGCGGGACTTCATCGAGGGTGTGCTCGGCTCACCGCGTATCCGCACATTGCGCTATGCGGACTACCATGCGCAGGCGAGGACGCGGGGCGTGGTCTATCTGCCCGTCACCTCCTACGTCGAAATGAACGAATGGACCTTGCCGGCCGAGGCCGCGGACCGTTACGCGGAACTGCTGGGCCAGGCCAAGGCGGCCGGCACCTTCAACCAGGACAAGGCGTTCTTGCGCGGCGGGATCTGGAAGAATTTCATGAGCCGCTACGCGGAGGCGAACTGGATGCACAAACGGATGCTGGGGTTGTCGGAGCGCTTCCATGCCCTGGCCGGCGAGCAGCAGACCGAAGCGATGCGCACCTACCTATATGAGGCGCAGGCCAACGATGCATACTGGCATGGGCTTTTTGGCGGCTTGTACCTGCCCCATCTGCGCCGTGCGGTCTACGCTGCGATCGTGCGCCTCGAGGGACTGCTGGACCAGGTCTCGGCCCGGCCTCCGCAGATCCGGGCTGATGTCGATCTCGATGGGCACGACGAGATTTTTCTGAGCAACGGATGCCTGCAGGCCGTGGTGCGCCTCGACGGCCGTGCGAGCGTGTGCGAGCTCGACGACTACGCACTGGGCCATAATTTCGGTGATACGCTGGCGCGCAGGATCGAGCACTATTACCGCAAGATCCAGCTGCGGGAGATTTCGCAGGATCCGCAGGAGGGGATCGCTTCGGCGCACGACCGGGTGGCGTTCAAGCACGAGATCGTTCCCGCCGATCTCGTGCCCGATGTCCATCCGCGACATCTTTTCAATGATCGCTGGTGCACGTCGGAAGAAGAGTACCCGCTGACGAGCTATGTCTTGAAGTCGGAGTCGGCCGACGAAGCCGGCGTGACCCTTGCCTGCCAAACGGGGGAGCAGGCCGGCCTGTGGGTGACCAAGCGCATCAGCCTTTCGGGGCGACGTCTGCGCGTCGCCTACAAGTTCAATGGCCAGTCGAGCGGCAGGTTTCTGACGGAT
Organism: Pseudomonadota bacterium; assembly: GCA_021817985.1. GTDB lineage: Bacteria > Pseudomonadota > Gammaproteobacteria > Burkholderiales > JAKAFK01 > JAKAFK01. Next base: position 35,713 of record JAKAFK010000001.1, on the reverse strand, counting down.
ATTCACTTGGCGATGCCGAGCTGCGACGGGCCGGCGGGCCGTTTTGTCGCCGACGGGCGCATCCTGGGCGGGTTTGCATCGCTCTTGACGCTCAAGCAGGCGAGGGCGCTCGAACTCCACGACGGCGTGCTGCAAGGGGCGCTCACGGTGCGCGCGAGCCGGCCGGTGACCCTGACCGCGCAGCCCCTGTACACGGTGTCGCAATCGGAAGCCGGTTTTGAAAAAATCATGCAGGCCATCGTGCTGTCGGCATCCTGGGACCTGGGCAGGCGCGGGCGCGCCTGCGATGTGGTGCTGGAACTGGAGATGGGCCCCGAGGTTCGCGTCGATGTCCATAATCAGGTAAACTGGCGGGCCCAGGAGCCGCAGGAGGCCGCCCGCGTTCTCGCACGCGGGGATGGCTCCGAAGGCGGAACTTGAATTGGCGCGTGGGGCCTATCGGACGCGCCGCTTCGGAGAAATCAATGGCGGAACCCGTTGTAGCACAGCATAAGGTGGTCTACCTCACCTACTCGATCCTCGACGACGCGGGCAGCGTGTTCGAGCAGTATGACCTGCCCGTGGGATACGTGCACCGGGCCAACAGCGGCCTATTCGACAAGATCGAGCAGGCTCTCGACGGACACCGGGTCGGCGACAAGGTTGAGGTGGTTCTGCCCCCCAGCGAAGGATTTGGGGAGCATAAGGCCGAGCTGACCTATACGGACGACATCGAGAACGTTCCGCCAGAATATCGTTATGTGGGGGCTGAAGTCCTTTTCGAGAACGATCAGGGCGAGCAGATGACGTTTCACGTGAGCGAGATCAAGGATGGGCGGTTGACCGTCGACGGGAACCATCCGTTGGCGGGCCGCACTGCGACATTCGTCGTCAAGATCGTCTCCATCCGGGATGCGACGCCTGAGGAGATCGCGGAAGGCAGGCCGGCGGATGCCGGCGGCACATGCAGTGTCCACTGAGCGTCGGTGCGCGCGGCCCTTCAGGAGGGCGGGCAGGGTGCTCGCAGGTTCCTCTGGGCGGCGGGCGCGGACCGGTCGTTTGGAATAGGGGTGTTTTTCGCCGAGACGCATCGAGCATGTGGCTGCGCCAGGAAGGTGCGTGATGAGTTCCGATGACGGATGGGCGGAGCGTTGTGCGTGGATGGATCTCGATCCGCTTAACATCGCCTTGCATCGCTACGAAGTGGCCTTTGGCCATGAGGTCGCCAGGATGGCGTTCCCCTTGGCAGCCGCACTGGCGCCGCAGGAGAAGCGGCGCATCATCGACAGCATCAACGCCGCGCTGCGCGCCCGCAGGCCGCAGCCCGTGTGGCACGCGCACCATGCCGCGCGCATCGCGTATCTCAAGAAAGGGGTGTTGAAGCTCGGCCGGAAGACGGTGCGGCTTGCGCCTGAGACGCTCCAGCATCACGCCCTGCAGCTGCAGGCGCTATTGCGGCGCATGTCGGAGACGGACCGGCAGGATCTGCCGGATTTCATTCGTGCCTGGGGCTGCGAGCGCCCCTGATTCGCGCGCCCGTTTTCCACGCCGCGCGATGCTCGACGCGGCGTGCCCGGTGGATGCTCAGAGGATCACGGAGAAGAAGGAAATATAGGCCCAGACGATCAGGGCCACGACGACCGTGAGGGGAAGATTTTCCGCGCTGAATATCCAACCCATGCTTTTCTCCTTTTAGATTTTTGAGATAGATGTCTTTAGTTTTATGCTCTGTTGGGACATATTGAGCTGAAGATAACGATATCCGAATAATGCGGGAATGTCAAAGAGACCCGCCGGCGACCGGAAGGGGCGTGTCTCCTGCGCAGGCCGACCGGCGAGCAGCAGCCAAGCCCGGTCCGGTGGCGGCGGATGCGCTGGGCGTCGAGCGGCGCGCAAACGCGGCCTATGCGCCGTGCATGGTCTTTTACACGCGTGCGGGCTTCGAGAGGGCATGCGCGGAGGAAGTCCGTGTGCGTGCCCATCCGGTCTCGGGCGAGATCCAAGCCGACCCGGTAAGCGGGTTCGTGGTCTTTTCACCGCACCGCGCGGAGGCGGCCAAGGGGCTCGCTTCCTCGCTTCAGTTTTCGGACTTGGTCTTTGCCCGGCAGATGTTTTTTTCTTCCGGATGGATGGGGAATCTTCCGCCCACGGATCGGGTGGCGCGCTTGGTGGACGAAGCCGCCATGCTCCACGAGGCATTTTCCGACGTCTTCGTCGAGACGGCGGATACCAACGAGGCCCGCGCGCGCCTTGGGCTGTGCCGGCGTCTCGAGGTACCGTTGCGCGATCGCCTGAAGGATTCCGGCCGGCTTAGGGAAGGTATGCGCGGCCCTCGCCTTCACGTCTTTTTCGTGAGCCAGGACGCGGCCTACATGGGCTTGTCCTGGCCCAGCAATGCGTCCCCCTGGTTCATGGGGATTCCGCGGCTCCGCTTTCCGAAAGGCGCGCCGAGCCGCTCCTCGCTCAAGCTGGTGGAAGCCTTTGCCGCTTTTTTGTCCCCGGACGAACAGGCCAGGCGGCTGCGCCCGGGGGCCACGGCTGTTGATCTCGGGGCTGCGCCGGGTGGGTGGAGCTTCGAGCTTGCGCGCCGAGGCCTGGCGGTGATCGCCGTGGATAATGGCCGGCTCGATCCGAAGGTTCTGGCATCCGGATGCGTGACCCACATGCGCGCCGACGGCTTCCGTTTCCGCCCGCGCAAACCTGTCGACTGGATGGTCTGCGACATGGTCGACAAACCCTCGCGCGTTGCGCTTCTCGTGGCAGAATGGATGGCCTCCGGGATGTGCCGTGCCTGCATCTTCAACCTCAAGCTGCCCATGAAGAAGCGGTTTGAGGCGGTGGACCTTTGCAGGGAACTCATCGCCGAGCGCCTGGCACTTGCCGGCACGGCCTTCGAACTGACCCTCAAACACCTCTATCATGATCGCGAGGAAGTCACCGGCTATTTGCGGCCGCGTTCCCGTCGTTGAACCCGCCGCAGGCCATGTTGCCGAGGTTTGCCCAATCGGCTATTCCTCAAGGGTGAGGAGCGCCGCCGCTCTTTCGGCGCAGTGTCCTCCAGAGACGCGGCTGCGTCATGTGCTGTCCGGATACGTCGAGCGCGGTGACATTCCGGGGATGGTGGCGCTCCTGAGCCGACACCACGACCGCCGGGTGGGAACGCTGGGCGCCCTGTCGTTGCGGATGCCCGCGCCTGTGCCGCGCAATGCCGTTTTCCGGACCGCATCACTGGCGACGCCGTTGACGGCCGCCGCGGCCATGATTCTGATCGAGGCGTGCGGGCTGTGCCTCGATTGAGCGGTGGCCGCCGAACCGGGGGATCGTCGGGTCTTGCGCACGCGGGCGTCGCCCTCCGACGACACGGTACCTGCCAGACGCGCCATCACGATGCGCGACCTACTGACTTTCCGCACGGGGTTGGGCACGGTGAGGGCCATGCCGGGGGACCTATTCGATTGAGAATCTCATGCGCGAACGGAAGGCATGACCGGCGTCCTGTTTACCGAGCGCATGATGGACTCACCCGAGTCGTTACAGGTATTTACGGATTTCTGGACCCTGGCCTACGGGGCGATGACATGGGCACGAGGCGCCGGATTCGCCAGGCATGCCCGCTGGGCACTCCGCGAGCGCCACCCGCCAGACGTCCTAAGGCCCCTCGTCCGTCTCGATCGGTGTGTCGTCGCGGTTCCCCCATTCGGACCAGGAACCGGCGTAGCCTTTGATCTGCGGGTAACCGAGCGCCTTCAGCATGATGTAGGTATGGGCGGAGCGGTGGTGCGTCTGGCAGTGCACGATCACCTCCTTGTCCGGCGTGATGTCGGAGGCTTCGAGGATCTGGCGCAGGAGCGGGAGCGGCTTGAGCCGAAGATGCTGTGCAGGATCCATGGCAAAGGTCCACTCCAGGTTCACCGCGCCCGGGATGTGGCCGTTGCGTGCCGAAAAGCGGGTGAGCCCGAGATACTCGTTGCGGCTTCGCGCATCGAGTATCTTCACGTGGGGATCCGCAAAGTGGGAGAGCACGTATTCGCAATCGGCCAGTCCCCGTCGAACGGCGGCGACGGGATAGGTCGCCGGCTGGGCCTCATGGGGTTGCGACTCGACCGGGTGGCCTTCGTTGTACCATGCCAGGAAGCCGCCGTTCAGGAGGGAAAAGTTCTCATGTCCGACGACGTCGAGCGTCCACAGCAGGCGCGATGCCCGCCCGCCGCCTTCGTCATCATAGGCACAGACATGGCGCTGCGGCGTGATGCCTAGGCTGGAGAGGAGCTCGCTCAATGCGGCGGCATCGGGCAACAATCCGCCGGCATGGCCACGCCTTTCCACCAGCCGCCGATAGTCGAGATGGATCGCGCCGGGAACGTGGGCGCGGGGGTAGAGGTCCGGCTTGCACAGATCGACGATGAGAAGGCCCGGGTCGGACAAGTGGGCTTCCAGCTCGTCGGGTTCCAGGATCAGGGGCAAAGAGGGCATGCGGTCAGCCTCGCTGGGTTCGTTGCGCTGCGGGAGCCTCAGCTACCATTTTACGACGTGCACATTGCGCAGGCCGCGTCCCAGAAAACGCTCGCCGATTGTCTGGAAACGCAAAGGAACGTCGGTCACGAAAAATTCATACGACGGCGGGGTGCGCGCGCTATTGGCCAGCTGCAGTTCGCCGAGCAAGGTGGCGACCCGCTCGGCCATGGTCTCCGCGGAGTCGACCAGGCGCACGGCGCTGCCTGCCACCTCCTGCAGCAGTGGCTTGAGGAGGGGGTAGTGCGTGCAGCCTAAGACCAGGGTGTCGATGTGGTTGGCCAGGAGCGGTTTGAGATACTCCTGGCAAGTCAGACGCGTGACTTCGTGATCGAGCCAGCCTTCCTCGACCAGCGGGACGAGGAGCGGGCACGCCTGGGAATAGACGCGGACGGGAGCTCCCTGCTCATGAATGGCCTGCGCGTAAGCGTTGCTGTTGATGGTGGTCGGGGTGCCGATGACGCCGATGCGCTGTGCACGGGTGTGCACCACGGCATGGGTTGCGCCGGCATCGATCACGTCGAGCACCGGAACCGCGGACAGGTCCTTGACGACCTGGGAGGCGACCGCCGCCATGGTGTTGCACGCGATGACCAGGAGCTTGACCTGCTTTTGCAGGAGGAATTCGGCGATTTCGCGCGTGTAGTGGCAAATCGTCTCGACCGACTTCACGCCGTAAGGAACGCGGGCGGTGTCCCCGAAGTAGAGGATGTTCTCGAACGGAAGCCGCTCCATGAGCGCGCGGACGACGGTCAATCCGCCGATGCCGGAGTCGAACACGCCGATGGGCGCGCGGGGATCGAGGTCTGTCATGATATGGATGCAAGCGGCGCGGCGGCGCGAAGGGCATTGTCGCAGGGTCTGGACATGCGCCATTCTAACGGTTTGTGCGCGATGCGTCACATGTCTGCAACGCCATGGCGAGACAGCGCCCAGGCGACATGTTCCCGCACGAGCGGGGAGGCATGATCGCGTTTGGCCTCCAATGCGGCCACGATCGCCGTCGAGGTCGCGGCGTTGCCCAAGGCGACGGCGATGTTGCGCAGCCACCGCTCGTGGCCGATGCGGCGAATGGGGGAACCGGCAAACCGGGCGGCGAAATCGGCTTCGCTCCAGGCGAATAGCGCAACGAGCGTGACATCGTCGAGTCCTTGACGAACACGGAAGTCCGGTTCGTGGCTCGGCTGCGCGAAGCGGTTCCACGGGCACACCAGTTGGCAATCGTCACAGCCGTAGATGCGGTTCCCGAACAAGGGCCGCAGGTCGACCGGGATGCTGCCCTGATGCTCGATTGTGAGGTAGGAGATGCAGCGGCGGGCGTCCAGCCGATAGGGGCCGACAAACGCCTGTGTGGGGCAGGCTGCAAGGCACGCGGCGCAGGTGCCGCAGTGCGAAGGGCTGGGTTCGTCCACCGGGAGGGGCAGATCGACATAGAGTTCACCCAGGAAGAACCACGAGCCGTGTTCGCGCGTCAGCAGCAGCGTATGCTTGCCGCGCCAGCCCAGTCCGGCCTTGCGCGCGAGCTCGACTTCCATGACGGGGGCAGAGTCGCTGAAGGCGCGGTAGCGCAGAGGCCCGGTGGCCTGCGCGATGCGGTCCGCCAACTGCTGGAGCCGGCGGCGCATCAGTTTGTGATAGTCCCGCCCCAAGGCATAGCGGGAAATGAACGCGAGGGTGTCCTCGACGAGCACCGAACGGCTGTCTCTTGCGCGGGGAGGGTGGTAGTCCATGCGGGCGGTGATGATGCGTAGCGTGCCAGGGACGAGCGTCGCCGGGTCCGCGCGTTCTGCGATATGCTTTGCCATATAATGCATGTCGCCGTGGCACCCGTCGCCCAGCCACTGCACGAGCCCGCCCGCCGCACCCGTGAGATCGGTGTCGGTGATACCGATGCCCTGGAAGCCGAGCTCGCGGCCCCAGCGCTTGATGTCGGCGGCCAGAGCGCTCCAATCCCTTTTGTCCGGAGGTCTCGATAATTGACGGATGTTCATGAAGATCCTTCTGCCGCAAGGTTGACTGGCTTTTTGCCCGACGTGGCCGCGACGCAGGCGCTGGGGCACCGTCTGGCCGCAGTCTTGCAGCCTGGGCTGACCATTCATTTGCGCGGGCATCTGGGGGCCGGCAAGACCGAGCTGGTGCGCGCCATCCTGCGCGCTCTCGGCTACCCCGGCAAGGTCAAGAGTCCGACCTACACATTAGTTGAACATTACGTAATTTCTAGTTTAAACTTATATCACTTTGATTTCTATCGAATGAACGATCCTCACGAATGGGTCGATGCGGGATTGCGCGATCACTTCAACGAGGGTGCGGTTTGCCTGGTGGAATGGCCGGAGAGAGGCGGTGATCTCCTGCCGCTCCCGGACTTTATCATCTCGTTGGAAATCAACGGCCTAGGAAGGAATGTCGTCATAGAAGCGATAACGGGGAAGGGGAACGAGTGCCTGCGTCGATTGCGAGAACCCATCTGAGACGAGGAGGCGCCAGACCTGGCCTGCGAAGCACCGGGCTCGCGGTATTGTTCATCGCCGCGTGCGGTCTTGCCTTCGGCTACAGTCCGTCCATTCGCGCCGCACTCATCGCGGCGGCCCACATGAACGTGCGAGGTCATCGCACCCGCATCACGCTCGAATCGGCAAGCCCGCTCAAATACGACTATTTTACCCTCGACCATCCCCGGCGCTTGGTGATCGACATGCAAGGCGTCGAACTCAACGAGATATTGCGCGCGTTTGCCCAGAGCACGCCCAGCAGCGCGTCCGAGGTGAAAGGGGTGCGCATCGGGCAGTTTACGCCCCAGATCGTCCGCCTGGTGGTCGAACTCGACGATGCGAGCGTCGCGTCGGTCGACTTGCAGCCGCCGACCGGGGAGTATGGCTATCGGCTGGTCGTCGATCTCCATCATCCGGGCGCCACGTCCGCCTTGGCGGCATTGGAGGGGAAGTCTCCTCCACAACATTCGCGCGTCGCGCGCTACCGGGGGCCGGGACCCGCGGCCGTCCCTATGCCAGTCGCCATGACGGCGACGCACGGGGCTTCGGGTGGCGAAGCCGGCCATGAGGCACGCCGGGCAGACGGAGAGCAGTTGGCCTTGATCCGGCCCCGCCTCGAACACCGCATCGTCATCTGCATCGATCCCGGGCACGGGGGCAAGGACACGGGCGCAATAGCGCCCGATGGCGTGGAGGAAAAGAACATCACCTTGGCCATCGCCCGCAAGCTCAAGGCGCTCATCGACGCGCAGCCCAACATGGTCGCGCACATGACCCGCAACGGCAATTATTTCGTGCCTCTGGGCGAGCGGGTCCAGGAGGCGCGCGCCATGAAGGCCGACTTGTTCATTTCGATTCATGCCAATTCATTGCCATCGGATCCTCAGGCGCACGGGACGATGGTGTTCGCGCTGTCGCAGCGCGGCGCGACGGACTCGGAAGCGCGTTGGTTCGCACGCAGCGAGAACAACGCCGATCGGATTGGCGGCGTGAGATTGCCCAGCCGCAAGGACCCGTACCTGGCCGAGACGCTTCTTGACCTGTCGCAGACGGCGACCATCCACGACAGCCTGGACTTCGGCAAGGACGTGCTGTCGAAAGTGGGCGCCTTCAACGACCTTCACGATGGGCGCGTGGAACAGGCCAATTTTGCAGTCCTCAGGGATCCGGACGTGCCCTCCATTCTGATTGAGACGGGGTTTCTCACGAATTCCAGCGAAGAGCATAAACTCGTGGAGCCTTCGTTCCAGGAGGATATGGCGAAGGCCATCTTGGGCGGGGTTCGCGAGTACCTCGCCACCAACCCGCCGACCTCTGCCGACCGTTTGGCAGAGAACTGAACGCTACCCTCGACCCTGATCGAATCGCACCTCCATTCCGCCATGGGCCTTTGGAATAGCGCCGACACCGCGCGAGAAGCGGTCGGCCGCCCACACCATAAGGTTGCCCCACGCAGGGCACCGAACCGCCGACCGGCAAAAAGGGAGGCCGTGAATAGGACGTCGCCCGCAGCGACCTTTTCGTCCAGCGTCCAGCGTCGTGGGATACCCGGCTGTGCTGAGATCCTGCGCTGCGCCCATCTTCGGGCCGGTGTCCGATGGGTCTGGGCGCGCGCGATCTGCGGCTCCTCGCGGTCCACCGATGCCGCCATGGGCTAACAGGCGATGGCGTGGGCGGCCTCGAGACCATCGTGAGCGATCAGGGGTTCCTGTCCCTGCACAGCCTGGGCGTTCAGCTCGGGATCAAGTGGCCGACCGGCCGCTACGGCGGCGACAATGCCGTGACGAGCGCCGTGGTGGGGCGCGGTCCTGTCGCCTTCTGCGGCGGGCCGGGCGCCGGGCAGATGCTCGATAACAGCCTGCAGCCCGGCACGGGCAGCACGGACGTGATCGTCGGGGCCCACTCCTACAAGGCCGCAAGCCAGGATTCCGAGGCCGTCGCGAATGGCCGGTACCCGGCGGCTATCGCCGGGACGCTCGATCCGCCTGACGTGGACAATCGCCCCGGCGATCTCGCCGGTCCCCGAATCAATGCCGGCCCGGCGATGACCCTTCTCGCCTCGCGGTTACAGCGCCCAACAGCCCGAACCGCCGATGCTGGCGAGCGTTCCTCTTGCCAGCGCCAGGCTGCTGCCGTTATAGTGCGCTAAGCTCCCGAGAGCATCGCGCTCGGCGGCGCATCGATGGGACCTCCTGCTGGCCTTGTGTGAATGCCCTCCATTCGTCTTCTGCCCGACCTTCTCATCAATCAGATCGCTGCCGGCGAGGTCGTCGAGCGGCCGGCCTCGGCGCTCAAGGAACTGCTTGAGAACAGCCTGGATGCAGGCGCCCGGGACATTTCGGTGCAGCTCGCCGGCGGCGGCGTGAAGCTCATTCGAGTCGCTGACCAGGGGATGGGCATCCCGAAAGCAGAGCTCCCGCTCGCGCTCGAGCGCCATGCGACCAGTAAGATCGGTTCGCTGGAGGACCTGATTCGGGTGCGCAGCATGGGCTTTCGCGGCGAGGCCTTGGCCAGCATTGCGGCGGTCTCCCGCATGGCGATCACGAGCCGCATGGCCGGTGACCCGCATGGCTATCGCATCGAGTCCCAGGGCGGCCAGATGTCCGAAATCGAGCCGGCGGCAGGTCCCACCGGGACGGTCGTCGAGGTCAAGGACCTCTTTTTCAACACCCCGGCGCGGCGCAAGTTCTTGAGAAGCGAGGCGACCGAGTTCGGGCACTGCGACGAGGCGTTCAAGCGCCTTGCGCTGTCGCGCGCCGATGTCGGTTTCACGCTGCAGCACAACGGCCGGGTGCAACGGCATCTGGCGCGCGGCGAGGGGGGGGCGGCGCGGCGGATCGTCGATATCCTCGGGGCTGAATTCGGGGAGAACGCCGCACGCGTCGAGGTGTCGGGAGGCGGGCTGCGGCTTTCCGGCATGGCGGCTTATCCCACATACGGAAGCGCCAGCCGCGACGCGCAGTATGTCTTCGTCAACGGGCGCTTCGTGCGCGACAAGCTGCTCGCGCACGCGATCCGCGAAGCCTATGCGGACATGCTGCACCACGACCGTCATCCCGCCTTCGTCTTGTACCTCGATCTCGACCCGGAAGGGGTGGATGTCAACGTCCATCCGACAAAATCAGAAGTGCGCTTTCGCGAGGCGCGGGGCGTGCACCAGTTCGTCTATCATGCGCTTCAACAGGCGCTCTCCAGGACGTCGGCCCTGGGTGCTTCGCCGATGCATGGTCGTGATGCCGCGCCCCCCCCGGATGCGGCTCTTGCGCCGCCGGCCATGCGCCAGACGGCCATGGCCTTTCAGGCGCCACCGACGGCGGACGTTTATGGGGCACTCTTCGGCCGCTGGCCTGTGCCTCAGACCTCTCCTTCGGACCCGACCGAGGATCAGACCGTCACGCCCCCGCTGGGTTACGCCATCGGGCAGCTCAAGGGCATCTATGTGCTGGCGCAGAACGAGGAAGGCTTGGTAGTCGTCGATATGCACGCGGCCCACGAGCGCATCGTCTACGAGAAGCTCAAGGCGGCCTTTGATGCCAAGGCGATTGCCGCGCAGCCGTTGCTCATTCCGGTCACTTTCCCGGCCGACGCTCTGGACGTGGCGGCGGTCGAGGAGGAGCGCGAACGGCTCAGGGAACTGGGGTTCGACATGGCCGCGCTCTCGCCGACTGCCGTTGTCGTCCGGGCGGTACCCGCGCTGCTCGCAGACGGTGACGTGAGTGCCCTGGCCAAGGCGCTGGTGAAGGATCTGCGGGCCTTTGGGGCCACGCGTCTGGTGGAGGAGCGTCGCAACGAACTGTTGGCGACGCTCGCTTGCCATGGCGCCGTCCGGGCCAACCGCAGTCTGACCATCGCGGAGATGAACGCGTTGCTGAGGGAGATGGAAGCCACGGAGCGTGCCGACCAGTGCAACCATGGCCGGCCCACGTGGTCTCGGATCCCTCTCAAGGACCTGGATAAGCTCTTTCGGCGAGGCCAATGACGTCCTTGTCCCGCGCACAGCCGGAACGGCGCCTTCCGCCAGCCATTCTGCTCATGGGGCCCACCGCGAGCGGCAAGACCGAACTTGCCTGTGAACTGGCGCAAGCGTATGGGTGCGAGATCGTGAGCGTCGACTCGGCGCTGGTCTACCGGCACATGGACGTGGGCACGGCGAAGCCGGACAAGGATACCCTGGCGCGGGCGCCCCACCATCTGATCGACCTCATTGAGCCCACGGAGCGCTACTCTGCGGCCCAGTTTCGCGAGGACGCGCTACGGGTGATGGGTGAAATTACGGCGCGCGGCCGCATTCCGCTCCTGGTCGGCGGGACGCTCCTTTATTTCCGCGCGCTGACGCAAGGGCTCTCGGAGCTTCCACCGGCGGATCCTGTCCTTCGGGAAGCGATCGAACGGCGCGCCAAGGCGCTGGGCTGGGCGGCCTTGCATGCGGAGCTTGCGCGGCTGGATCCCAAGACGGCCCGGTGTCTCAAGCCCAATGATGCGCAGCGCATCCAGCGCGCCCTGGAGGTGTGTCATCTGAGCGGGCAGCCGATGTCGGCGGCGCTCGAGAACAAGCCGCAAGCGACGTTTCCCTATTCGCGAATCGAACTCGCCTTGGCCCCGACCGACCGAAGCCTTTTGCACCGGCGTATTGCCGAACGTTTCGAGGCCATGCTCGATGCCGGGTTGGTGGAGGAACTCGCTGCGTTGCGCCAGCGTTTTTCCCTAACGCCGGAGTTGCCCGCGATGCGCTGTGTGGGCTATCGCCAAGCCTGGCAGTACCTCGAGGGTGAGTACGGGTATGCGATGCTGCGCGAGAAGGGTATCGCGGCGACGCGCCAGTTGGCGAAGCGACAGCTCACCTGGCTTCGCGGCTTGACGCAACCGGTATGCTTCGACTGCTTCTCGCCCGAACTGGCCCGCAAGGTGGGCGCGCATCTGGCGGACTGGCAGGGTAGGCGTTAGCGCCGGCGCGTACGGATGCTGCCGAGGCCACAAGCCGGGTGCGAGGCGAGTCGCCGGGTTCAGGCGCCGCCAAGGATCGTTCGGAATGGAAGGCCGACCCTCTTTCGACAAAAAAATGGCGGCTCCCGAGCCGCCATTCATTCCCCTAAGCGTGCAACCGATCAGGATTTGCGGCGCCGCGCCCAGCTCAAGCCGGCGAAGCCGAGGCCCATCAGGGCCAGGGTGGCCGGTTCGGGGACGGTTGTATGGTTGTTCGTCCCTCCGGCCCCGACGAGGGGTGCGAAATCATCCAACTGGGACATATAGAAATTATTGGATACAAAGTTCGACGGCGATCCGATTAGCTTCGTGGTTGAGTAATTGACATACAGCAGATTGCCGTTGTTGTCCGCCCAATAGAGGTTACCGTTTCCATCGACCGCCCCCTGGTCGAGCACGTCCGTTCCGAAGAGCCCTGTCGAGACCACCGCGTCCGTGGTCGGGTTGATTTGGGCCAGTTCGTTGCCGCCGGAAATGATGAGATCACCCGTAAAAGGGTCATACACCATGCCGTGTGCGTATTGCACGTTCGTAAAGATGGGCGTCACCAGACCCGTCGCCAGATCAATGGTCCCGAAGCTCCCCCCGCCGCCATCTCCGCCTGACGTATAAAACGCCGTTCCTGCGGCTTGGCCCGGCGCGAACGTGAGATGAGTAATGGAAATCGGAGCGCCGGACGCCATATGGGCCGTTGCGACCGTCGGTGCCCCCCCGGGGGGATTGATCGGAACGGATGTAAATGTGACGGCGCCGCCTTCGCTGCCGCCGCCCCACACCACGTCATTGTTCGGATCCACGGTCACCTCATAGGCATTCATGCCCGCGTTCAGCGCGGTGTAGGCGCCATTGTTTGGGTTGACTTGGTAAATTTGGCCTGTCCCCTGCCCCCCGACCAGAAGTCGTTTGTTATTCGGATTTAGGACAATTCCATCGGCTCCCGGCGTGATCGCGATATTGGTCGCGGTTCCCGGGGAAAAGGTACCGTTTCCTGCCGTGCCGTTCCCCGCATAGGTCGCTGTGGTCTTCCATACATCCGGGCCTCCCCCGTTGTAAGTCGTGAAGTACAGCGTCGTCCTGACGGGAGTCGCATGCGCCGCGCCTGCGAACACCATCAATAGGGTCGATACCCACAGCCGTCCGGCTTTGGTATTCGGTTTTGACATGACTATTGCTCCCGTTCGTTGGAAAAGTGGAGGTGCGGTGACGGCTAAGCGATAACTATGCCAATATTCGAAGTATCAGAAGCGATTGATAATAAGTATGAAATATGTGTGTAATATCCTATTATGTAAATATCTCCGACATAAATCATAGAAAGCCTACGCAATATTACGATATCGCTCTCTGAAATTTCGTGTCGGCGCGTTTGCACCGGCCCTTCGTCAATGCGTCTCGCGGCGATGCAACAGTCAAAACATACAGCCAAAACGGCGGTCGACGGCCCAATCGGAACGCTCGCAGTCCCGAATCGGCCGCGGCTGGAAAAGAGGGCCGAACGAGGATTGGCGGGAATTTCTTCGCGATTCATCCGGCAAGGCCCCCGCCGATTCCCGTAGGGCGCTGTTGGTGCCTTGCCATGACATGGGCCTAGCCATCATTCAACATGTGAATAGCTATCGGTGCCGGCAATGGCACGCCCATGGGGTGTGTGGGCGTTGTAAGTAATTCCGACATCCGCCTCGGGTGTGCCCTGCTCGAACATGGTGGGGCCGTTCTCAGGCCTTGGATCTATCGGGTCGATGCCTGCGGCCCCACCCCGATCGCCCGGCGTTCATCAGTGACGGCGTGAACGCGAGACGGCCGCGTCGAAACGGCCTCTTTGTATTTTCGGATAGGGCGAATTTGTTGAAATCTCTATCGGCTGTCCTATAGTTTGCTCGTGGGGGCGTTGGCACGCGGCAGTCGGGACCATGAGGCGGCGGCCGTGTCCGTGCTGCACATCTCCAGCGACTATTCCCAGAAGCATCCTCGTCCATTAGAGAGAGCCATCGCACAAGTCCATCAGGGAGATCGATTCACCGCCTACTGTGACAGAACTCGAAACTGACCCGTGTCCGGGGAGGGGACTCTTCACTTGGAGGCAATCATGCGTTCATCCTTGATTCTGGGCGCGCTAACGACGGCTGCCTTAGGGCTTGGTGCACCGCGAGCCGCTGATGCACTGAACTTCAACCTCAGCTACGATCCTAGCGTGAGCAGCGCACCGGCTGGATTCGTACCCGCATTTCAGAGCGCGACCCAATTTTACGCCACGCATTTCAGTGACCCGATCACGGTCAATCTTCAGGTGGGTTGGGGCGAGGTGGCAAATGCGCCCTTGGGCTCCAACGTTCTCGGCGAAAGCGCCACCAATGCCCAGGGACCTTACACGTTCGGTCAGGTCAAGGCGGCGCTGAGCGCCGATGCGAAGACCGCGAGCGATGCCACCGCCTTGGCGCATCTTGTCAATCCCGCCGCGGATTCCGCCTTTGCCGTTGCAACCGCCCAGGAGAAGGCCTTGTCCCTTCTTCCTGGCAATGCGTCGGGGAGCGATGGTGCCGTCGGATTTGGCAGCGGGGTGAACTGGAATTTCGCAAACACGACCCCAGCGCCGAGCCAATTCGACTTCGTTGCGGTCGCCGAGCATGAAATCAGCCAGGTGATGGGACGCTACAGCCTCTGGGGGATGTGCACGAACTGCTATTCCGTGCTTGATCTGTTCCGCACCGGCGCGGGGGGAACCAATTTTTCCATCGATGGCGGAAGTACGGTCATCAATACTTTCAATACAAATCCTGCCGGCGATTTGGGGGATTGGGCCGGGCTCACGCCCGATGCCTACAACGCCTTCGCAACCGCTGGGGTGAAGTTGCCGGTTTCCCCGGGCGATCTTACCGCGCTGGATGTGATCGGGTATGACCCAGCCCCGGTGCCCTTGCCTTCTGCCATGGGGTTGCTCGCCTCGGGGCTGGTTGTTCTCGCGGGCTTCGCGCACAGGCGCCGGGGTTTGCGCATGCCATGAGCCGCTGACGAGGTCTTGCCGGGCAAAGGCTCGGGCGCGCCCCGGCCGTTCGCCTGTCCCGTGCCGAACCGCCTTGGGGGCGGCCACTTAATTAAACCGGGGTGGGGTCGCCGTGGTCCGTCTGCGTGACTCGGGCCTTCATCGCGCCCCGGGCGAGCATGATCTCAAGTCCGTCGCCAATGCGCACTTGCTGAGTGTCGCGAATGATGTGGCCGTCCTGCGTCTGGACGATGGCGTACCCTCGGTCGAGCACGCCGTGCGGATTGAGGTGGTCCAGATTAGCCTCGAGCCTTCCCAACACGGCGGCATGCATCTCGAGCCGCTGTGCCAGTGCGCCGTGCAGACGATGCCGCAGGTTGCCGACCGGCTGTCCTAACGCCATGACGTCCGGTCGCCTGCGCGCGAGGCGGCCTTCCAGGCGATCGGCCTGAAAACGACGTTCGTCGAGGCGTCGGTGAAAGGCGCTCTTCAGCCTCTGGCCCAGATGCGCGAGATGAGCGGCCTGGCTGGCCAGATGGTGTCCGGGGTGCACCAGACGCCGCAGCAGGTGGTCGAGGTGCTGCATGCGCGTTTCCACGGCGCGTGCGCCCAGCCGTCGTAAGCGCTCGGACAGCGACGCGACGCGCGGGGCGAGGGCGGCGCGGTTCGGGCTCACCATCTCGGCGGCAGCCGTCGGCGTTGGCGCACGCTGGTCGGCCACGAAATCGGCGATGGTGAAATCGGTCTCGTGCCCCACTCCGGAGACGATCGGGATGGCGCAGTGGAACAGGGCCCGCGCGACGATTTCCTCGTTGAATGGCCAAAGATCCTCGATGCTGCCGCCGCCGCGGGCCAGGATCAACACGTCGCATTCCTGACGGCGGCCCGCTGTCTCGACCGCCTCGGCGATTTTTTGGGCAGCGCCTTCCCCCTGCACGGGCGTTGGATAGATGACGACCGGCAGGCCGGGCCAGCGCCGCCTGAGGGTGGTCAGCACGTCGTGCACGACGGCACCCGCGGGGGAAGTCACAATCCCGACTTGCCGCGGGAACGTCGGGAGGGGGCGCTTCCGGGCGGCGGCGAATAAGCCCTCCCGGTCGAGCTTGAGCTTGAGCTTCTCGAAGGCTTCGAAGAGCGCCCCCAAGCCGGAGCGGCGCATGGTCTCGACGGTGACCTGAAAGTCGCCCCTCGGTTCATAAAGGCTCACCAATCCGCGAGCCTCGACCTGCAGTCCGTTCGCCGGGATGAAATCCAGATGCTGGTTCTTGTGCCGGAACATGACGCAGCGCACCTGGGCCTTGTCGTCCTTGAGCGAGAAATACCAATGGCCGGAGGATGCGCGTGTCAGATTGCTGATCTCTCCCGTGATCCAGAGAAGGGGAAAAGCCTGCTCGAGCAAGGCGCGTGCTTTGCGGTTGAGTTCGCCGACCGTGATCGCGGGCCCATCGAGCGGCATGGACAAAGTACGAAGCATGCCCTATTTTAACATCGGCGGCTGCCTGTCGGTGGCCCGCATTGCCGTCCCGAGCCCGTTTCCCTAAAATAGGCAGGGGCGATCGACGATGGGCCAAGTCGCCTATCCTGAGGCGGGCTGCGCCCATTCCGAACAACCGATGGCGTGATGGAGTCCCAATGGCAGATCTGACTCTTGTGATCGGAAACAAGAACTATTCGTCTTGGTCGCTTCGCCCCTGGCTGGTCCTCAAACAGGCCGGTATCCCGTTCCGGGAGGTCAGAATTCCCCTCTATACCCCGGATTCCAAGCGACAAATGCTGGCCTACGGGCCGACGGGGAAAGTTCCGGTCCTACGGGATGGCGATACGACGGTGTGGGATTCCCTGGCTATCTGCGAGTATCTTGCAGAATCCTTCCCGCAGGCGAACCTGTGGCCCACGGATCGACGTGCGCGTGCGACCGCCCGCGCCTTATGCGCCGAGATGCACTCAGGATTTGCCGCCCTGCGCAGCCGGCTCCCCATGAACATCCGACGGGCCCCTGCGGCGGTGCCGATGGACGCAGCCGTACAACACGACGTGGAACGAGTGCTTGAGGGCTGGAATGCATGCCTTTCCGGGGCTTCCCAGGGCGGGTTCCTGTTCGGGCCCTTTACGATCGCCGATGCCTTCTTTGCCCCTGTCGTGCTGCGCTTGCAGATCTATCGGGTCGCGTTGCCGGGCGATGCGGCCGCGTATGCCGAACGGATCATGGCATTGCCGGCCATGGGTGAGTGGCTCGCGGACGCGCGAGCCGAAACCGAAGCCATCGCCTCATTCGATGTGACCTAGCCCGGGCGAAGTGCCTGCCCCACGCTCAGCGTCCGCAACCCCGAGCCCGGCCGTGGGTCCAACGGTTTGTCCTTTGCCGCGGCGCCTGCGGCGATGCGCGCCGAAAATTCGGGTGAAATTGGGCACAAGCGGCATCAGCCGTGGCCTGGGCGCAACCGGGCTTGCCCAAAATGTGCGGGCAGGCTAAAGTGACGCACTTGTCTCCCCGGAGCTTCGTCTGGCCCCGCTTTAAGACGAAGCCTCGGGTGCGTGCTTTGCCGATGGAGAAGATGCGTGTTTGATGTCATTAAAGCGGCCGGATGGCCGATCTGGCCGATTCTCATTGCCTCGGTGTTCTCGCTCGCCATCATCGTGGAGCGCCTGTGGTCCCTGCGCTACGGCCTCGTGGCGCCGCGTGACCTGCTACCCCAGGTGGTGGCCGAACTGAACAAGAAGGGGGCCAACGCCGAATTGGTGTCGCGTCTGGCGCAAGGCCCGCTGCTCGGGCGGATATTCGCCGCGGGACTGCGCAACGTCAAGAGCTCGCGGGACGTCATGAAGGAAGCGATCGAGGAAGCCGGACGGGCGGGCGCTCACGAGCTGGAACGTTTTCTCACGAGTCTCGGAACGATCGCCGCCGTTGCCCCGTTGCTCGGGCTCCTGGGCACCGTCATCGGGATGGTTGAGCTCTTCGGTGCGCAAACACCGGGGGATGCCAACCCGGCCGTGATCGCGCATGGCATTTCGGTGGCGCTTTACAATACCGCGTCCGGGCTGATCGTCGCGATTCCCAGCATGATCTTCTATCGCTTCTTCCGGGGCAAGGTCGAGTCGCTGTTGATGGACATGGAACAGCAGGCCATCAAACTGGTCGAGCTCGTCCACGGCGAGCGCAAGTAGGGCGCAATCCATGAATTTCCTGCGCGGAAGGCGTCGCGATGAGCCTGAGATCAATCTGATCCCGATGATCGATGTCTTGCTCGTGATCCTGATTTTCCTGATGGTCACGACGACCTACTCCCGGTTCTCCCAGCTGCAGATCAACCTGCCGCAGGCCCAGGGCGAGAAGGCGATCGACAAACCGACGCAGATCAACGTGGCCATCGATCTCCAAGGACACTATGTGATCAACAGTGTGCCCGTGGGTTTTCGAGGCGTCGACGCGCTGAGCGCCGACTTGCACCGTGCGGCCGGGCAGACGAAGGATCCGACGGTGGTCATCAACGCCGATGCCAAGGTGCCCTACCAATCCGTGATCAATGTCATGGAAGCCTCAAGGCTCGCGGGTTATGTGCATGTCACGTTCGCGACCCAGGAAACCAAGGATCACTAGGCGGCTGTTCGGTGACGCGGCGCCTGGCGCGTTCGCAGGATAACCCGTGGCCCGCGCACCGAAGCCAAGGCGCCTGGAGGCTGCCCTGGCGGATCCGATGGGCTCTTTCCTTCCTGCCTTGTGGTACCACGGCTTGCGGGACCGGCTCCGTGGCCGTGCGGCGCGCGCCCGCGCGCGTTGGGGAAGGGTGCGCGCGCCTGCCGCCCGCGGGCGCGTGGTATGGCTTGTGGCAGGGGCCACCCGGGAAAGCGTCGGGCTCGGGGTTGCGCTTGTCCAGGCGATCCGTTTGAGACGCCTCGACATACGCCTCGTGCTGACCTTCGAGACGGAGTTCCCGGATCTCCTCGCCGGACTGGCCGAGTCTCCTAAGACAGGATGGGGCTATGGCGCATGCGATCATCCCCTTGCCGTGTCGCGCATGCTCGCGCGGCTGTCGCCCCTGGGCGTGATCTTCGTGCGGCGGTGCCCGCGCCCCCATCTCGCCCGCGCGGTGGGGCAAGTGCCGCACGTGCTCGTCATCGATGCGGAGGGGCCCGAAGGGCCGCTTCGCGCCGAGCGCATCTACCCGTCAAACGCCTCCCAAGGGGCCTCGTGGCGGGGCGCAACGCAAGCGCCGGCGGCGGACCTCGCCACCTTGCTCATCCCGGCCCAGGTCGAGCCGAACTTCAAATCCCTGATCAACGGCGCGTCGTCCCGCCACCTCTGGTGGTTGCATGGCGATGACGGCGGCCGCATGGGCGCGTTGTTGCAGGCGGTGCGCAGCCATTTTCCCGATGACGTGTTCTTCTTGAGCGGGCGGGCATCCGAGGCATTTGCGCATTCCCTGCTGCCTTTGAGTCGCTGGGAACGGGCAGCGGTTCCGGGAGGCGCCCTGGTGGCGGTCGACGTGCTCCAATGGCTGCCCGCGCTCGCGGCCAGCGCCACGGGCGCCCATTTTGAGCGGCCGGAGCCCTCCTTCTTGTGGGTGGCGCTTGCGGGTGGCTGCGCCGTGAGCTGTGCGGACATCGATCGGCTGCCGAAACCCGCGCTTTCCGAGGCGGTCTCGTGGTTGGCGGGGCCGGACGAGCTGATTGGCACGTGGTCCCGCTATCGCGCCGATCCGATCTTCGCGCGTGGCCGGGGAGATGCGGCTCGGCGGGTCTTCTGGGAGGAACGCAGGCTGGCTGGCGAAATCAACGAGGAACTGCTCGAAAGGATCTTCGCATGGTCCTGACGCGATCTCGACAGGCGCCGGCGTCATGAGCGCGAGAGGGCGCGCCGGGACTTGGCTTGCGGAGCAATGGTATGCGCGCAAGGCTTGGCTGGGCATCCTCCTGCCCGTGGCCATTGTTTTTCGTGTGCTCGCGGGCATGCGTCGGGCGGGTTTTGCGAGGGGTTGGGCGAGACGCGTGCGTCTGCCGGTTCCGGTCATCGTGGTCGGGAACATCACCGTGGGAGGCACCGGAAAAACGCCGTTGGTCTTGTGGCTCGTGGACTTTCTGCGGCGCGCGGGCCTGCGTCCGGGCATCGTGGCTCGCGGCTATGGCGGGGAGCGTTCATTGCAGGCGGTGGCCCCGGATGCGGACCCCGGTGCGGTGGGCGACGAGCCCCTCCTGCTCGCCCGGCGCGCCGGCTGTCCCGTTTGGGTCGGCAGGGATCGCGCGGCCGCCGGGGCCGCCTTGCTGGCCGCCCATCCGGAATGCGACGTGCTGGTCGCCGACGATGGGCTGCAGCACTATCGGCTTGCCCGCGACTTCGAGATCGCGGTCGTCGATGGGGCGCGTGGATTTGGCAACCGGTTGCCGTTGCCGGCCGGTCCCCTGCGCGAACCGGTGAGCCGCCTGAATCACTGCGATGCGGTGGTGGTGAACGGGGTTTGGTCCGCCGATGACCCACCCCCTGCCGCAGCCTACCGGATGGGATTGGTGGGCGAGCGGTTGTGCAGCGTGCGCGAGCCCGGCCGGTGCGTCGAGCCGCGGGCCTTCGAGGGCAAGCGCGTGCGTGCGATCGCGGGGATCGGCAACCCCCAGCGGTTCTTCGATGAGCTAAGACGCCTTGGGATGAGGGACTTTGACCGGCAGACGTTTCCCGACCATTATGCGTTCACGGCAGCCGATCTCGCCTTCGATGGGTATGATGCGATCGTGATGACCGAGAAGGATGCGGTAAAATGTACGGCATTCGCGGCCGGGCACTGGTGGATGCTGCAGGTGCGGGCCGAAGTCGATCCGGCTTTGGGCGAGCGGATCTTAACGGAACTCAAGCAATAGGGATGGGATGCCTCATGGATGCAAAGCTGCTCGAAATTCTTGTGTGCCCGGTGTGCAAGGGTCCCCTTGTCTATCATCGGGCCGACCAGGAACTGATCTGCAAGCCGTGCCGCCTCGGCTATCCGATCAAGGACGGGATTCCCGTGATGCTGGAAGAAGAGGCGCGCCGGCTCCCGCCCGAAGAGGAGGTCGGGTAGGCTTCAATCCCGGGGGACTTCGCATGACCCGCTTCAAGATCGTCATTCCTGCCCGCTACGCCTCGACGCGCTTGCCAGGCAAGCCGCTGGCCGATATCCATGGCCGGCCGATGGTCGTCCGCGTGGCCGATCGGGCGGCGCATGCAGGCGCGGAGGGCGTGTGGGTGGCGACCGACTCGCTGGAAGTCTCGAGGGCAGTCGATGCGCATGGCTACCGGGCGGTGATGACCGACGAGCGTCACCTTTCCGGTACTGATCGCGTCGCGGAAGTCGCGAGCCGGTTCGGCTGGGCTGACGAGGACATCGTCGTCAACGTGCAAGGCGATGAGCCCTTTGTCCCCGTCGATGCGATCCGGAGGCTGGCCGCCGCGCTGCACGAGGATCCTGGCGCGGCGATCGCCACGGGTGCCCATCGCATCCGCGATCGGGCGACATTGTTCGATCCAAACGTGGTGAAGGTCGTGCTCGACCGCGCGGGGTGTGCACTCTATTTCTCACGTGCGCCCATTCCGTTTGCGCGCGACGAGTTCCGCGATCCCGGCGCATCCTTGCCCGAGGGGCTGCCGGCCTTGCACCATATCGGGCTCTATGCCTACCGGGTAGGTTTCCTGAAGGCCTACAGTGCGCTGGCGGCCCCTGAACTGGAGCGCTTCGAGGCGCTGGAGCAGCTGCGCGCGCTTTGGGCCGGCTATCGCATCCGGGTGGTGGTGTTCGACGCGGCGCCCCCGCGCGGCGTCGATACGCCGGACGATTTGGCCGAGGCGTGTCGCCGGGTCGCGGCAGGCGAAACGTAAAGGGCGATTTATATGACGATAAAAAAAATTAAATGTCCATGGGTGTGCAATTAAAATACCCTTACGCAGTTTTGACATCGATTTCGTATTGACCGAATCATTGCGAGGAGAGATTCATGCGGTTGATCCTGTTGGGCGGACCGGGGGCCGGCAAAGGCACTCAGGCGGCTTTCATCAAAGAGAAGTTCGGCATCCCCCAGATTTCCACCGGCGACATGCTGCGGGCAGCGGTCAAGGCGGGGACCCCGCTGGGTCTCGCCGCGAAGAAGGTGATGGAGGCGGGCGGGCTCGTCTCGGACGACATCATCATCGGGCTCGTCAAGGATCGCATCAAGGAGGCCGACTGCGCCAAGGGCTTCCTGTTCGATGGCTTTCCGCGTACCATCCCCCAAGCGGAAGCAATGCGGGAAGCCGGCGTGGCGATCGATTACGTGGTGGAGATCGACGTCGACGATGCCGAGATCATCAAGCGGATGAGCGGGCGACGCACGCATGTGGCGTCGGGCCGGACCTATCACGTGGTCTTCAATCCGCCCAAGGTGCCGGGCAAGGACGACGTGACGGGCGAGGATCTCGTTCAGCGCGACGACGACAAGGAAGACACCGTGAAGGCGCGCCTCAAGGTCTACCATGATCAGACCGAGCCCCTCGTGGCCTACTACTCCAAGTGGGCCGGGACCGGCGATGCGCAGGCGCCGAAATATGTCAAGGTGGCGGGCATCGGTACCGTGGAGCAGATCCGCGACAAGGTTTTTGCTGCACTCGGCAAGTAAGACGCTTGCGCCGTGCCTGCGCATGGGTCGCGGGCACGGCGCGCCGGATGGCCTCGCCTGCGGAGCCTATTAATGTTGGATAGGGTTGGGTTGCTCGATGCCGATTCCTGATTTTACCGATGCCGAGCTGTGGGTGATCAATTCCGCACTCAAGGAGCGCTATGGCCATGCGGTGGAGACCCAGCTCGCCGATAGCGAGCTTAGGCTTTATCCCGAGGATCGGGAGCTCACCGTGTGTCCGACCGTCTATTGGAATGAGCGCGGCGCAGGGTTCGTCCTGTGCAAGGTGGGCGAGTCGCGCTATCGCTGCTACTTCTTTTACTCCGTTCGGGAGCAGTTCGGCACGGGCCGAGAAGACTATGACGACCTCGCCGAGTGCGTGACGACGCTTCTTCGGCTGCAAGCCGACCATGAGCAAAAGAAGGCGGGCGTGACCTCCGGCAAGACGGGTCGCGAGCTCGGTTGAGTGAGGAGGCCAGGGGCTAGCGTCCTGTAGCGAGGCGTCGAGCGCTTGTTTGCTTGTTGGCGGCCGTGTGCCGCCGATTTCATATGCGCGGCCCAGTGGTGGCTGGCGCCAGCCAGACCACATTGACAAAGTGGTTTTGGCACCGATGCATGAGTGAATTTTGACGAGCCGGTGGGCATGGGCCGCCGGCTCGTCCGTGAGATTTCAATTAATCGAGAGGGAGTTGGGGATATGGCGAAGAAGAACGCCTTTTATGCCCAGTCGGGCGGCGTCACGGCGGTCATCAATGCGTCCGCGTGCGGCGTGATTGAGACGGCGCGCGCGCACAAGGATGTGATCGGCAAGGTGTACGCCGGCCGCAACGGCATTATCGGCGCGCTGACCGAGGATCTGATCGACACCAGCAAGGAGTCTGAAAAGGCCATTGCCGCACTGCGCTACACGCCGTCGGGCGCGTTCGGCTCGTGCCGCTACAAACTCAAGGGCCTGGAGGAGAACAAGGCGCAGTATGAGCGGCTGATGGAGGTCTTCAAGGCGCACAATATCGGCTATTTCTTCTACAACGGCGGCGGCGACTCCGCCGACACCTGCCTCAAGGTCTCGCAACTGGCCGAGAAGATGGGTTATCCCATTCAGGCGATCCATGTGCCCAAGACGGTCGATAACGACTTGCCGATCACGGACTGCTGCCCCGGTTTCGGGTCGGTTGCGAAATACATCGCGGTGTCCACGCGCGAGGCGAGCTTTGATGTCGCGTCCATGGCCAAGACGTCCACCAAGGTGTTCGTGCTTGAGGTCATGGGGCGCCATGCGGGCTGGATCGCGGCCGCCGGCGCCCTGGCGGCGGACAAGGATCACGATATCCCCATCGTCATCCTGTTCCCCGAGGTGACCTTCGACCAGGACAAATTTCTCGCCAAGGTGAAGGAGAAGGTCGAGCAGTTCGGCTATTGCACGGTGGTCGTGTCCGAAGGGACGAAGTGGCCGGATGGGCGCTTCCTCGCCGAATCGGGCACCCGCGACGCATTCGGCCACGCCCAGTTGGGCGGCGCCGCTCCGGTGGTGGCAAGCCTGGTGAAGGAAAAGCTCGGCTACAAGTACCACTGGGGGGTCGCGGACTACCTGCAGCGCGCCGCACGGCATATCGCCTCCAAGACGGACGTCAAGCAAGCCTATGCGCTGGGCAAGGCGGCCGTGGAACTGGCGCTGAAGGGGTACAACTCGGTCATGCCTACGATCGTGCGCGCCTCCGAGACGCCCTACAAGTGGAAGGTCGGCATGGCGGAGCTCAAAGACGTCGCCAACAAGGAAAAGTTCATGCCGATGAACTTCATTTCCAAAGACGGCTTCGGCATCACCCAGAAGTGCAGGAACTACCTGCAGCCCTTGATCCAGGGCGAAGACTATCCCCCCTACAACGAGGGCCTGCCCGATTACGTGACCCTCAAGAACGCACCGGTACCGAAGAAATTGAAAGGAGAGTTCAAAATCTAAATGGAAAGCGTTTCGTCCGGCGAAGGCATGCCGGAAGCCGGCTGGGTGCGAAGTCAACGAACGGGGGTATCGGAGATGACTCTTGACAGAGCGCGCGAACTGCTGGCGGTTCAGGCCGGTTTCGGCGGGTTCTACAACGGCAACTCGGCCAAGCTCATTCTATCGGAGGTCCAGAAGGAGCACGGGCAGGCAGCGGTGGATCGTCTTATCCGCGAGCTTGACCTGACACGGATCTTCGGGTTTGAGCCGGGCACGGTGTTTACGGGCGGCTTGGCGATGAAGCCCAAGGACTACTGAGCTTTCCATCGGTAGACTGACAATAACAAAGCAAGCAAAGCAGAGCCCCCAAGCGACAATAAGTGGGTTTCACAGGCGTTTAAACCAAAGGAGGATTCCATGTCGGAAGGTTTGATATTTGCACTGGGGTGCGCGGTGCTGGCTATTCTTTACGGGCTTTTCTCGTTTTCCTGGGTGGTGGCCAAGCCCACGGGCAACGAGCGCATGCGCGAGATCGCGGCGGCGGTGCAGGAAGGGGCTCAGGCCTACCTGAATCGCCAATACCGGACCATCGGCATCGTCGGCGTCGTGCTGTTCGTGCTGATGTACTACTTCCTGGGCGATCTGACCGCCTTCGGCTTTGCCATCGGGGCGGTGTGCTCGGCCGCCGCCGGCTTCATCGGCATGAACGTCTCGGTGCGCGCCAACGTACGCACGGCCGAAGCGGCGCGCGGGGGACTCAATGCCGCGCTGCAAGTGGCCTTCCGCAGCGGTGCCATCACCGGTTTCCTGGTCGTCGGTCTGGGACTCCTCGGCGTGGCGGGTTACTATGCCATCCTTTCCCATCTGGCGCCCGCCGGCCAGCCGGTCGACCTGAAGCCGCTCGTCGGGGTGGGTTTCGGCGGCTCGCTGATTTCCATCTTCGCGCGGCTGGGCGGCGGTATCTTCACCAAGGGCGCCGACGTTGGCGCGGACCTGGTGGGTAAGGTCGAGGCCGGCATTCCCGAGGATGATCCGCGCAATCCGGCGGTGATCGCCGACAACGTGGGCGACAACGTGGGTGACTGCGCCGGTATGGCGGCCGACCTGTTCGAGACCTATGCCGTGACCGTGGTCGCGACCATGCTTCTCGGGGGGCTCGTGTTGCCCCAGTTCGGCAACGCGGTGCTCTATCCCCTGGTGCTTGGGGGGGTGTCCATCATCGCCTCCATCATCGGCACGTTCTTCGTCAAGGCTCGCGAGGGTGGACGGATCATGAACGCGCTGTATCGTGGGCTTATCGTGTCCGCGGTGCTTGCGGCGGTCGCGTTCTACTTCGTGACCAAGATGTTCATGAGCGGCAATGGCACGTACCCGGTCATGAATCTGTACTATGCGTCGCTGATCGGTATTGCGCTGACCGCGGCCATGGTGGTGATCACGGAGTACTACACCGCGACTGAATACGCGCCGGTTCAGCACATCGCCCAGGCGTCGACGACGGGCCATGGCACCAACGTCATCGCGGGTCTCGGCGTCTCCATGAAATCCACCGCATTGCCGGTGCTGGCGGTGTGCCTGAGCATCTGGGGGGCTTACCAGCTGGCGGATCTTTATGGCATCGCCATTGCCGCCACCGCCATGCTGTCCATGACGGGCATGATCGTGGCGCTCGACGCTTACGGGCCGGTCACCGACAACGCAGGCGGGATCGCGGAGATGGCGGAGCTGCCGGAAAGCGTGCGCAACGTCACCGATCCGCTCGACGCGGTGGGCAATACGACCAAGGCGGTGACCAAAGGGTACGCGATCGGTTCGGCGGGTTTGGCTGCCCTGGTGCTGTTTGCGGACTACACCCATGAGCTGCAGCTGCACCTGGGGACGACGACGGCCTTCGATCTTTCCAATTACCGCGTCATCATCGGGCTGCTGATCGGCGGCTTGGTGCCGTACTTCTTCGGCGCCATGGCGATGGAAGCGGTCGGTCGCGCGGCGGGTTCGGTGGTGGTCGAAGTGCGGCGCCAGTTCAAGGAAATTCCGGGGATCATGGAGGGGAAGGCCAAGCCCGACTACTCCAAGGCCGTCGACATGCTCACGAAGGCGGCTATTCGCGAGATGATGATCCCCTCGCTCTTCCCCGTCCTGGTACCGATTCTCGTCGGCAAGATCCTGGGCCCGCAGGCGCTGGGCGGCGTGCTGATGGGGACCATCGTGACCGGCATCTTCGTGGCGATCTCCATGACCACCGGTGGCGGTGCATGGGACAACGCGAAGAAGTATATTGAAGACAACCACTTTGGCGGCAAGGGGAGCGATGCCCACAAGGCAGCGGTCACCGGCGATACCGTCGGCGATCCCTACAAGGATACCGCGGGTCCCGCCATCAACCCGTTGATCAAGATCATCAACATCGTGGCGCTCTTGATCGTCGTGCTGTTGTAATCGCAAGCTGCATCGGAGGCCCATGGCCTCCTGCCAGACAAGCCCGCGGACATCCGTCGCGGGCTTGTTTGCCTTTTGGACGCATGGAAGAGGGGGCGCGTGCCTGTCGCGCGGCCTCTGGGCGGTGACCCGTGCGACCATCGCGTGTGCGGATTGGAGGTATCATGAACCTGGACCGTGTCGATTCCGGGCGCAACCTGCCCGATGAGTTCAATGTCATCGTCGAGATTCCGATGCGGGGGGATCCCATCAAGTACGAGGTGGACAAGGCGACCGGCGCGATGTTCGTCGATCGCTTCATGAGCACGGCCATGCATTACCCCTGCAACTATGGCTACATTCCCCATACGCTGTCCGAGGACGGCGATCCGGTGGACGTGCTGGCGGTGACCCCGGTCCCGCTTCAAACCGGCGTGGTGGTCCGGTGCCGGCCGGTCGGCCTCCTCAAAATGGAGGACGAGGCGGGATTCGATGCCAAGTTGCTGGCGGTCCCCGTCGAGGCGGCGACGCCCCTGTACCAGCACGTGGCGACGCCGGAGGATCTGGGGTCGGGGTTGCTCGCCCAGATCGCCCATTTCTTCGAACACTACAAGGATCTGGAGCCCGGCAAGTGGGTGAAGGTGCAAGGGTTCGGCCCGGTCGAGGAGGCGCGGCGGACGATCCTCGAAGGGGTTTCTCGCTATCAGAATGCCGCGCCCAAGCCGATGTTCTGACCCAGTCGCTGTTTTCCTTGAGACGACCCATCATGCAGATATGTATCCTTTCCGATAGCCACGACAACCGGCGCCTGTTGGAGGCCGCCGTGCGCGAGGCCAAAGGGCGCGGCGCCGAGGCGGTTCTTCACTGCGGCGACGTGGTTGCGCCGAGTTCGCTGCTCGGCTTGAAGAAGATCGGGTTGCCCGTCCATGTGATCCACGGCAACAACGTGGGCGACTTGTTCACGATGCACCGCATCGTGCAGGAGTCCGGTGGATTGCTCCACTATTATGGGCAAGATGCAGGCATCGTCTTGCACGGGCGAAACATCTTCATCGTGCATTATCCGCACTATGCGAAGGCCATGGCGTGCACCGGGGACTGGGACTTGGTGTGCTGCGGCCATGATCATCGATCGGAGATTCAGTCCGTCCCCAATGCCAAAGGCGGCCGAACCCTACTGGTGAACCCCGGGACCGTGGCGGGCCTCGGCGCGCCCGCTACGTATGTCCTGGGCGACCTTGAGCGCATGGAGTTCGCAGTCTACGATGTGCCCGTGGAGGCGTCTCCCCAGCTCCAGGGCGCCCCCATCCACGACCAGTAGGCACCGAATTCGGCAAATCTATTCCTCTATAAGAATATTCAATTAGTGGCGGTCGCATTTCGGGTGGATCGGCAGGCAGTTTGAGAGTAACATCTGTCCGTTGCGCAGGGAGGGGCAAGATCCCTGAGCGCCTGAGTGAACGTCACCTGACCGCGAAGGGGCTCGTATGCGCCCACGCGCGGGAAGGCATCGGCGGTGCTGGATGTGAAACGAAACAAGAACACGCGACTCACGCGTATCCCGGATGGATCCCTATCGCACGCGCCACGCCAGGATGGCCATGCTTGGCCTGGACCCCGGCGCCGATCGGCGCGCGACAGAACAAACTAAGCGCGAGTGTTGTTGAAGGGCGGGCTCGGCCTGCCGGAAGACCGTACACACGGAGGAAACCTTGATGACGGAGATCGTGGCAACCAACCAGACCATTCTGGTCGTAGGGGGCGGCATCAGCGGCATGACGGCGGCCCTGGAGGCTGCCGAGTGTGGCAAGCAGGTGGTGTTGGTCGAAAAGGAGGCCTCCCTGGGCGGGCGCGTCTCGCAGCTGTATCGCTACTTTCCGAAGCTGTGCCATCCGACTTGTGGTCTGGAGATCAACCTGCGCAGGCTGAAGAGCAATCCGCGCATCCGTGTCTTGACGCTCGCCGAGGTGACGGGCCTGACGGGAAAGGCCGGGGATTACACGGCGACCGTCCGCGTGTCTCCCCGCTACGTGAACGAGAACTGCACGGCGTGCGGGGCCTGCGGTGAGGCTGTCAGCAGCGAGGTGGCCAATACCTTCAACTACAGCCTGAACAAGACCAAGGCGGCCTATCTGCCGCATGCGATGGCTTTCCCGCAGCGCTATGTGCTCGATCCTTCGATCATCGGCACGCCCGAGGCGGACAAGGCGAAGGCGGCCTGCAAGTATGACGCCGTCGATCTCACCATGCAGGAAGAAACGCTCTCGCTCAAGGTCGGTGCCGTGGTGTGGGCGACCGGCTGGAAGCCCTATGACGCAAACCGGATCCAGCCTTACGGCTACGATCGCTTCGCCAATGTCATTACAAGCGTCGAATTCGAGCGCCTGGCCGACCCGCACGGGCCGACCGGCGGCAAGCTGCTGCGTCCGTCCGACGGCAAGGAAGCCAAGAACATCGCCTTCATTCAGTGCGCGGGCTCGCGCGACGAGAACCACCTGCGCCACTGCTCCCGGATCTGCTGCATGGCCTCGCTGAAACAGACGAACTATGTGCGCGAGAAGGGTGGTGAGGACGCGCGCTCGACCGTCTACTACATCGACATCCGGGCGATCGACCGCTTCGAGGATTTCTACCAGAAGGTGCTCGCCGATCCCCAGGTGAAATTCGTCAAGTCGAAAGTGGCCAAGATCGTCGAGGATGCCAAGACCGGCGATGTGGTGCTTCATGGCGTGGATACCGAAGGCTATCACCGCTACGCCAACGCCCATGATCTGTGCGTGCTGGCAGTGGGCATGGAGCCCTCGGTCAAGGGGATGGACATTCCGGCGGAGATCATCGCCGACTCGAGCGGCTTCTTGGAGATCAACTCGGCAACCGCAGGCGTGTTTGGCGCGGGCTGTGCAACCAACGCGCTGGACGTGAATCGTGCGGTGCAAGGCGCGACCGCCGCGGCATTGCGTGCAATCCAGGTGGTCAACCGTGTAGCAAGGGCGGAGGGTTAAGGAATGGCAGAAGAGAAGAAGGTCGCAGCGTACATTTGCCAAGGCTGCGGCATTGGCGAACGCCTGGACACGGCCAATCTGGCCAAAGTGGCCCAGAAGGAAGGGCGCGTGAACCTCGTGCGCGAGCATGCGATCTTGTGCAATGCCGAAGGCGTGAAGATGATTCGCGATGATATCGCCAACGAGGGGGTGACCCACGTCGCGGTGGTCGCTTGCTCGCGTCGCGCCAAGACCGAGGCCTTCAACTTTCCCGAAGTCGCCCTCGCCCGCGGCAATATCCGCGAAGGCGTGATCTGGGTGCGCCCTGACACCGACGAGGCGCGCGAGACGACGCAAGAGATGGCCGATGACTATGTGCGCATGGTGTGTGCCGAACTCAAGGCGATGAAGTTGCCGGCCGGCAACCCCGATGCCGGGCACTCCCGGACCCTTCTCGTCGTGGGGGGCGGCGTGAGCGGCATGACCTCGGCACTGGCGGCGTCCCAGGCAGGCTATTCCGTGGTGCTCGTCGAGAAGACCGGCCAGTTGGGCGGTTGGGCGGCGAACCTCCACAAGCGCATGCCTTCCCACGAGCCGTTCAAGGATCCGCAGGACACCGGCGTGTCGGAGATGGTCCAGGCGATTGCGGCGGCCCCCGACATCAAGGTGTACCTCAACGCCACGGTCGCGCAAACGAGCGGGGCTCCCGGACGCTTCAAGGTCTCGATCGCCACCGAGTCAGGGGCGACGACCGAGGAAGACATCGGCGCCATCGTGCAGGCCACGGGCTTCAACCTTTATGATGCCTCCAAGCTCTCCGATCTGGGCGTAGGCAGCAGCGCCAACGTGGTCGATCAGGCCGGTCTCGAGAAACTGGCCAAGGCTGCGGCCGCGGCCAACGAGCCGATCCGCCGCCCCTCGGACGGCGCGCCGGTGAAGAACGTCGTGTTCGTCCAATGCGCCGGCCAACGTGATGCCAGCGGGACCCATCTGCCTTACTGCTCGGGCCACTGCTGCAATACCAGCATCAAGCAGGCCATGTATTTCAAGGACGCCAACCCGGAAATCGATACCACGGTGATCTTCACGGACCTGCGGACGCCGGGCAACGGCGAGGATTTCTACCGCAGCGCCCAGCGCAAGGAAGTGACGTTCACCAAGGGGCGCGTGAGCCGCGTCGAGGCGACGGGGAACACCTGCAAGGTGAACTTCCACGACCTCATCCTCGATGATCAAAACGCCTCGATCGCCGATGTCGATCTCGTGGTGCTGGCGACCGGACAGGTGCCCAATTCGGGCGTCAACATCGATCTGCCGGCCGAGGAAGGGGCGGAAGAGGAAGGGAAGAAGGTGGTTTCCATCCTCAACCTCAGCTATCGCCAAGGCAAGGACCTGCCGCAACTCAAGTGGGGCTTCACCGATTCGCACTTCATCTGCTTCCCGTACGAGACCCGCCGCACCGGCATCTACGCGTGCGGACCCGTGCGCCGTCCGATGGACATCGTGCAGGCGATGGAAGATGCCACCGGCGCGACCATGAAGGCGATCCAGGCGATCGAAAACGCGGCCCTGGGACGCGCCGCGCATCCGCGCGCCGGCGACCTGAGCTTCCCCCGCGTGCGGATCGAAGGCTGCACCCAATGCAAGCGCTGCACGGTGGAATGCCCGTTCGGCGCCATCGACGAGGACGAGAAGCGCTACCCCGTCTTCAACGAAGGCCGCTGCCGCCGCTGCGGCACGTGCATGGGCGCCTGCCCCGTGCGGGTCATCTCCTTCGAGAACTATTCGGTCGATACGGTCGGGCTGCAGATCAAGGCAGTGGACGTTCCCGACGAGTTCTCGGAAAAGCCTCGGATCCTGCTGCTCGCCTGCGAGAACGATGCCTATCCGGCGCTCGACATGGCCGCGCTCAACCGCATCCAGTCAAGCGCGTTCGTGCGCGCGATCCCCGTTCGCTGCCTAGGCTCCGTCAACACCATTTGGGTCACCGATGCGCTCAACTCGGGCTACGATGGCGTGATGCTGATGGGCTGCAAGCACGGCGACGACTACCAGTGCCACTTCGTGAAGGGTTCCGAGCTTGCCAATTACCGGATGAGCAAGATCGACGACACCCTGAAGCAGCTCGGCCTCGAGCCCGAGCGGGTCGCGACCTACGAGGTGGCGATCACGGACATCGAGCGGGTTCCCCAATTGATCAACGACTACGCGGCCAAGATCGAAGAGATCGGATTGAGCCCGATGAAAGGCTTCTAGGAGGCAGGTATGAGTGATCTCAATGCACAGGCGGTGGCCAAGTACCGTACCAACTTCCTGAAGGAAGTCGAGGAGCGGGTCGAGGAAGGCGAATGGGTCAAGATGTGCATGCAGTGCGGAGTGTGCTCCGGCTCGTGCCCGCTGGGTCCTTTCTGGGCGCATCCGCCCCAAGAAATCTTCATGATGATCCGGGCGGGCCGACGCGACGAGGTGCTGACCTCGGATTCGATGTGGATGTGCACCTCCTGCTACAACTGCATCGTGCGCTGCCCGCGGAAGCTCCCCATTACGCACATCATGCATGGACTCGCGAACTACGCGCACCGGCTGGGCCTCGCGCCGAAGAACCAGCCCACCCGGGTGTTCGCCACCATGTTCTGGAATAACCTGATCAAGACCGGCAGGGTCAACGAGCTGAAGCTCTCGCTCGGGCTTTACTTCAAGGATGGCTTCAAGCAGGGGATCCAGAACGCCCTCAACATGCAGAAGACCGGCTTGGGGCTGATGAAGGCCAAGCGGCTGAATCCGTTCGAGCTCTTCTCCGGACACGGATGCAAGGATAGGAAGGGCATCGCGGCCATGCTCAAGAAGGCGCGCGAGATCGAGGCGAGTCGCAAACATTTCGCGAATTAAGGAGCGCATGCAAGGCCGTGGTACCGCCACCGGCAGCCCCGGGCAAAGGGCGATGTGGCGAGCGCGGTCTGGTGCATTTTCCTGTTAAGTGGAGTCAAGGCATATGGCCAAGAAGGAATACGCGTTTTATCCGGGTTGCTCATCCCAGTCGAAGGCCTCGGCGTCCAATTATCTGACGTCGGTCAATTCGATGTGCAAGACGCTGGACATCAAGCTGACCGAGATCCCGGACTGGAACTGTTGCGGTGCGTCCATTGGCTATGCCGAGGGCGGCGAGCTCCCGCGGCACGTGATGAACGCGCGCAACTTCGCGCTCGCCGAACAGCACCTGCCGGGACAGCAGGTGGTCGCGACCTGCGCGGCCTGCTGGCTGGGCGCGCGGGAAACCAAGGAACGTCTCGACGCCAGCGCTCAGCTGATGGCGGACACCAATGAGGCGCTCAAGGAGGCCGGGCTCCATTACAAGGCCGAGGTCGAGATTCGGCACATGGTGGAGGTCCTCATCGAGGACTTCGGTTACGATGCGCTGGCCAAGCCGGTGGTGAAGCCGCTCGGTGGACTCAAGATCGCGGGCTATGTCGGCTGCCAGACCAACCGTCCCTTCGGCATTGCCGGGGAGTCGTTCGAAAATCCCATGTATCTCGACAAGCTGGTCGAGACCCTTGGCGCCGAGCCGGTCGCCAACTATGAGCAGAAGGTCACCTGCTGCGGCGGGGCGCTGGCGTTCTCGGAAACTGAAAAGAGTCAGGCGCAGATCAAGAACATCGTGGAGTCGGCTTACGACCAAGGCGCCGATCTGATCGTGACGCCGTGCCCGTTGTGCCAAGCCAACGTCGAGATCTACCAGGAGCAGATCAACAAGCGCTACGGCACCAAGTTCAACATGCCGGTGACGTACTACAGCCAGTTGATGTCGGTGGCCTATGGCGGCTCCAGCAAGGACGCGGGTCTTGACGGGCAGTTGATTCGCGCCCCGAAGCTGGAAGAGATCGCCAAGAAATAAGGGCGCCGTCCCCAGGCACAGGGGGCCGTGCCCCCGTTGTGCCGATAGATGCAGGTGATCATGCAGGCCATTACGAGTTTCGACGACTATCAGGATCTGGTGCATCAGGCCGTCTACGAAGTGGACGAGTTGCGCGCCTGCATCGAGGACGACCTCGAGGAGATGGAGCGGTACATGCCCTTCATCGACCAGCTGGACGCGCACCTGCGCGGGTTGTATGCGGACATGGTCGAGGGGCGTTACCAGTTTGCGGATGCGGATCTGCCCTTCATGACGATCGTCAAGCAGCACGGTCAGCACATTCCTTTCCGGCGGCTCCTCGAGACGATCAACACGGTTCACCGGACGGGCCTGAGCGCACGCTGACAGGCCCGCTCCGGGGTCGCCGCCGGAGTGTCCCCTTTTACCTCGGATTTCGCTGTGCACTGGAATGTTGCGCATTCGGCGGCGGTGGGCGCGCTGTTCGTCTGGACGGGGTTCGTGCGCTCCGCCCTGGGCTTCGGCGGTGCAGCCTTAGGGCTGCCGCTGCTGCTGTTTCTCGATCCGCAGCCGCTCGCCTGGCTGCCCATCATCGGTCTCCATCTGCTGTTCTTCTCGGCGCTGACCTTGCGCAGCCGGCTGTCCAATGTCGATTGGGGCTACCTGGGCGCATCGATGCGCTTCATCGTCCCCGCCGCCCTCGTCGGCGTCGTGGGGCTCGTGCATCTGCCGGTCTCCTGGCTCGACCGCTTCATTTACGGGGTGAGCCTTCTTTATGGCGCGCTGTGGTTCCTTAACTGGACGATCGGCAGCCGGCGCCCATGGGCCGACCGTCTGTTGCTGCTTGCGGGGGGCTATGTGGCAGGCACCTCGCTGACAGGCGCCCCGCTTATGGTGGCGGTCTTCATGCGCAACGTGGCGAAGGAGCGGTTGCGCGATACGCTGTTTGTCCTGTGGTTCGTCGTCGTGGCGATCAAGATGGCGACCCTGAAGGCACTCGGGGTCGACTTGCACCTTAGGGAAGCCGCCCTCCTGTTGCCGGTCGCCGCCGTCGGCCACTTCCTCGGGTTGAAGGTCCACCATAGGATCGCGCGTGACGAACGCCAGTTCAGGCGCCTGATCGGGGCGGGCCTCTTGGTGGTGAGCCTGCTGGGGCTCCTCGCTTGAACGGATGCCGAGCCCCGCGCGTCGTGGGCGCCAAAAAAAGACAGAGCGGCACCCATGCCTGCCTCATCGCGAGGACGGGGAGACGGTTTTCTGGACTCGATCTGCGCGCCGCAATGACTATTAGGGTGCCATGGGCCCATCGACCGGGCAGCTGTGGCCTTGGTCGCTTTCATCCCAATGGTGGCGTCCACGGATGACTGCGTTTCATAGAGGGATCTGCCGACCCGCACGCCGGATGATTTCTTTTGTGGGGTGGACGGATCCTAAGCCGAGGCGTTCGAGGGCGAGTCCGAGCGAATAAGCGGCTCTTCTTCTGAGACCCGCGCCGGCGCGTCGAAGGACGTGGTCATGGCCGTCGGTCTCGTCCAAAGGACAGGAGATAACGGCCGACTAGGGCCGCCAGGACACCAAGCAGTGCGCCTCCCACGATGTCGGCCGGGAAGTGGGCGCCGACAATGACGCGCGAAAGCGCCACGCCGCATGCGAAGCACCACAGCACGGTGCGCACCGGCGCGCGCGTACCGGGCGCAAGGCTCGCGGCCAGCAAGAAAGCGAACGCGCTGTGGCCGGAAGGGAAACTGTAGCGGTACTCGGGTGCGCCGATCACACGAACGAGTGCGGGACCGAGCACCGCCAGCGGACGGGGGAAGTTCAAGGATGCCTTGAGCAGGCCAACGGCCCAGGCGCCCAGACCGAAGCCTGCACCGAAAGCGGCGACATTCTTGCGCGGGAGCCAGTGGGGGCGCCACGCGGAAAGGAGCCAAGCCGCCAGCAGGTATA
>JAKAFK010000093.1 GCA_021817985.1 Pseudomonadota bacterium | reverse complement strand
TGAAGTAGCGCAGCCCCGTCGTCGGCAACCCGTAGAGGTGGCTGTAGGTGTGCGCCATGAGCTCGTTGGCCTTCTTGGTGGCCGCGTACAGGCTCACCGGATGATCGACGTTCTGGTGCACGCCGAAAGGCATCGCGGTATTCGCCCCATAGACGCTCGAGCTGCTCGCGTACACGAGGTGCGCCACCTTCGTGTGCCGGCAGCCCTCCAGCACGTTGGTGAACCCGACGACATTGCTTTGGATGTAGGCATGGGGGTTCTTGAGGGAATAGCGCACGCCCGGCTGCGCGGCAAGGTTGACCACGCGCTCGAACCCCTCCCGCGCAAACACGCCCGACAAGGCCTCGCGATCCGCAATGTCGAGGCGCACGAAGCGGAAGGCCTCGAACCCCCTGAGCTGCGCCAGCCGTGCCTCCTTGAGTCCGACATCGTAATAGTCGTTCAGGTTGTCGACACCGACCACCTCGTCGCCCCGCTCGAGCAGGCGACGGGCGACGTGCATGCCGATGAAGCCGGCAACCCCTGTTACTAGAACCTTCATCACACCGCCCAAAAGAATGTTTTGCGAATATTAGCACGGGTTGCCCCAAACATCCCGCGCGGCGCCGCCGGACCGGGACGAGGCGCCCGTGCGCGGATCTGGGTCATTTCGACGACCTGCGGGAGCGTCGGGTCCTGCGCTACGAAATGAGCCTCGGCTATTCGTCCGTGCGCTCCAGATGCAAGGCCGCAAGCTTCGCGTACTTCACGAAACTGTTGAAGCATCCGATGGCAATGTGGACGAAGCCCGGCATGCCGTCGAGGAACCCGCGTCGGATGAAGTAGAACTTGACGAACCGGATCAGGGGGCTTGCCACCAGGTGGCGCAAGCCTGCCCTGCGGCCCTGCCGGTACAGCGCTTGCGCCTGCAGCGTCGTATACCGGTTCTGCTTGTCGAGATAGGTCGACAAGTCTTCGCCGGATTCGTGGAGCAGGTCGCCCGCCAGCGCCCCGCAGGGCGCTTCGGTGACGACCTTCTCATGGACGGGATCTTCGCTCCAGCGCGCGACCCGCCGGTCGAAAAGCCGCAGACTCCAGTCCGGATACCCCTCGCCGTGCCTGAGCCAGCGCCCCATGAAGCGATTGCAGCGCGGCATGCGATAGGCCTGATAGCCCCCCCCGCGCAACGCCGACTCGATCGCCGCGCGCAGCCCGTCGCCCACCCGCTCGTCGGCATCCAGACACAAGACCCAGTCGTGGCTTGCCTGCTCGACCGCAAACTGCTTCTGGGGGCCGAAGCCCAGCCACGGCTGATGGATCACGCGAGCGCCGAAGGCGCGCGCAATGGCCACCGTGTCGTCGCCGCTGCCCGAGTCGACCACCACGATCTCGTCGGCGAGCGAAAGGGATTCCAGGCAGCGCGCGAGACTCGCCGCCGCGTTCAAGGTGATGACGACCGCCGACAAGGGCGCGCGCGGCCTCGGTTCCACGGCCCCCATCGCCGCCTCGCCCACAAGTGCCGTCACTGTCCCGGGATCCTCCACGAAGCGCTCAAGGCGTGCGCCGCCCCAAGCGGCGCCTGGCCCAGGGCGTATGTTATCCCAAAGCGCCGGCCCCCGCATCCGGATGGCCGCCCCCCAGGGCCCACGTCCAGCCAAGACCGGCAGCCCCGAGGATATGACATTCATGTTACAAACGCCCCGCGCGAGCCTGTATACTGGCGAGCGGTCAATCCGCATTGGGGAGCCATACGTCGTGTTCAAGAACATTTCTCTCAAGCGTCAAATGATGCTCTTCATGGGCGCCACCATCGCCGTGTTCGTTCTCGGCGCCTCGGTCGCGCTCATCGGCATGAACGGTATCGTCAGCCGCTTCACGGTATTCCTGGACCACGACCAGGCGCTCATGACGGCCTACACCGGCATGTATGCCAAAGGGCTGCAGCGCGGGACCGCCTTGCGCAATGTGCTCCTCAATCCCGCCAATTTCCGGGCCTATGGCCATTTTGACCGCGCCGAAAAGGCATTCGATGCGTCTTTTGAGAAGGCTCGGCAGGTCGCCGCGCAAAATCCGGCGGAGATGCGGATGCTCGCCCAGGTCGCCCGCCAATGGGCCGCGCTCGTGCAGGTGCAAGACCGCGTTGCGGCCACCGTCAAGGCCGGTGATGTGGCCGGCGCGACGGCCCTGACCCTCAAGCAGGAAACACCCCAGTGGCGGCGCCTGCGCCGGCTCCTGCTGGAGCGCATCCAGGCGCGCCAGGCGGCCAGCGCCGCGGCCCGTGCCGGCATGGCGCAAGAAGCCGCCCGCGTGCGCCTGGCGACGCTCGTCATCTGCGCGTTGGCGGCCGTGCTGGGGCTCGCCTTCGCCTGGGCCATGGTGCACAACGTGGCGGGCGGATTACGCGCCTTCACGCGATCGCTGCGCGACCTGGCCGAAGGCAAAGGTGACCTGACCCAGCGCCTGCCCCTCGACGGCCATACCGAGTTCGCCGAAATGGCCGCAGCCTTCGACGAATTCTTACAGGGACTCCAGCAGATCGTCCAGACCGTCAAGACGAACGCGGACCAGGTCCTCGCCTCGGCATCGGAATTCGCCCAGACCTATGCGCAGATCGGGGCCAGTTCCCGCGACCAGAGCGAAGCGGTGGCCTCGACGGCCAGCGCCATCGAGCAGATGACCGCGAGCATCGCATCGGTGGCCGAGAGCGCCGCCCACGTGCGCGCGTTTTCCACCGAAAGCCTTGCACGTTCCCGCCAGGGAGCCGACGACTTGTCCCAGCTCGTGCAGATGATTGACCAGGCGCGCGCGGCTGTCAGCGAAATCGTGGCGTCCGCAGGCGCCCTGATCCAAAATATCGGCGCCATTACCGGTGCCGCCACGCAGGTGAAGGGCATCGCCGAGCAGACCAACCTCCTCGCGCTCAACGCCGCCATCGAGGCGGCGCGGGCCGGCGAGCAGGGACGGGGCTTTGCCGTGGTGGCCGATGAAGTGCGCAAGCTCGCCGAGAAATCGTCGCAGTATGCCAACGACATCAACGCGGTCACCGACCAGCTGAGCGCGCAGTCGGCCACCGTCAAGGCGGCCGTGCAGAAAGGGGAAGACGCGCTCGAGGTGAGCCGCGAATTCACCGGCAAGGTGGGCAGCGTCCTGAGCCAGGCCCACGAGATCGTCACCCAGACGAACGCCGGCGTGGACGAGATTTCGGCGTCCATGAAGGAACAGACCTCCGCCAGCGACGACGTGGCGCGCAACGTCGAGACAATCGCCGAAATGACCGCGGCCAACGACGCCGCGATCAACCGGCTGGCGCAGACCGCCGTGGAGGTCGAAAAGCTCGCCCGCAACCTGCAGGAGGCGGTCCGCCGCTTCCGCGCCTGACGGCGCGCCGCGAGACCGCGAGCGCACCGTCCCCGCCTGTCAGGCGACGCTGCCGAAACTCTTGTCCGAGGCGATGAACGGCGCCTTCAGGCCGGCAAGCCGGCACCCCTGGGCGATCGGCCCGCCGGGAAAGATCTCGAACAGGTGCTTGATGCCGCCCTTGACGTGGAACTTCTCGTCGAGCGCATCGTGGAGCTCGCGCAGATGAATGGGCGTGCCCTCGTGACGCTCGTAGAAATCCTGCAGGGCGCGGATCACCTCCCAATGCTCCTCGGTCATCGCCAGCCCTTCCTGGGCGGCCAGCTCCTGCGCCGTCCCCCGCACCCAGGAGGGGGGCGCATGGGGAAACTCCGGGTCCTTGGAAACGCCGCGGATCAGCATGCTGGTGTCGAATGATTCGGTCATCATGATTCTCCTCCTTGGGTTTTGAGTGCATCGCGCACGAACCGGCCGACGAACCTCACGCCGCGGATCGGGGCAAAGGCGGTCGCCGGTCCAGGCTCGGGTATATTCAGTATATGCCAGGGGTCCGGGTTTTTCGCGGTGCCGCGCCCCGGCAACCCCGGCAGGACGCCCGATGCCGGCGGAAAACGCCGACTCAGGCGCCGGCTTGCAGATAAGGCGCGAGCGCGCCCAGCAAAGATTCGGTCGCCCCGCGGCGGCTCGCGGCGAAGTCCAGGGCGGCCGCGTGCATGGCCTGGCGCCGCCGGGCATCGGCGAATAGCGCCTGCGCCTGCCGGAGAAGATCCTCCGCGTCCGCCACGCGCAGCGCACAGCCGCAGGCCACGGCCGCCCGCGTCGCCTCCT
This sequence comes from Pseudomonadota bacterium, assembly GCA_021817985.1. Lineage (GTDB taxonomy): Bacteria > Pseudomonadota > Gammaproteobacteria > Burkholderiales > JAKAFK01 > JAKAFK01. The sequence goes on along the minus strand of JAKAFK010000093.1, from coordinate 6,180 downwards.
CGAAATTGAACGTGTGCGGGCCCACCAGGACGGGCACGCCCATGGCGGCCGCCTCGATGAGGTTTTGTCCGCCCAGCGGCATCAGGCTGCCGCCGACGAAGGCGAGGTCGGCCGCCCCGTAGTACGCGAAGAGCTCTCCCATGGTGTCGCCCAGCACGACCTGCGTGGCGCCGGCGATCGGCTCGCCCAGGCTCTTCCTCTGCAGCGCGAGGCCGCGGCTGGCGATGAGCCGGGCCACCTCGTCGAAGCGTTGCGGATGGCGCGGCACGATCACCACCAGCGGGCCATCGCCCCCGATGCGCCCCATCGCGTCCAGGATGAGCGCCTCTTCGCCCTCCCGGGTGCTGGCCGCGAGGAACACCGGCCGGCCGGGTCCGAAGCGCGCCCTGAGCGCGCGTGCGGCCTCCACGGCATCCGGGGGCGGCGCGACGTCGAACTTGAGGTTCCCCGTGACGGTCACCGACCGGGCCCCCAGCCGCTCGAGCCGATCCGCATCCGCGGCGCTTTGCGCCAGAACCCGTGCGAACGAGTGCAGCGCCGGGCGCGCCAGGCCGCGCACGCGGGCATACCGGCGGTACGACTTCTCCGACAGGCGCGCGTTGGCGAGGATCAGGGGCACCTGGGCGGCCTGCGCGCAAGCGGCCAGATTGAACCAGATCTCCGTTTCCATGAGGATGCCCAGGGCCGGCCGGAAGTGCCGCAGGAAGCGCCGCATCGCGAAGGGAAAGTCATAGGGCAGATAGGCGCGGGCGATGGCCTGCCCGAAGAGCGATTCGCTCGTCTCGCGGCCGGTCGGTGTGGTGTGGGTGACGAGCACGTCGTAGGCGGGATAGCGCGCGCGCAAGGCGTGGATGAGCGGGCTCGCCGCCCGCGTCTCGCCCACCGACACCGCATGCAGCCAGATGACCGGCCGCGCCGGCCGCATCCGGTAGACGCCGAAGCGCTCGGCCACATGCCGCAGATACGCCGGCTGCCGGCGGGCGCGCAAGACCAGATGAAGGAGCGCCAGCGGCAGCAGCGCGAACAGCAGGAGGGTGTAGGCCCAACGCCTCATGCGGCGGCCAGCGCTTCGACGGCCGAGAGCACGTCGCTCACCGGCGGGCACTGCCCCGGCCGGCCGAGGTTCACGGCGGGCGTTGGCGCGCGCACCCCGTTTTGCGCGGGATCCGACCCGCAGAAGAGCGCGATCACCGGCGTGCCGAGCGCGGCCGCCAGATGCACGAGGCCCGTGTCGACGCCGATCACGATCCGCGCCTTGGCGATGAGCGATGCGGCCTCCCGCAGCCGCATCGCGGGCGCCACCCGCGCGGCCGGCATGCGGCCGGCGAGGAATTCGGCATGCGATCGCTCGCGCGGGCTGCCCCACGGCAAGACGGCCACCAGCCCCCGCCCGTGCAGGACGCGGGCGAGCTCGACCCAGGCCGCATCGTCCCAGCGCTTCTCGTCCCGGCTGGTGGCATGCAGCAAGACGGCATAAGGTTCCCCGGGCGCCCACGGCAGCGGCTCCGCGGGCCCGCGCACGCCGTATTCGAGCGGCCCGTCGGCGGCATACCCCAGGGCGGCCGCGGCGAGCCGGCGGTAGCGCTCGATGGCGTGCAAGGCAGGGTCGACCGGGAAGGTGCGGTCGTACAGGAGGCTCGCGGGGGGCTCCCAGGCGCTCTTCCAGTCCAGCCCGCACCGCGGCCCGCGGGCCAGGCGCGTGATCCAGGCGCTCTTGATGAGGCCCTGGATGTCCAGGACCGCCTCGTATTGCCGCGCCTGCACGCTCGCCTTGAAGGCCCTGATCTGCGCCCAGGTGGCCGCGGCGGCGAGCCGCCCGCGCCAGCGCCGGATGGCCACCGGGAGGATCGCTCGGACGCCCGGATGCAGCATCGGGATGTCCGCGAAGCCCTCTTCCACGACCCAGTCGATCTGCGCCCCGGGAAAGTGGCGCCGGATGTCGGAGACCACCGGAAGCGCATTGATCACGTCCCCCATGGAAGACGTCTTGACGAGCAGGAATTCGGACATGGCGGTATTGTACCGGAAAGGCCGGGTCGCCATCGCCACAAACGGCCCGGCGCAACGCAGCCGTGCCCGGGCATTGGACGGGTCGCGGCGGCCTTTGCTATAGTGGAGCCATTCGTCCGGCCGCCAGTGCCCCGTATGAGCCTACTGCACCCCCTTGAGACCGATGCCTGGGAAGCGGGTTTTCCCGCCGCCTTGCAGGCGGACGCCTTGTCCTCGATCGAGCGCGGGCGCGTCTTGTTCTTCCCGCATCTCGCCTTCGCGCTCGGCGCCGACGAGCGGCGCTTCCTCTCCCCCCGATGGTCGGACGGAAAGGCCAAGAACATCAGCCTCGAAGGCGACATGATGCGCGGCGCCGTCGGCCAGGCGCAAGACCTCGACGCCTTGCACGCCATGATCGCGCGCTTCGCCCACCAGGCGCAGCAGCTCGTGCAGGCGCTCTTGCCGCGCTATGCGCCCCATCTCATGCGCGGGCGCACCAGCTATCGCCCGTGCGAAGTCGCCGGGCGGGCCTCCTCCTACAAGAAGGACGACACGCGGCTGCACGTGGACGCCTTTCCGTCCCGCCCGACCTCCGGTCAGCGCATCCTGCGGGTGTTTTCCAACGTCAACCCCGCCGGCCAGCCGCGCGTCTGGCGCCTGGGCGAGCCCTTCGAAGACTTGGCGCGGCGCTACCTCGAGGGCATCGGCCCGCCGTTTCCGGGCAGCCCCTGGCTCCTGGACGTGCTGTCCATCACCAAGGGCCGGCGCACCCGCTACGACCACATCATGCTGGCACTGCACGACCGCATGAAGAAGGACATGAACTACCAGCGCTCGGCCCCGCAGGAGACGGTGGCGCTGCCCCCCGCCAGCACCTGGATCGTGTTCACCGACCAGGTGCTGCATGCCGCCATGTCGGGCCAGTTCCTGCTGGAGCAGACCTTTTATTTGCCGATGACCGCCCTCGAGCATCCCGAAGGCGCTCCGCTCGGCGTCCTCGAGCGCCTGGCCGGGCGCCGGCTCGCCGCCTAGGTGTAGAGACTTGCAATTGAAACTCGCCGGGCCAGCAATAAATGATGCCGCCGGCCAGAATTATTTGCGACGACCGCCGCCTGATCAAACTGCTCTCGTTCAAGGGCAAGCGCTCCGGGCTTGATCGTAGAGCCCACAAGCGGGGCGGCAAGGCAGCCAAGCGCGGAATGTCCAAGGAAGGAGGCCGGTCCTGGTCGTCTGTCCGGTTCGGCGACCTCAGGAAAGTATGCGAGGAACTTTTCGGCAAGCCGCGCCAGGCGGGCACCAGTCACGCAATCTTCAAGACACCTTGGGCGGGCGATCCCCGGATCAACATCCAGGAACGGTAAAGCCAAGGCATACCAAGTGCGACAGGTGCTCCTCGCAATCGAGAAGCCAGAGGGAACGCGTCATGAGCGCTGATCACTACACCTATCGTGTGACCTGGTCGCCGGAGGATGGCGAGCACGTTGGCCTGTGCGCCGAGTTGCCGTCGCTCTCATGGCTCGGAAAAACGCCGGAAGCCGCCCTGAAAGGTATCCGGCAAGTCGTGGCGGAAGCTGTGGCGGACATGCGGGCCGCCCACGAGGAGGTTCCCGTGCCCATCGCCGAGAAGCACTACAGCGGCGAGTTCCGCGTCCGCATCCCGCCCGAGCTCCATCGCGCCTTGGCCATGCAGGCTGCCGAGCAGGGCGTCAGCCTGAACCGTCTCGCCAGCGCCAAGCTCGCTGCGTAGGCCATCCGGCAGCGATGCGAGGTGGCGCGGTCATTCAAATAGTCGGTATCCGGCTGTACCGAACTTCTGGTTTTGGCCGGTCGCTGACATTGGTGAATCGCGTTTTGCCAAGGCGTGAGAGGCCAGCGAACAGTTGGGTGACTATCTTTGTGCGGCGAGCGAAACGTAGCCGCCGGCATCATTCATTGCTGGCCCGGCGAGTTTCAATTGCAAGTATCTACACCTAGGGCGCCGGTCCGCGTCCGGGTGCCGTCGGCGCGAGCCAGCCGTTCACGCGCACAAGATCCGCCTCCTTCAGGGTTCCCACGGCCAGCCTGAGCTTAAGTTCGCTCAGGATGTAGGCATAGCGCGCCTCGGACAGGTTGCGGCGGGCATCGAAGTAGGCCTGCTGGGCGTTCAGCAGATCGACGTTGGTGCGCACGCCGACCTTGAGCCCCAGGGCGGTCGCATCCAGCGAGCTCTTCGCGGACAGCACGGCCAACCGGGCGGCGCGCACCTGCGCGGCACCGTCGGTGACCCCGAGGAACGCCTGCCGGGTCTCCAGCGCCACCTCGCGCGCCGCCTGCCGCACCTGGTCCTGGGCCGCGTCCTGTGTCGCCTGCGCCTGCCGGATGCGGGAACTGACGAGCCCCCCCTCGAAGATCGGCAGATTGAGCTCCACGCCGATGGCCTGGGCGCGCAGCTTCTCGCCCACGCCAAACGGGGTCGCGCCCGCATAGGTATAGCCGTCGCTCGCGACCAGGTCGAGGGTCGGATCGTTGCCGCCTTTCGCGCGCGCCACATCCTCCGCGGCGATGCGGCTTTGCAGCTCGCGGGTCTGCAGCGTCAGGTTCTGCGTCCGGGCGGCGGACACCCACGCCGCCATGCGGTTGGGACGGGGCAGCCCCAGCGGCAAGCCGGCGCCGAGCGGCGCCAGCGTCGAAGGCGCATGGCCGATGATGGTCTCGAGCGCATAGCGCTTGACCTGGAGAGCGTCCTCGGCCGCGAGCTCCTGCGCGGCGACCGCATCGTAGCGGGCCTCGGCTTCCCGCGTATCGACGATGGTCGCCGTACCCACCCGAAAGCGGCGTTCGGCCTGCGCGCGCTCCCCGGCCAGGGCCTTCATCTGCGCCTTCGCAAACGCCACGTCGTCTTGCGCCTGCAGCACCGCGAAATAGGCGGCGGCCACGCGGACCATCAACTCCTGCTCCGCGATGGCGAGGGTCGTCTGCGCCTGCGCCACGGCATACTTGGACGCCTGGTACCGGGCGTATTTGGCGACATTGAAAAGCGGCTGGTCGAGCGTCAGCGCATAGCCGTGCGACCCGAAGGCCTGCGTGCCGGTGACAAGCGGCATGCCTTTCGGCAGGCCGGGGACATACTGGGTGTCGAGGTTGTTGCGCTGGGCGCTGGCGGACAGGCCGATCGTCGGCAGAAGGCCGGCCCGTCCCTGCGGCAGCGCCTCCACGGCCGCCCGGTAGGTCGCCTGGGCGGCGGCGAAGGTCTGGTCCTGCACGCGCGCCTCGTCATACGCCTGCAGCAGATTCTCGCCATGGGCCGGCCCACTGGCCAGGACCCCAAGCGCACACCACACAAGCCACTGGGCTGCCATGCTGTTCCTTTGACGGTTGCGGCTTCGCGCTGCCGCGTGCGCCGCGCCCCTCAGAACACGAACCGCTCGGGCTGCGGGGCGTTCTGAAGCGCGGCGATACAGGTCTCGAACAAGTCCGCCGCCAGGTAGGCGTCCTCCCCGACGCGGCGAATCAGCCGCGCCTTCATGACCGGCGCCTCGCCGACGATGACGAAGAGCCGCCCGCCGAGGGCGAGGCTCTCCTGGAAGGCGTCCGGCAGCATGGGGAGCGAACCGGTCACGATGATGACGTCGTAAGGCCCGTGGCGCGTCCATCCCCGGGCCCCGTCGCCGATCTCCACGGTGGCGTTGCGGATGCCGTGAGCCGCCAGGGCGGCCTCCGCCTTTGTCTTGAGATCCGGAACGATTTCCACGCTGTACACATGATGCGCCTCATGGGCGCACAGGGTCGTCAGGTAGCCGCTCCCGGTCCCGATCTCGAGCACCTTGTCCGTGGGGGCAATGGCGACTTCCTGCAGCACGCGCCCTTCAAGTTTCGGCTCCCACATCGTCTCGCCGTGTCCCAAGGGGATCTGTAGATCAGCATAGGCGAGTTTGCGATACGCCTCGGGGACGAACTCCTCCCGCCGCACGTCGAGCAGGAGATCCAGCACCTCCTGATCGAGCACGTCCCACGGTCGAATCTGCTGCTCCACCATGTTGATGCGGGCTTGGTCCATGTCCATGAGGCACTCCGATCCAGGCGATAGATTGAGATGAGGCGATACGGGCAGTCTGGAATTATCGCATAGAATCCGCCCAAGGAAACCCGCGCCGCGGCCCGCGCGCGGCCGCCTAGGCTGCGGCGAAAGAAGCGGCGTTCGGCTCCTGGCGG
>JAKAFK010000092.1 GCA_021817985.1 Pseudomonadota bacterium | reverse complement strand
CAGCATCCCCTTCACCCGCGTCTCGATCGAGCATGGCGAACAGCAGGCTGTCGCGATGGTGCTCGAGCAGGCACGACGGGCAGCAGAGGCAATCGAGGTGGAGCTGCTGAGCAGCTTCGACCAGGATAATGCCCCCCTCCCCTGCTAGGCCCAGCCACCCCATGGATGCGTGCATCGCGCTGCGTGCATCACCCATCACGCAGCACGCCTAACCAAGTCCTGCCATCTCGCCTGCCACGGCGAACAGCCATGAAGATCGCACTACGCATCACGCATCGTTCCTCACGGTGCACGCATCACGGTGAACGACTCGTGATGCGTCAGGCACGCATCACGCCCGCCTATCAGGATCCGGCCAGATCCGCCTCCCCTCGGAATATGTTGCAATTCAATGGGATAGCCCCAAAATGACAGACTCACGCATCACGCCGCATCAATCACGCTTCATGCACCACGCATCTCGCATCACCGGATTACACCCACGAGCCGGATCAAGCGGCAATTTGATGCACGCACCACGCATCGTGATGCATCATGCCATCAGATCACATGAACAAGCAGGTCCAACACACTGATCCAAGCCTATAACGCATGGCCTGCGCATCGTGCATCACGCATCCCGCATCACCAATTAATTCAAAAACAGATTTGAATTTCTTGACAGCCATCCGATGCGTGGTGCACGCATCGTGTATCACGAGTCACGCGTCACGGCTCGCGTCTTTGCGGGTCGGGCGCGAGCAGAGGGAAGGGGACATTGATGCGTGCATCACCAATCACGATGCAGTGCGAGCGGCCATGAAGCGGATTGCCCTGGTGCAGCAGAAGGGCGGGGCCGCGAAAACGACCCTGTGCGTCCACCTCGCAGTAGCAGCAGATCAGGCGGGGACGCGGACCGCCATCATCGACACCGATCCGCAGGCAAGCGCATCAGCGGTCTGGGGGCAGGCGAGGGGGGATAGGACCCCGCCGGTCGCCCCGGTCCTGGCTGCTGAGCTGAAGGAGGCGATGGACGCGGCCGAGGCTGATGGCTTCCAGCTGATATTCGTCGACACCCCGCCACACACGGCGCCCGCGCTCGAGGTGGTCGCGCGGAACATCGACCTCGCTCTCGTGCCGGTGCAGCCGTCAATCCTCGATGTTGCTGCCACCCAGGCCACACTTGACCTGCTGCGCGCGAACCGGGTGCCATCGGTCGCGGTGCTGACGAGAACATCTCCCAGACCGGACGAGGAAATCGTCGAGACGGTCAGAGCCCTGAGAGATCTCGAACTGCCTCTACTGAACACCCGCATCGTCGAGCGGAAGGTCTACCGCCGGGCCCTGACCCAGGGGCAGGCCGTCGGCGAGTTCGAACCCACCAGCAAGGCCGCGCGGGAGATCCGACAACTCTGGAAGGAGATCGCGGTCCTGGATGCGATCCAGCTCAAGCCCGCCACAGCACAGAAGAGGAGGTCGTAATGTCGGCACCCCCAAAGCGCAGCTTTTCGAGCTTCGTGAAGCGTACGCCAGATCATCTCACCGAGGCTGGCGGACGTCATGACCAGGCGCCCGCGGGACGCCCCGATCCGGCACAGGCGCCCGCCTCACACTCGAGGCCGGCCGAAGCGGGTTGGCCCGAGGAGCGCCAACCGACCCCGGCGCAGAGCGAACGGCCCGAGGTAGACGAAACAGGGGAGGGGGGTGATGGCCGGCAGAGGGTACGCACATCCACTGGACGTGTTCGAACCTATTCCGCTTCACGGAGCCTGCCGGGGGTCACGTTGCGGCTTTCGGAGGAAAGGTGGGAGCGGCTCAAGCTGCTTTCCGTCCAGGAAAGGCGGCCCATCCAGGAGATCCTCGGCGAGGCCATGGACGCCTACATGCGAGGGCGAGGGCTCAGATGGTAGCGGATGATGCGTGCTTCGTGATGCACGCATCATCCGCTACCGAGTCGCGTGGTCGGGAGATCGCTCCGACTCGAATTGTCCACAATATCCACATGGGATTTCCTGACTTCGCGCTGCACAACTGATGCAATCCACAGATGAGCACGGTTTTCCACGGGGATTTTTCAACCGAAGCATGGGATTTTCCGACCAAAACACGAGTCGCCCCGTGGGAATTCCTGACCATACTACTAATAGAATCAAACTAATTACTAATAGCTCGGTCGAGAAATCCCACTCGAAATCGGTCGAGAAATCCCACAATACTTTGGTCAGAAAATCCCACATTTTGCAGGTCAGAAAATCCCACAGTTGACATCGACTCGATGAGAAGGCGAAAAGTCGCTTTGGAGGGTGGCTATGATCAATCGCCTGGACCAGAACGTCGCACAGCTGGTGCTCGATTATGGCAGTGAGAGGGCCCGGGAAATCGTCGGTCCCCGCTACCGCGCGCTTGTGGATATCGCCAACGAGGTGCTGACAGACGAGCGTCAGCAGATCGGCATCTCGTATTCTGGATTCTGCCTGACCAGTCTGCCCCACAAGCGCCTTTCCGACAGCGCCGTGTGGCAGCGGAAGGGGCACAAGGTTACCCTGCTCGTCGAACCCGGGGTAATGCGCTCCAAGGGCCGCACGGTCCTGTATGGCGTCCCGTTCGGGGCTCGAGCCAGGATGATCCTCCTCTACCTCCAGACTCAGGCGATCCGGACGAACAGCCGCGAGATCGAGCTCGGCCGGTCCATGAGAACCTGGATGGAGCGCATGGGGATCGCCATCGGGGGAGAGACGACACGAGCCCTGAGGGAACAGGCGGCGCGGATATCGGCCTGCAGCCTCAAGTTCTTCTGGGAAGGCGACGGCGCCGAGGGATGGACCAGGGGCGGGATTGTCTCATCCGGCCTTCGCTTCAAGAGCGTGGTTGATGACGACGACCAGGGGAAGCTGTGGGACGACCGCGTCGTGCTGGACGAGACGTTCTGGCGTGCGCTGAAGGACCATCCTGTTCCCCTGCAGGAGGCTGCAATCCGGGCTCTTGCCCACCGCTCCCTGGCGCTTGACGTCTACATCTGGCTTGCCTGGCGTTGCCACGAGATCAAGGGTCCAACGGACATATCCTGGATCTCCCTGGACGCGCAGTTCAACACGACAGGCCGGCCGCTGAAGTACTTCAAGCCCCTGTTCACGGACGCTCTGCGAGCGGCCATGGCGGCCTATCCCGACTGCCGGCTGGATGTGGAGGATCGGGGCATTACCCTCCGGCCCTCCAAGCCGCCAGTGCTCAAGCTGATCACATAGGGTCGCGGCGCCGTGGGATTTCCCGACCGATTGGGGATTTTCTGACCAAAATGGGATTTCCCGACCGGACTTGCTGATCAGCCGGGCGGGCGAGGGCACCAAACTCAGAAGCCAAGGCCGAAAATTCGAATTTATCTCGGTTTGACATGCGGCTCCGATACGCAGGGCACTTATTTCGCCGTGGGTGTGGGATTTCCTGACCAATCGGGGATTTTCTGACCAAAATGGGATTTCCCGACCGAGGCGAGCCTGAACTGGAGATCGCGGCGGCAAAACCCGGCTATCTCAACAAGATCTCTCTCCAAAAATCGAATTCTGTCGGTGGAAATCGTCTCCAACGTCCTGAGGTCAGACAAAAATATCAAATATTTTCATGGTGTTGCAGAGTTTGTCTGGCTGATGGGGGAAATGTGGGATTTCCCGACCGCTCTGGCCGAGTCGCGCTCCGTCGCCTCCTGAATTTATGGGATTTTCCGACCGAAATAACCCGCCCTGGCATGGTGTGGGAATTTCCGACCGGCCGGAACTGAAGCACCAGCATGGTGTGGGATTTCTTGACCATCGGGCACATGAATCCCGCCACTCGAAAAATAATTCATATTTTCAGTAAGTTGTTATGGATGTGCCGCCCGGGTGAAGGTGGGATTTCCTGACCGGCGGACGATCTCGCCTGTGGCAGCAACATGCGACCAGGCGGTCAGGAAATCCCACATACCGGCAATGGCCCGTGAGGGTGGCAGGCTAGAGGCCCCAGTGGCAGGTGTGGGATTTCCTGACCGCCTGGAAAACCACGAAAAATCAAAAGGATTCCAAAACACCGGAGTTCGGGCGCAAGGCGGTCGACAGCCTGTATGACTGGGGTAGATCCACGGTCGAGAAATCCCACACCGATCAGCGGCCTGAAACTCGGCGATGATGCCGGTCGAGAAATCCCACACCCCTCATTCAGTGCACGCAGCCGGCCGAGGTAGCCACTCTCTTTGGGTGTGGGATTTCTCGACCGGCTGAAAAATCCGCGGCACATACATCACGGCGTCAGATTCGCCGCGAATATAAGGATGAGGTGACCGCCTCCAGAGGGTATCAGCCGCAGCCGGGGGCCAGGCCATCTGGGGCAGGCTGGTCGGGAAATCCCACACGCTGCTGTTCCACCCAAGCCTTCACGACCGGGCCTTCGCCGTCGAACCAGCGCCGGAGGGCGTCGACCGAGAACCAACCGAAGTTGTGGTGGCGCTGCTCCATCGGGTTGAGCCAGACGGTCAGGTCGTCCTCGGTCGGCCGGGCCGCTAGGTCGGCCTTCCGGCGCTCGATGAATTCCCGGGTCCAGGTCGGCCGGATCCCGAAATAGGCAGGCTTGGCGTTCGGGCCGAACAGCGGATCGGTGCCGCGGCGCTCGGCAAAGCGGGCAGGGAGGCCGGTGGCCTTGAACGTCGCATCGAGGAGGTCCTGATCCTCGTCCTGCTCGCGCAGACGGTCGAGGTCGGCCGGCTGGATCCGTGAGGCAATCACGATCGCCAGGCCACCGCGGCCAAAAGGCGTGAGGGCGCGCGTTGTGCTGAGCGCGATGTCACAGCCCAGGAACGCGTTGTAGACCGCCTCGAGATCCCGGCGGGCCTCTTCACCGAGTGCCCGGACCATGAACGACCGCTCGCTCCAGGCCCCGATGATCCCTGCGTTGTACGCCTTCCAGGCTTCCCGGTCGGCGGCCTTCGAATGGACAGGCAGGACCCGCACCCTATCGTCCTTGTCCCGCCAGGTCGGAAGGAAGGCGACCACACGGTCGGCGACCACGATGTCGAATCCCTCGTGCCGCGTTGCGAGGCCACCGGTGATGCCGGGCTTGCCGACTAGCTGGGAGACATTGGACGGGTGCGAGCAACAGAGGATCGACTGGTCGAGGTCCGGGCGGTCGCAAAACACCAGTGCCGACCGGCTCGACAGTCCGGATATCCGGTACCGCTCTATGCCGGGCGGAGCCTTGCTGGAGATCCCGAACTCCCGGCGGAGCTCCTCGATCCCGGACTCGTGTTCTGCGCAATAGTCGCCGCCGAGCACCAGACCGCCCACCTCGCTGGCCTCCCCGATCCGGAAGAAGCCCGTGCTTTCCTTGCCTGTCCGTGCCGCGCGCATCGCGAACTCCCTGCCTGAATCGAGTTCTGCTCAACCCAGGCCGAGGCCGAGATCGAGATCGAAGATGGATTCGTGATCCTCGAGAACCGGCGCCGGCGCTTCCGCTTGCTCCTCTCGGATGGGCGCAGGCGGCACCGCGAGGCCATCGCCGGCGGCGATGCCGTGCTGACGGGTGAACTCGTCCATCACCTGCTCGACGGTGTGGAAGTACCCGGCCTCGCTCCAGTCGGCGCGGTTGCCGACGATGTAGAGGACTTCCTTGGCCCGCGTGACGGCGACGTTCGCGATGTTCGGGCGCCCGCCCGCCCAGCCGCGTGCCCGCTTGAATGCCTCGCCCTGATGGCCCAGCACGAAGATGACACCTTCCGCCTCCCGACCCTGGACCTTGTGCACGGTGCCGATCCGTCGGGTCAGCTCGCGGGCCTCGGCGAAGGAGATGCCGATCCCGGCATGGTTCTGGATGACCATGTCGCGCAGCCGGCTCTCGATGATCCGGAAGGGGCTGATGATGTAGAGGTCGAGCTTGCCACCGCGGGCGACGATATCGCGGAGGAGATTGAAAACGACCATGCCCTCCTGCTCGGACCATTTCTCGTCCACGGGGTCGTGGACATCAATCCAGCGCGACGGCCCGCAGGCATCCCGGATCGCGGAGGGCGAAGGCCGCTTGGCGTTCACCATCAGGCCGCCGTAGCCGATCTGGTTCGAGATCGAGAACATCGGCTCGGCGCACCGTCGATGAGCCAGCAGCGGCATGCCGACCCGGCGTGAGCCACCCTCGCACGGGTATTCGGCGAACACTTCGGATGCCCCGTCCGCGAAGGTCTGCACGGACCCCCAAGGCGCCATATCGACCTCATGGTCGATGCCCATCGCCTTTGCGATCTCGACGACCATGGGTTCGTTCAGCGTGACGACGGGCTCGACCTGGATCGGGTCGCCCACAACGAGCGCGTTCCGGCTGCGCTTGATCGCGCCGACCGCCGATTGCGGCGTTGCCTGTCCGGCCTCGTCGATGAACAACCAGCCGATCATCGGCTCTTCAACGTCGCGCAGCATCCTGCGGACGCTGGCGAAGGTGGTCGACAAGACCGGAACCGCGATGAAGAGCGTACTGAGGACAGACTGGACGACTTTCGGCTTCCGCCCGTTAAACCGACCGGCGAGGAGTTCCATCGCCGCCGAGAGGTTGGAGCCGACTTCCGTGGCCGCACCCTCCATAAAGGCGCGGTGAAGATCGACTGCCGCCTCGAACAGATCCTCGCGCTGTCTGTGGTCTGCACCGGAAAGCCACGGCGAGGAGGTATGGAAGTGAAAAGGGTCACTCTGGTCGAGTTCACCGGTCGCCGCCTTGTTTACGTCAGACAGGCTTTTCCTGACCGTGTCGAGCAGCTGCAGGAAGCGATCCCGCTCCCGGTTCCAGCGCTCCAGCGCCGCATGCCGGCCACGCGCGGGCCGGTGTGCCTCAAAGGAGGCGGGGATCCGTTTCGCTCCAGTCTTCTTATCCACGATGACCGGCGAGCGGCCGGCTGCCAGAGCGAGCTGGTTCCTGAGACCCCAGTCTTCATCAAACCAGAATTGGTCACGAAATTTCGCCCGGTTTGCCGAATTGCCGAGCGCGGCCGAGACCAGCCCCCAGCTCTCGCGCTCATGCAGCCTGGATGCTGTTCCCGGGTAGTATCTGGTTGTCGCATCATCAGCGATCGCGCCATTGTCCGGCCATTCGGTCGAGACGTTTTCGACTGCGCCGTTGTTCGAGGAGGCAACCAGCATCTCGAAGCCGATCAGCTTGGGATCGAGCTCGAACAAGGATGGGCCGGCGCGCCCGGAGGAACGCGTTCCTCCGGATCCGTATACACGAAAGGCGTGGGAGGGGTGGATGAAATCGCTCATCGCGATAGCGCGACGGACGATCAGCGCCGCGGCAGCATCCTTCAGCAAAGTGGTCTTTCCGGTGCCCGGTGGACCATTGACACCGATCACCTTGTTCCGGCGGGCCTGCGCGGGGTGCAGCGCATAATTGATGATCGACTGCTGCATAGTGACCAGCTGGTTGCGGCCCGCGTGTGGCCACTTCCCCTCCGGGAAAAACCCGGGGCGCAGCAGCGTGTTGATGGCCTTCGGGTCCTCGAGAATGTTGATCCGGCGCACCTGCTCCTTCACGCCGAGATACCGGTCGAGGAGAGGCTGCTCGATACCCTTCGCCAGATCGCGACGGGCGTCGAGCAGGTCGCTGAGAAAAAAGCTGTTCATGATCAGGGCGTCGGGCATTCGCTGTTTCGGCACCGGCGTGCCGTCAGGGCTTACCCTCTGGTAGTAACCGATCACCTTCGCGGGCTTGCTGACCACGTCGGACTCTCGTGATGGCCGTGAGACCAGCTTCTCATCGAACCCCAGGCTGTCGAGCATCCAGTAGTAGATCTCGAGGATGGCAGCCTTGTCGATCGGCTTGTCCTTAAACCGGTCGTCGAACAAATCGCGGAAACTCTTGCTGATGTCAGCGGCGGCACGCTTCCAGCCTGGCATTGCGCCCAGATCCCGGTTCAGCGCGCGCACGAGCCCCCATCCGTAGGCCGATACAGAGAATGGCGACCCCCCCTCCTTGAGATCGAGCGTGCCGTTCGGCGCCACGCGGAGCGTGGCGAGAATCGAAACGCCCGACCCGGCGCCACCATCTCCAAAGCTCTGGCCATAGACCTCCTCGAGCCTGACGGCTGCCTTGGCTTCCGGGATCGACCCGAAGATGACATCATAGGCGAGGTAGCCAGCACGCAAGTTCGGGAACTCTGTCTCCGGATAGCCCTCTTCCCACGGCAGCGCATCTCCGTGGACGAGATCGAGCGCCGCCATGTCGCGCTCGCGGCCCGAGACGATATCCTTCAGGTCCTTCACGGTCTCCGGCGTCAGGACCTCCGCGGCGATCCACGCATCGAGCACCGCCAGGCCCTTCTTCTGCGACGGACTGAGTTCGACAGGTTGCTCTGCCGAATTGGCAGCTTGAGCCGGCTGGGCGGGCAGAACAGACTCATCGTCCTGAGGCTGCACGGGCTGCCCGGCGGGCGCGGCCCGCTGTGATCCGGCCACGCGGATGGGCTGGCCAGTACCGATCTCGGCCTTGCGGCTTTCCGCGACGATCTCCGCAACCTCGGGGACATCATCGTCTGTCGCGCCGATGAATTGCGTCGGCGGGCGTCTGCGCTGGGTCGTGCTCATACACAGCAGTATCGGCGCCAGATATGAAAGGGACTAAGGACGGATGCAGCAGGACTTCAGTCGATAAATCCAAATTTATTTCGAATTTTCCAACGACTCCTCCAACAAGCCGCGAGCAGGATTCATTGGAATCGGGCCACCGTTTCTCCTATGTCTGATGAGCGGCTGAGATGATGGCCGCGTTCAACCGGGCGCGTCATGAGCAGTAATTCCGACCAGAAAATCGATTTCTCCGCGACATTCGGACTCTCGAAGAGCGTGCCCGCGATGATCGAGGCTCGAGATCATCTCGGGCGGCATTTTCCGACGCGGCCTTGGGAGGACATTCTGCTTGGTGCGGTCCAGCCGCCGGCACCGATCGAGGTCGTGCACTACAGCACTGGAGCGGTCGCGATCTTCTGGACGCGTGGCGCATCGATCGTCTGCCTGCTCTACCAGGGCGACGGGTGCGTCTTCCATGGCCAGGGTTCGGACGGCCGGGACTGCGCCCGGCTTGGGACGATGAGCTATGTCGAGGAGGTGCTGCCTCGCTCGGTGATGCTCGAGATCCTGGCGGTGTGCCGGCAGAAGGGGTGATCGACGAGGCTGGGTCTCGCAGGACGTTCAACACATAATTCACAAAACCGTTGGAAATTATGCCCAACGGCAACCACAAACACTCTGCACACCGGTCTCCAGCCGCGCATCGCGCGGCGCCATAGCAAGGAGACCCACGATCCATGAAATCTCGCACCCTCATTACGTCGTCAGCGCTCATCGTGATGCTGACTGCCGGCAGTGCCCTCGCCCAGACATCTGCCGGAGGCCAGGCCGGTGTCGGCGCCTCTGTGGGTGTCGGAGCAAACGCCGGTGCCGGCGGGCTGGTCGGCAGCACGCTGGGTGCCGCACGGTCGACGGCCGGGAATGTCGGCGGTGCGGTCGGCTCAACCGCCGCGGGCGTGACGAGCAGGGTGGGCGCGCAGGCGAATGGCATGGCAAGATCTGCCGAAGCAACGTCTGCCGATTTCTCGGCGGCCACTATATCCAAGGCGAGATTGGCAACCAGGCAGATCGCCGCTCTCGAATCGCGTGAGCACCGTGAGATGCGGACAGCGAAGACGACCAGCCGCCGCCATGCCATTGAGGCCAAGGCGCGGGCTGAACGTATTCGGGTCATCAGGAGCCATGGGATGTCAGTGTCGGAATATGATCATATCGTGAGCGAGGCCCGGAGCAATCGCGGCCTCGCCAGTCGCATCGGGCTGAGCGTATCTGCAGGTGCCGGCGCGCAGATGAAGTGAGGCGCATTCGATAGCCGGAAGGCAGAACGCCCGGGTGCCGTAGCTCCCGGGCGTTTTTTTTTGTGCGGTCAAACAGGATGACGCCCGCGGGCGCCATCCGCGCATGACATAGAAGTACAGAAGCTATCATGTGGGAAGCCACACAAAAGCCGCGGCACCGCATTCTGCTGACATCAGCGATCGAAAGGAGACCGTTGATGGAACGCAAGACGATCGGACTTATTGGGGCGATTGCCGGGCTGGCTGCCGCCGCCCCCTTGTATGCCGCGAAGGCCGAAGCGGCGCCCCTGCCAGAGGCAGGCTCATATGCCGAACTACTCGCACCAGTGTCGGATCCCGGAATGATCCTGCGGGCACATGATGCACATCTGGAGCACGCAAGGACTGAGGAACCAACGGCGCGGTTGAGGGGATGTCCCGGCCGATGTTGAACTTCGGCGCGGTTCATTGCCTTGTTTCTGACTATGCGACCTTTGCGGGTTGAGCAAGATCGGCATTGGAGAGGAGGCTGAGCTTGTGTGC